>DATHUR010000060.1:0-11416 GCA_035462025.1 Egicoccus sp. | reverse complement strand
GATGTCGCGCGGCGCGGAGCCGTCGACGTTGCTAACGGTGAGCCGTGTCACGGCCCGGCCATCGACCACGACGACCCGGGTGCCGAGCAGCCGGCGCCCCTCGGGTGAGACGGCTCCCGGGCTGCCGTCGCCGAGCTGCTGCGACAGTCGCCGGACCTCGTAGCGGTGGCTTCCGTCAGCTGCCGTGCGATACAGCGACGGCAGCGATCCGCTGCCAGGCAGCCGGACAAAGAGGATCTCGCCGTTTGTCGCGGCCGGCGCGGGCGACGCCATGGCGCTCCCACCGACCATCGCGACCAGCAGGGCCGGGAGCAGGACAGCAACGACCAGACGCTTCGACATGCGGCACAGCCCCCGTGAGGCTCGCGGGGAGTCCGCGCGCGAACCCGTGGAGCGTATCCGGTTCCCCCAGCTGCGCTTCAGGTTCCGAGCGTCGGCGTCAGCGGGCGAAGAGGACCTCGCGCCCGAGGTAGGGCTGCAGTGCCGGCGGCACGGCCACACTGCCGTCGGCGCGCTGGTGGGTCTCGACCAGGGCGATGATGGCGCGCTGGACCGCCAGCGCGGTGCCGTTGAGGGTGTTGACCAGCAGGTTGTCGCCCTCGCGCTGGCGGATCCGCGCCTTGAGCCGGCGGGCCTGGTAGTCGGTGGTGTTCGAGCAGGAGGTCACCTCGCGGTAGGCGTCCTGCCCCGGCAACCAGGCCTCGATGTCGTACTTGCGCGCGGCCGACGCACCGAGATCACCGACGGGGATGTCCACCACCTGGGCGTGGACACCGAGACCGGTGAAGATCTCCTCCTCGATGGACAGGATCCGTTCGTGCTCGGCGTCGGCGAGGTCGGGGTGCACGAACGAGAACATCTCGACCTTCTCGAACTGGTGCACCCGCAGGATCCCGCGCGTGTCCTTGCCGTGCGTACCGGCCTCGCGCCGGAAACACGGCGAGTAGCCGACGTAGCGGATCGGCAACTGCTCCTCGTCGAGCAACTCGTCCATGTGCAGCGCGGCGAGCGGGACCTCGGAGGTGCCGACGAGGTAGAAGTCGTCGTCGCGGGTCAGGAAGATCTGCTGTTCGTCGGTGGGCAGGAACCCGGTTCCGTACATCGCCTCCTCGCGCACCAGCACCGGCGGGATGACCGGGACGTGACCGTGGCGCATCGCGACGTCGATCGCGTAGCGGACCAGCGCGAACTCGAGCAGCGCGCCCTCGCCCTTGAGGTAGGCGAAGCGGGCACCCGACACCTTCGCGGCGCGCGCGAGGTCGAGCGCGTCGGTCGCCTCGAGCAGTTCGACGTGGTCGCGGACCTCGAAGTCGAAGACCGGCTTGTCGCCGAACGTGCGCAGCACCTTGCCCTCGCCCTCGACGCCGTCGGGGGCATCGGGATGCGGGAGGTTGGGGACCCGGGCGAAGCGGTCGGCGTGCTCGGTCTCGACCGCGGCCAGTTGCGCCTCGAGGTCGCCGACCTTGGCCTTGAGGCCGGCGGCCGCGTCGATCATGTCCTGGCGCTCGTCGGGCGACGCCTGCCCGATCGCCTTCGAGGCGGTGCGCTGTTCGGCGCGGGCCCGGTCGACCTCGGCGACCAGGTTGCGGCGGCGCTCGTCGAGGTCGGCCAGGGCGACGAGGTCGTCCCGGTCGTAGCCGCGGCGGGCGAGGGCGGTGGCGACCGACTCGAAGTCGTCGCGGAGCAGGCGCAGATCGATCATGACCGCGAGGCTAACCCCTCGGGCCGGGGCGCCGTGGCGTGGCCGGTCACGTTCCGGACGGACCGTCCCGGTCGATCCGGCTGCGCCACTCGGCGACCCAGCCGGTGGCCTCGCGGTAGGCGGCGTCGTCCGCGGCGATCCGGTCGGCCTCGGCGGTGCGTCGCGCGCCGGAGCGTCGGTAGGAGCCGAGCAGCTTGACGTCGCGGTGGGTGCGTTTGACCGCGGCCAGCGCGTCGCCGACCCGTTCGTCGGCGAGGTGACCCTCGACGTCGAGGAAGAAGCAGTACTCGCCCAGTTCGTGCTTGGTGGGGCGCGACTCGATCTTGGTCAGGTTGAGGTCGCGTTCGGCGAAGATCTCGAGCAACTGCAGCAGGGCACCCGGGCGGTTCTCCTGGATGAACACCACGATCGAGGTCTTGTCCCAGCCGGTCGGCGCGGGCAGGTGCTTGCCGACCACGATGAACCGGGTCGAGTTGCCGCTGCGGTCGGCGATGTCGCGCGCCGCAACGGTCAGGCCGTAACGCTCGGCAGCCAGCGGGTTGACGATGGCCAGGCGCGGGCCACCGCGCTCGGCGATGTCCGCGGCGGCCCGCGCCGTCGACGCGGACACGATCCGCTCGGCGCCGGGCAGGTTGTTGGACAGCCAGCGGCGGCAGGCCGAGAGCGCGATCGGGTGCGAGTGCACCTCGGTGACCTCGTCGAGTCCGATCTCGCCGACCCCGGCGGCAACCAGCGCCACCGGGAGTTCGAGTTCGCCGTGCACGAGCAGGTCGGTGTCGAAGGCGAGCGCGTCGAGGGTCGCGGTGACCGAACCCTCGAGCGTGTTCTCGATCGGAACCACGCCCCGGGCGGCCTCGCCGGACTCGACCGCGCGCAACACCTCGATGACGTCACCGCAGGCCAGCAACTGATCCGCGGTGACATCGCCGCCGACGAACCGGGCGGCGGTCTCGGTGAACGTGCCTTCGGGTCCGAGATAGGCGATGCGGTCGGTCACGAGGTCATGCTCCGGGGCTCGACGTCAGGAGGCGTTGCGACGGCGGCGGCGGCCGGTCGGCGCGGCCGTGGCCTTCCGGCCCTCGATCGCCGCGGCGATGGCCTGCTCCTCTTCGGTGGACAGGTGATGCTCGCTGCCGCCGCCCACGATCGGCTTGGCGTAGCAGCGCGTCTCGGTGCGGCCGTTGATCGCGGACACGATCACGCCGTCACCGCGCTCGTCGAGCAGTGCGGCCGAGAACGACAACGCGCCGCCCATGTCCTCGAACGCGTCGTAGCGGACGACACCGACCCGGGACACCGTCGAGCGCAGCAACTCGCGTAGGTGGTCGCTGCTGCCGTGGAGGGTCATGAGGTCACGGCGCACATCGGCCAACCCGCCGTCGATGCGGCCGAGGGCACTGACGATGTCCTCGCCCGAGGCGAGGTCGAACGCGCGGTGCTGGTCGCGTCGCAGCGTGCGCAGACGCAGCGCCAGCACGACCACGATGATGAGCAGCACCACGCTGAGCGCGGCGCTGCCGAGTGCGAGCCACGTGAGGGCTTGCGGGTCCAACTCGATCATCGACCCCTCGGCGGACGGTTCCGGTGACACGCGGCCGGCCGACGACCGACCGGCCCAGCGTAGCGGTGCCCCGCTTGGCACCGACCCGGTCGGGCTACCCGGCCTCGTCCGGGGACGGTGCCAGCGGCATGCCGGTTTCGTCCGGTACCGGTACGGCTCGCGCACGGTCCGCGCGCAGGCAGGTCGTCCGCGGTCGGACACCGCGCCAGCCTCCACTTAGACTCCGCGCGACCTACTTGGGACAGCAGGGGAGTAACCACGTGTCTGCCCGCATGCGCGCCATCGTGCTCGCGCTGTGCGCACTGGCCATCGTCGCGACGACGGCCGGGGCTGCACTCGCCGACGAGGCGCCACCGGACGTCGGCGAGGTCGTGCTCGCCCAGGGCGGCGAGACCGTGCGCGGCGCGCTGCGCGGCGCCGACGGCGAGCCCGTTGCCGAGGTGGCCATCACCGTCGCGACGGCCGACGGTGAGGCGGTCGGCGAGGCCGTAACCGACGGGGACGGCGCCTGGGAGGTCGCCCTGCCCGGTCCGGGTGACTACGTCGTCACGCTCGACGCCGAGACCCTGCCCGAGGGCCGGGAACTGCGCGATCCGGACCGCAACCCGCTCGAGGTCTCGGTCCGCGCCGCGCAGAACCGCACCCTGATCTTCGCCCTTGGCGAAGGCGCCGTTGGCGCCAGCTTCCTCGACAGCTTCCTGTCCCAGTCGGTGTCGGGGCTGCGGTTCGGCCTGATCATCGCGATCACCGCCATCGGCCTGTCGCTGATCTTCGGCACCACCGGGCTGGTGAACTTCGCACACGGCGAGCTGGTCGCCCTGGGTGCCATCATCGCCTGGTTCTTCAACGCACCCGCGTCCGCGGGTGGCTTCGGCCTCAACCTGATCCTGGCCGGCGTCATCGCCACCATCCTGTCGGCGGTCGCGGGTGGGGCCATCGAGCTCGGCCTGTGGCGACCGCTGCGCCGCCGCCGGACGGGCCTGATCCAGATGCTGGTCATCTCGATCGGCTTGGCGCTGCTGCTGCGCAACGGCCTGCAGGTGTGGTTCGGCGGCGGCCGGCGCACCTACTACGACTACACGATCCAGACCGCCCTGCAACTCGGCCCGATCCGGATCACCCCACGTGACCTGATCGTGATGGCCCTGGCCGCGACCGTGCTGGTCGGCGTGGCCACGATGCTCCAGCGCACCCGCATCGGCAAGGCCATGCGGGCCGTGTCGGACAACCGCGACCTCGCCGAGTCGTCGGGCATCGACGTCCAGCGCGTGATCCTGGTCATCTGGGTCCTCGGCGGCGGGTTGGCCGGCTTCGGCGGCCTGCTCGCCGGCGTCCTCGAGCCGGTCAGCTACCTGATGGGCTTCCGCCTGCTGCTGCTGATGTTCGCCGGCGTCATCCTCGGCGGTCTCGGTACCGCGTACGGCGCGATGTTCGGCTCGATCGTGGTCGGCCTGATCACCGAGTTGTCCACGCTGTGGTTCTCGACCGAGCTCAAGTACGTCTGGGCGCTGTTCGTGCTGATCATCATCCTGCTCGTCAGACCGCAGGGACTGCTGGGCCGGAAAGAGAGGATCGGCTGATGGACGTCGACTTCCTCCGCATCCTCGTCGACGGCCTGCGCACCGCGCTCGGCCCCGTCGCCGCCGTCTACGCGCTGGCCGCCATCGGCCTCAACGTCCACTACGGCTACACCGGTCTGCTCAACTTCGGCCAGGTCGGCTTCATGCTGGTCGGCGCCTACGGCATGGGCATCGCCGTCTCGATCCACACCCTGCCGCTGTGGCTCGGGGTCATCCTCGGCATCCTGGCCGCCGTCGCGCTCGCCCTGCTGCTCGGGTTCCCGACCCTGCGCCTGCGCGCCGACTATCTCGCCATCTGCACCATCGCCGCGGCCGAGATCCTGCGGTTCGTGTTCCGCTCCAGTCCGATGGCCGAGGTGACCGGGGGCGCCTTCGGGATCCCGAGCCAGGTCGGCGGGTCGGGCTTCACCGACACCTTCTACCGGCTCAACCCCTTCCCCGACGGGGCCTACGGGATCGGCCCGGTGACCTTCTCCGACACCCGCCTGTGGATCATGGTGGTGGCGTGGACGCTGGTCGCCCTGGCCACGTTGCTGGTCTGGGCGCTGATGCGCTCGCCGTGGGGTCGCGTGATCAAGTCGATCCGCGAGGACGAGGACGCCGCCCGCGCCCTGGGCAAGAACGTCTTCGCCTACAAGATGCAGAGCCTGGTGCTCGGCGGCGTGCTCGGCGGCGTGGCCGGGATCGTGCTCGTCATGGGCCAGGGCGCCATGACCCCCGACCAGTTCCAGCCGCAGCTGACCTTCTTCGCCTACGCGGTCCTGCTGCTCGGTGGTGCGGCGACCGTGCTCGGTCCCGTGCTCGGCAGCGTGCTGTTCTGGTTCATCCTGCAGGCGATGGACAGCCTGCTCCGCCAGACCGGGTTCGGCAGCGCCTCGATCGGCGCGGTCCGGCTGGCCTTCGTGGGCGTCATCCTGATCCTGCTGATGGCGTTCCGGCCGCAGGGGCTGAGTGGCAACAAGCAGGAGATGATGCTCGATGCATGAGACCCCCGCTGCCCGGGCCCTCGCCGACGTCGAGCCACGTCCCGGCGTACCCAAGCCCGACCCGATCCTGGTGGTCGACGAGGTCGTGCGGTCGTTCGGCGGCCTCAAGGCGGTCGACGTCGACCACCTCGAACTCCAGCGCGGCGCCATCACGTCCCTGATCGGCCCCAACGGGGCCGGCAAGACCACCTTCTTCAACCTCATGACCGGCTTCGACCGGCCCGATCACGGCACCTGGAGCTTCGACGGTCACGACCTGTCCCGCGTGCCCGCCCACAAGGTGGCCGAGTACGGCATGGTGCGCACCTTCCAGCTCACCAAGGCGCTCACCCGCCTGACGGTGCTCGAGAACATGAAGCTCGGTGCGACCGGACAACGGGGGGAACGGTTCCTGCCGTCGTTGTGGGCCGGTGCCTGGCGGTCCCAGGAACGCGAGATCGCCGCGCGGGCCGAGGAACTGCTGACGCGGTTCCGCATGGACCACATGCGCGACGAACTCGGCGGCACCCTCTCCGGCGGCCAGCGGAAGCTGCTCGAGATGGCACGGGCGCTGATGGTCGACCCCGCCATGGTGATGCTCGACGAGCCGATGGCCGGGGTCAACCCGGCACTCACGCAGTCGCTGCTCCAGCACGTCAAGGACCTGCCCGAGTTCGGCAAGACCGTCCTGTTCGTCGAGCACGACATGGACGTTGTCATGGACATCTCGGACTGGGTGGTCGTCATGGCGGAGGGACGGATCATCTCCGAGGGGCCACCGGCCGCGGTCGCGAAGGACCCGGCGGTCATCGACGCCTACCTCGGGGCCGACCACGGCGACGAGAGCCGGTTCACCCCGGTGTCGCTGGACGCCAGCGCCGCTGCGGCGCACCGTCACGACGAGGAGGAGTCGGCATGAGCGAACCGCTGCTGATCGCCGAGGACGTGACCGCCGGCTACCTGCCCGGCATCGACATCCTCTCCGGCTGCAACCTCACCCTCGCCCACGGCGAGTTCGTCGGCATCATCGGCCCGAACGGCGCGGGCAAGTCGACCCTGCTCAAGTCGTTGTTCGGCCTCGTCGAGGTGCGGTCCGGCAGCGTCCGGCTGCGGGGTCGTGACATCGCCAATGCCCCCGCGAACCGGCTGGTCGCCCAGGGTGTCGGCTACGTCCCGCAGAACCAGAACGTGTTCCCGAGCCTCACCATCGAGGAGAACCTCGAGATGGGGCTCTACCTCAAGCCCAAGCAGTTCCGGGACCGGTTCGCCTACGTCGCGGACCTGTTCCCGCTGCTCGCCGACCGGCGCCGCCAGCGCGCCGGAGGCCTGTCGGGCGGTGAGCGTCAGATGGTGGCGATGGGTCGCGCCCTGATGATGCAGCCGTCCGTGCTGCTGCTCGACGAGCCGTCGGCCGGCCTGTCGCCGGCGCTGCAGGACGAGGCGTTCCTGCGGGCCCGCGAGATCAACGCGACCGGCGTGTCGATCGTCATGGTCGAGCAGAACGCGCGGCGGTGCCTGCAGATCTGCCACCGCGGTTACGTGCTCGACCAGGGCCGCAACGCCTACACCGGCACCGGGCAGGAACTGCTGCACGACCCGAAGGTGATCGAGCTCTACCTCGGCACCCTGGCGGGCGCGCAGGACTGACGCCTTCGGTGCGGTCGAGCGACCGGCTTGGTCACGGTCGCTGGGCGGGCAGCCGCACGTCCAGAAGTTGCACTGCGAACGAATTGGGGAGGCAACCCGCCCCAGACCGTTCGAGGAGCAACCCCATGAAGCACCGCATGTTCGCCGCGACCGCGGCGGCAGTGCTCGTACTCGCCCCGACCGCCGCCTTCGCCGCCGACCACGACATGGCCGAGGTCGTCGCGGTGCACGGCATCCCCCAGAGTGTCTTCGACACGCTCGGCGCCGACTCGACCGCCGTCGACGTCTACGTCGCCGGCAGCTACGACGCGCCGCTGGTCACCTTCGAGTTCGCTGAGACCGGCGCCCTCGAGGTGCCGCCTGGCGCCTACGACCTCGAAGTGTTCGCCGCCGGTGCCGACACGGCCGGGGACCCCGTGCTCACGCTGACCACCCCCGAACTGACCGCCGGCATGAGCGCCTCCGTGGTCGCGCAGTTGAACGAAGCCGGTGACACGCCCTCGCTCAACGCCTACGTCAACCAGACCGACGCCACCGGCATCCAGGTCTTCCACACCGCCGCGTTCGGTGCGGTGGACATCGTCGCCGGCGGCGACGTCGCCCTCGCGGGTGCCGTCAACGGCGACACGGCCCGCATCGACGTCCCGGGCGGCACGACCGTCCCCGGCGTCGGCGTCGCCCCGGCCGGCGGCGAGGTCGCCATCGACCTCGGTGACGTGACCGTGCCGGACGACACCCTGGTCCTGGCCTACGCGATCGGTTCGGCCGACGACGGCTCGCTGCAGGTCGTCACCGCGACCACGACGGCCATGACCGCCGCGGACGGCGAGGACGCCGACACCGAGGATGGCGAGGGCATGCCGACCCGCGTCGACGCCGGTTCGGCCGGCCTGGCCGCCTCGGGGACCAACATCGGGGGCCTGACCCTGCTGCTGGCCGGTGCCGCCCTGCTGTTCGCGCCGGTCGCTGCCACGGTGGCCCGCCGCCGTCGCTGAGCACACCGCTCCCGTCCGGGGAGGAGGGCCGACCGGCCCTCCTCCCCGCGGCCGTGCCCGCTGGCGCTGGCCGATCGCCTCGGTGCTACTCGGAGCGGTGCTGGTCGTCAGCGGACTGGCGACCGGTGCCGGTCGGGACGAGGTCGCGACCCTCGGCGTCGTGCCCGACGCGACGGCGACCGCGACGCAGCGGGGCGTCGGGTCGATCGCGCTGCGGACCCGCCCGGTCCAAGACCCTCCGACCGCGAGGCAGCCGGAACCCGCGCCGGCGGCGGTCCGCGTCACGCCGAGCGTGCCACCCCGGCCCGAACGACTGCGGGTGGCGTCGCTGGACGTCGATGCGACCGTCGTCCCGGTCGCCCTCACCGACGACGGCGCCATGGAACTGCCCGACGACGTCACCGAGGTCGGCTGGTTCGCGCCCGGCCCGGTCCCTGGTCAATCGGGATCGGCGGTGCTCGCCGGCCACGTCGACTCGCGCGAGCAGGGCCGGGGGGCGATGTTCGACGTGCGCCGTCTGGCGCCGGGCGACACGGTCGAGGTCGACGCTGCCGGTGGCGTGACGTCCACCTGGCGCGTGGTCGGACGGACCGCCTACCCCAAGGACACGCTGCCGATCGCCGAACTGTTCCGCCGCGACGGGCCCGTGCGGCTCGTGCTGATCACGTGCGGGGGCGAGTTCGACCCGACGACCGGCCACTACGACGACAACGTCGTGGTCGTCGCCGTCCCCGCCTGAGTCGAGGCCGACGGCGAGGGCCCCGCCGAGTGGCGGGGCCCTGCCGTGTCCCTCACGTGCCGGGTCGGATCAGAAGTTCGACTCGACGGTCTCGAGGACCGTCAGGCCGCCGTCCGCACCGAGTTCCCACACGTCGTACATGCCCGAGCTCGGCTCACCGTTGCCGGTGTCCGTCGAGGTCAACGCAACGCCCGACACCGAGGTGTAGGCGATCGAGTCACCCGCGTCGAGGGCCGTCTTGCACTCCTCGAAGCTGGCGCACTCGGTGTCACCGGTGGTGATGTTGACCATCTCGGCCGCGATCGCCGCACCGTCGTCGGAACCGGCGGCGTGAGCCGCGAGCCCGATCATGATGGCGCAGTCGTAGGCCGCAGCCGCGTAGGTCGTGTCGGACAGGCCGGTCTCCTCCTGGAAGCGGGTGATGAACGCCTCGTCCGCGCCGGCGGCGGGACGGGTGCCCTTCATGCCCTCGAGGACGGCCTCGTTGTTCGGGTCGACCTCTTCCCACAGGCTGTCGGAGGCGACGCCGTCAGCGCCGTAGACCGACACGTTCTGCGGGCCGAGACCGGCCTCGATCAGGCTGGCCAGGATCTGACCACCCTCGTCGAACGAGATCAGTGCAACGGAGTCGGCGCCGGACGACGCGACCTCGTTGACCTCGGCCTCGAAGTTCGCGGCCTCGGGGTCGTAGGTGATCGCCGCGGCGACCGTGGCGCCCTGCGCCTCGAGTTCGGCGACGGTGGCATCGAGCAGGCCCTGGCCGTAGTCGTCGGCGCGGGCCAGGATGGCCGGGTTGGTGTTGCCGTCACCGACGATGACCTCGGCGAGGACCGGGCCCTGCAGCGCGTCGGTCGGCGCGGTGCGGAAGTACAGGCCGTTGTAGTCGCCGTTGGTGAAGGTCGGCGAGGTGTTGGACGCCGAGCACTGCAGCACGCCGGCGCCGGTGAGGGCGTCGACGAAGGCCAGCGACATGCCGGACGAGGCAGCACCGACGACGGCGTTGACACCGGCGCCGATCAGGCGCTGCGCCGACTCGGACGCGATGGTGGTGTCACCGGCCTCGTCACCGCTCTCGAGCGTCACGTCCGCGTCGAGCACGCCGCCCGCGGCGTTCATGTCCGCCACGGCGAGGTTGACGGCCTCGATCTGCGGGGGGCCGAGGAATGCCAGCGGACCCGACTCCGGCAGGATGTAGCCGAGGTCCAGGACACCGTCGCCCTCGACGGACTGCTCCTCTTCGGTGTCGCCCTCGGTCTCCTCGGGCTCCTCCTCGGGCTCCTCGGTCTCTTCGGTCTCTTCCGTCTCGGTCGGCTCGGGCTCTTCGGTGTCATCACCGTTGCCGCCACAGGCGGCGGCTGCGAGCGCGAGCGCAGTGACGGCCGCCATGCGGCGCAGCCACAACGAACGCTTCATGTAGTTCCCTCCCCAAGAGGTGGTCGAGGTCGTCGCACCGGTCGTTTCCCCACCGTTGGCGCGCGATCCGTGGGCGTCGTGCGGGTGCACGATGCCCGGCGGGACGCTACTACGCGGGTAGGAGGATGTGAAGCCCTTCCGCGCGCTCGGCGTCCGAGGCGCGGGCGCCGGGGCCCTACCGTGCGGGTTCGGCCAACGATCCAGGAGGTGCCGCCGATGAGCGAACCGCTGCTGTTTCCCGACTCACACGGAGCCGAGGACCCCGAACGTGCCACGGTGCCGTTCATCGCCGCGGCGACGGCCGCGGTGAGCGGGCGTCGGGCGATCGTGATCTGCACGATGGAAGCGGTCAACCTCGGCCTGCCGGGCGTCGCCGACGGCATCGAGGAGGAGGGCATGCCGGCCCTGGGCGACCTCGTGCGCCAGTTCACCGACGCCGGCGGCGAGATCTGGTTGTGCAGCGCATGCGCCCTCAAGCGCGGCATCACCGGCGACCGGGAACTGGTGCCCGGTGCCACCATCGTCGGCGCCGCCACCATCGTCGAGGCCCTCACCCAGGGCCGCGCCATCACGCTGGCCTGAGCCACGGCATCGCGGGCAGCGGCGACACGGGCGGCTCGGTCGACGCAGACCGTCAAGGTCGAGTCACACCGTCACCGGTGACGGTCTGACTCGACCGAGCATGGGAGATTCGACCGGGCGGAGATCCTCAGCCCATGGTCGACAGGATGGCGAGGCCGCCGACGTAACCGGCCAGGATGGCCACGCCCTCGAACCCGACCCGCCCCGTGTCACGGCGGATGAGGCCGGCACC
>DATHUR010000059.1:0-1560 GCA_035462025.1 Egicoccus sp. | reverse complement strand
CGAGCGGCCGAACGGGCTCTCGTGGTGCTTCCACGTGAAGAACCGGGCGTAGGCGTCGTCGGGCACCCAGCCGAGCGACGCCTGCAACAGGTCGAGCACCGCCGGCAGGTCGTCGTCGGTCGCCTGACGGACAACGAGGGTCGCGGTCGCGTCGGTCACCGCCAACCGCCGTCGTCGTGTCGCCTCTCCGGGCCCACCGGCCGGGAGCGTAGCGGCGTGACCCCCTGGGCGACAGTGCGGATGCGAGCGTGGCGGCCTCCTAGGCTGGGCCCATGGCGGACGGTCGGTCCCTGGCACTGCGCACGGTCAAACGGCTGGCGGCGGCGGGCGATCGCCTGCGCCCTCCTGCGAGCGGCGTGGTCGTGCTGATCTACCACCGGGTCGGCGGCGGGTCGAACACCGAGGTCGACCTCTCACCGCAGATCTTCGACGAGCAGATGGCCTGGTTGGCGGGCTCCGGCCGGGTGATCAGCATCGACGAGGCCGTCGACCTCCTCGACCCCGCCGGCGCACGGGCCGACGCCGGCGACGGGCCTGGCCGCGTCGGGAGCGGCGACATGGTCGACGACCCGGTGGTCGTGACCTTCGACGACGGGACGGCCGACCTGGCCGACAACGCCACGCCCATCCTCCAGCGCCACGGCGTGCCCGCCACGGTGTACCTCGCGACCGACTTCGTCGACCGGGGCATCGCGTTCCCCGACGACGGCCGGCCGCTCTCGTGGTCGGCGGTGCGCGACATGGCGGCCACCGGGCTGGTCACGTTCGGGTCGCACACCCACAGGCACCTCCTGCTCGACCGGCTGCCACCAGCCGAGGCCGCCGACGTGCTCGACCGGTCCCGCGAGCTCTACGAGTCTGACATTGGGGCCACCGAACGCCACTTCGCCTACCCCAAGGCCGTCGCCGGCTCGGCTCCCGTCGAGCCGCTCGTGCGCCAGCGCTACCGCTCGGCGGCGCTCGGCGGGAACCGCCCGAACCCCGTCGGCCGGACGGACGTGTACCGCCTGGCCCGCACGGCCGTGCAGGTCAGTGACGGCCGGGGGTACTTCGTGCGCAAGGCCCGGGGCGGGATGGCGCTCGAAGACAGCGTCCGCCGGGCGGTCAACCGCGTCCGGTACCGCACAGTGGTCGGCTGAGGCTCGGCGGCCACGGAACGCAACGACATGGCTTGGATGGCACACTGGGCGTCACCTTCCCCACATCTGGTGGCGATTACAAGGCATGGCCAACGCGATCGGCCCAAAGGTCACCATCGGCCTCCCGGTCTTCAACGGCGAGCGGCATCTCCGTGCCGCCCTCGAGTCGATCCTCGGGCAGACCTACCGCGACCTCGAGCTGGTCGTGTCCGACAACGCGTCGACGGATGCCACGCCGGAGATCTGCCGGGACTACGCCCGTAGCGACCCGCGGGTCCGTTTCGAGCGGTTGAGCACCAACGTCGGCGCCCGCGAGAACTTCCACACCGTCCTGGCCCGGGCCCGGGGTGAGTACTTCAAGTGGAGCGGCCACGACGACGTGCTCGCCCCCGCGTTCCTCGAGCGCTGCGTCGAGCGCCTC
>DATHUR010000058.1:0-4637 GCA_035462025.1 Egicoccus sp. | reverse complement strand
CGCCACCCACAACGTCCGCGGCGAGCTCCAGCGGGTGGACGGTGTCTGGCAGGTCTCGGCCGCCCGGCTGGTCCAGCGGTGGGAGGGGGTGGCGGGATGCGCGCTCGACTCGTGACCGGGCTCGCCGTCGCGCTGGGCCTCGTCGCCCACGTCGCGCTGCCCGCGGCCGCCGACGACCGGGATCCGGGAACCGCCGGCGCCTATGTCGACGAAGGGGGCGCTCCGACCGCGACCGCAGCCGACGGCACCCCGACCCCTGGCCAAAACGACGGCGGCGGAGGCGGGGGAGGGGACGGCGACAGCGACGCACCGCCGTGCGAGTGGCGCGTCTCGGTCGAGGACGACTTCGAGTTCGGCGTCTACGACGTCGACACTCTTGAGACCCAGCACTCGGCAACCGGCCGCTGGCTCTACTACTGGTGCGAGGGCGGCGGGGAGACGGCCGTCGACGGCTTCTTCGCCATCCCCGAGGGCGGCCTGGTCGACCCCCGGGCGCTGGCGCTCGAGGCGCTGGACTCGGTCCAGATCGACCCGCCCGCTATCCGCACCAGCCCGTCGCAGGACGGCCAGCTCTTCGTCCAGGTCCCGACCTGGCTGTGGATCGACGGCGACTGGTGGCATGGCTACGAGGCCACGGCGACCGCAGGCCGCGTCTGGTCGAAAGTCGTCGCACAACCGGTGTCGGTCACCTGGCAGCTCGGCGACGGTACGGCGCTGACCTGCACCGGACCGGGCACGGCCTGGACACCCGGCGCGCCCGAGGACGGCACCGACTGCTCGCACATCTATCGGCGCTCGTCCGCCGGCACGCCCGGCGGAACCTTCCAGCTCAGCGCGTCGGTGCGCTTGGAGGTCTCGTGGATGTCCAACGCGCCGTTCGGCGGGACGCTGCCGGCGATCGACCGGCTGTCGTCCCTGGCGGTCGAGGTGGGCGAGATCCAGGCCATCGGCACCCGAGGAGGCTCCTGATCGTGGCGTCGACCCCTACACCGGCCCGCTCCCGTCCCGATCCGGCGGGCGCCAACGGCCAGCGCCGCATCGCCACCGCAGTGGCGCCGCCGGGTCGCCGGGTCCGTACCCCGGAGCTGGCTGTCGGCGTGCTCGTCACCGTCGTGTTCGCGCTCGGGGCGGTGCTCTGGCACCTCCGCGCTGTCGACTCGTCCCCGGCGCTCGCGGTCACCGGCGCGGTCGAGCGGGGCGCGACGATCGGCGCCGACGACGTCCGGGTCGTCTACGTGTCGAGCGACGACGGCGTCGCCCGTCTCGACGAGTCCCAGATCGACCAGGTCGTGGGCCGGGACGCACTGGTCGACCTGGCGCCGGGCACGCTCCTGACGGCGTCGGTGATCGCGGACCGTCCCGCGGTCGCGCCGGGGGAGGGCGTCGCCGGCCTGGCGCTTGACCCGGGCGCCTACCCGGCCCTGGGGCTGTCGCCCGGCGACCAGGTCAATGTGGTGCGCTCGACTGACCCGGCTGCGGTGACCGCCAGCGGCAGTGACGGCGACGAGTCCACCGGCGCCTCCGAGGTCGTCGTCGCTCGAGGTGCGACCGTGCTCGCGGTCGATGAGCTGGCGAGCGACCGCCGCCTCGTGTCGATCCTGGCCCCCGAGAACGAGGCCGAGGCCGTCGCCGCCGAGGCGGGATCGGGCGCGCTCCGTCTCGTGCAGGTGTCGCCGTGACGACGCACCCGCGGCAGCAGCAAAGCGCCCCGATCCTGCCCACCCACTCCCCGGCGGCCGCCCGGCACGAGCACCACGAGGTGCGATCGTGACCGTCGTGGCGATCGGGTCGGTGCGGGGCGCACCCGGTGTCACGACCATCGCTCTGCTCCTGGCGTCGTGCCTCGAGGCGGCGGTGCTGGTCGAGGCCGATCCGTCGGGTGGCGTGCTCGCCGTGCGCTACGGCCTCGGCCGTGAGCCGGGGCTGACCACCCTCGCCGCCACTCCCGCCCGGGAACGTGCCCGCCTCCTCGACCACGCCCAGGACGCCGGTGGCGTGCCTGTCGTGGTCGGGCCCGATGCCGCCGACGCGTCCCACGCGCTGTGGCGCGGCGCCGGCGACGCACTGGCGACAAGCATCGAGCATGCCGGCGGCTGGGTCGTCGTCGATGCTGGCCGCGTCCACCGGCCGACGCCGATCGTGCGCCGCGCCGATCTCGTCCTCGTCGCGGTGCGCCCCGTCGCCGAGCAGCTCGTCGGGGCCGTCCACGCCGTGTCGTTGCTGCGGCGCACCGTCGAGGGCGACGTCGCAGTGGTGCTCGTCGGCGACGGCCCCTACCGAGTCAGTGATGTCGAGACCACGCTCGGCTCCCCCGTGCGCGGCCACCTGCCCGACGACTCGGCGACGGCGGAACACCTGCGCGACGGCCGCGGGACCCGCGCCCGGGTCGCCCGTTCCCGCCTCGCCCGTGCGGTTGCCGCCCTCGCCGAGGAGGTCGGGGTCCTCGCCGAAGACCTGGCACGTCGACCCGCTGAGGTGACACCGTGACGATGACCCTCGCCGAACGGCTCGGCCTCGACGACGTGGCTGAGGACGAGCGGTTCGGCGCCAGCCCGGCGGAGGAGGTCCACCACGACGTCGTGGTGCGGCTCCATCGCACGGTCGGCGAGTCACTGACCGCCGCCCACGCGGCCTACGAGGACGACGGCCGCGGGCGCCTGACGCCGGCCGACGAGCGGGCGCTCGCCCGCAAGCTGATCGGGGACGAGCTGCGCACGCTCGCCCGCGAGGCCTACGCCGAGGGCCGCCGGCCGCTGCGCGAGACCGACGAGGAAGCGATCACGGTCGCCGTGCTCGCCCGCCTCCACGGCCTGGCCCGCCTGCAGCCGCTGCTGGATGACCCGTCGATCCGCGACATCCACGTCTCCGGCGCCTCCCGCGTGTGGCTGACGCTCCGGGACGGCACCAAGGTGCGTGGGCCGGCGGTCGCCGGTTCCGACGACGAGCTGGTCGAGCTGATCGCCACCGCCGCCCGGCGGCTGGGCCGCAGCGAGCGCCGCTGGGACCACGCCCACCCCGAGCTGAACCTCCAGTTGCCCAACGGCGACCGCCTCCACGCCCTCATGGCCGTGTCGGGCCGGCCGACGGTCACGATCCGGCGCCACGACTTCGACATCCACCGCGTCGACCAACTCGTCGAGCTCGGCGTGTGCGACGAACTGCTGGCCGGGTTCCTGTCCGCCGCGGTGCGGGCGCGGGCCAACGTGATCGTCGCCGGCGGGACCGGCACCGGCAAGACCACGACCCTGCGCTGCCTCATCAACGAGATCCCGCCCGACGAGCGGCTGATCACCGTCGAGGACTCGCTCGAGATCGGCCTGGAACGCTTCGAGGACCTCCACCCCGACCACGAGACGCTCGAGGCCCGGGAGGCCAACACCGAAGGCGTCGGCGCGTTCACCCTCGCAGAACTGGTCCGCTCCGCCCTGCGCATGGACCCCCACCGGGTGATCGTGGGCGAGGTCCGGGGCGCCGAGGTGCTCCCGATGCTTCTGGCCATGTCGCAGGGCAACGACGGGTCGATGTGCTCGATCCACGCGGACTCATCCAAGGGCGTGTTCGGCCGGCTCGCCATGTACGCGGCGATGACCGCCGAACGGCTCACGCCCGAGGTCACGAACCTGCTCGTCACCAACGCCGTCGACCTCGTCGTCCACCTCGGCTGGGTCGACGGGCAGCGGCGCGCGACCAGCGTCCGGGAAGTCACCGGCACCGTCGAGGGCGGCCACGTGGTGTCGAACGAGCTGTGGCGGCCCGACGCCGCGGGCGCGGCGGTGCCGGCCGCGCCGCCGACCGACGAGCTCACCGGCAAGCTCGCCCGCTACGGCTTCGACCTGAGCGCCCATGCCACCGCGCACGGGTGGTGGCGATGAACGCAGCGGTGTTCGCCGCGCTGGCGGCCGGTGTCGCCCTGGGGCTGCTGCTCGTGGCCGCCGGGCTGACCGGCCGACCGGTCCTCACGTCCGCCGGCGACGTGCGCGCCGCCCGGGGCCTGCGGGGTGTCGGCCTCGCCCGCATCGCCGCGTGCGCCGCCGCGTTCCTGGTCGTGGTCGGTGTGACCGGGTGGATCGTCGGCGGCGTCCTCGCTGGCGCCGCGGCGCTCGCCCTGCCGCGGGTGCTGGGCGGGAAGGCCGCCCGCCGGGCGGCGATCGACCGCACCGAGGCCGTCGCCTCGTGGACCGAGATGGTCCGCGACTCGATCGTCGCCGCCTCCGGGCTCGAGGAGGCCATCGTCGCCACCGCCCCGGTCGCCCCGGCGCCGATCGCCCCCGAGGTCCGGGCGCTCGTCCGCCGGCTCGACCACCAGCGCCTCCCGGACGCCCTGGTCGCGTTCGGCCACGATCTCGACCACCCCTCCGGCGACCTCGTCGTCGCCGCGCTCACGATCGCCTCCCGGCTGGAAGCGAGCGACCTGTCCGGCCTGCTGTCCCGGCTGGCGGATGCCACCCGCGGCGAGGCCCGCATGCGCATCCGGGTCGAGGTCGGCCGCACCCGGGTGCGCACCGCCACGAAGGTGATCGTCGGCGTGGTCGTGGCCGCCGTCGCGTTCCTCGCCGTCGTGAACCGCGACTACCTCGAGGTCTACGACAGCCCGAGCGGGCAGGTCGTCCTCGCGATCGTCGGCGGGATCTTCGCCA
>DATHUR010000057.1:0-32620 GCA_035462025.1 Egicoccus sp. | reverse complement strand
CTGCATCTGAGTCATCACCGTGGGGGCTCTTGAAGGTCTGTGCGCCATGGTTCCGTGCGCCCGGGCGGCTCGTTATCGTCGTCGAGAGGATGGGAGCCGGACGTGGTAGACGAGGACGACCCGGGTCCGTCGGTCACACGTGACCTGGTTCGCGCTTTCCAGCTGCGAAGGCACCACCTTGATGAGCGCATCAAGGGCAAACGGGCCCTCCTGGACGTTACGGGAGCCTGCGGGGTGCAGGACAGCCCTCCCGGATCGGCGACGGTTGCGATCGGTGCCCGTGTGGCCGGCCTGACGGCAGACGCCGTCGAGCATGCACTGGAGGACACTCGGACGCTGGTGCGAACCTGGGCGATGCGCGGCGCTCCGTTCATCGTGCCGACGGCCGACCTGCCGGTGTTCACCACCGGCGTCCTACCGGTCGACGAGGAAGCACGAACGAACCTGATCTACGGCGTTCGCGGATCGCTGGACGCCTTGTCGATCGGGCTGGACGAACTCGTCGCCACGACGGCCGCTGCTGTACGGAACGTGTTGTCCGGCGAGCGGTTGGACATCAATGAACTGGGTCGACAGGTCGCCGACCGGATCGCCCCGACACTGTCGGACACCGATCGTGCCGCGTGGGACGCGGAGGGGCCGCATGCAAAGGGCCAGCCCGTCGGCGAGGCGCTGGTGCACTTCTGCGTACGGCTGTTGACGCTGCAGCAGCTGGTCTGTTTCGGGCCACGCGACGGACGCAGAGCGCCGTTCGTGCTGGTCTCGGAATGGCTCGATGACCTCCCGTCCATCTCCGGCATGGCGGCGCGCCGCGAGTTGGTGATCCGCTACCTCCGTGCGTATGGACCGTCGAGCCGTGCAGGGCTTGCCGACTGGTTGGGGATCAACTCGTCAGATGCCGCGCCATGGTGGGCTCTCGTCGAGGGCGACGTCACACCGGTCGATGTGGAGGGCTCGCGTCGCTGGGTGCTGACCGATGACCTGGAGACGCTGGCAGTCAGCGATCCCGAGCGAGTCGAGGGAGTGCGACTGCTGCCGCCTGGGGATCCATTCCTGCAAGTGCCCGACCGAGACATCCTCGTCGACGACCGCGAGCGGCGACAGCAGCTGTGGCGATCGCTCCACGCCCCCGGCGCCGTGCTCGTCGATGGTGACATCGTCGGGACCTGGCGGAGCCGAAAGACGTCACGAGCTCTCGAGGTCGCGGTCAAAGGCTTTGCGCCGTTGTCGTCGGCGACGCGGGAAGCGGTCGTTCACGAGGCGCGATCAGTCGCGGCGGTGAGGAACAAGGAAGACGCGGCGGTCGAGTTTGTCGACCGATGAATGCCCACGACGCGCTGGACGGCTGCGGAGCGACCCAACAGCCCCCCAGCCTCGTTCGACCGAGGGCCAGCACCCGTATCCGTGACGTGTGCTGCCACCTTCCGGCCATCGCCGCCCGTGCCGATCCAACGGTCGTCGCCGGGTTCGCCTTCCTCGTGCCCGTAGGTGCGGCCGGTGTCGGGGGGTGCGGGGAGATCAGCTCGCGGGGTCCGGGTCACCGTCGAGGAGTTCGAGCGCGCGTTCGCGGTGGCTGTCGCGCACCGAGATCGCGTACCCGCCTCCCGACCCGAAGTTGATGTCCGGCGACAGTCCCCCGGCATCATCCCCGGCGACGTGTGCCGGCACACCGTGGGCTGACAGCATCGAGGCAGCCAGTTCGGCGAGCGGTCGTGAGGAGAACGATCCGACGAGTGCCACGACGCTGCTCCTAGGCGAGGTGGTCCTTGACCGCCTTCGCCAGGCCGGGGCTGACGCCGGGAACCTCGGTCAACTCGGACACGTCCGCGTCACGGATGGCCTCGACGGAGCCGAACCGTTCCAGCAGTGCGTCGCGGCGGTTGGGACCCAACCCGCGGATGTCCGCGAGCGGGTCGTCCGGCTCCTGCGGCCTCGGCGTCGCGGCGACGGTCGCGGTCTCGTCGCCGCCCGGGTCGGCCACGGCGACCGACTCGCCCGAACCCGCGATGCCGGCGTCCGTCCCCGGGTCGTCGGTCGCCGGACGGCGGACGACGGCGGTGCGCCGTGAGACGGTCGGGGTCGAGGTGCCGTCGGCCGGTGCCGCCGCCGAGGCGGGCGAGGTGGGACGGCTGGCGGGCGCGGGCGCGTTGCGGCGCCGCAGCATCACGCTGACGCCGAGCAGCAGCATCGCCAGCAGGCAGGCGCCGATCGAGAGATAGATCAGTGACAGGCCGTCCTGGAACCAGCCGACGACCAGCAGGACGGCGGCGGCGATGACGAGGACGAGGCTGAGCAGGATCACCGGTCATCCCCCTGGTCGTGCCACGACGGGCGCTCGGGCGGGGAAGATAGTGGCCCGTCGTCGCCGGGCAAGGCCGACCGGTCATGGTCGGGCGGCGGTGCGTCCTCGTCCCGGGAACCGGCATCGAGCGTGGGGGCGTCGACACCGAGGACCGGTGGTGGCTCGAGGGGTGGAACGAAGTCGAGTGCGGCACCGGGCGTGCCGTCGATGAGCCGCAACTGGTCGAGCTGGGCCAGCAGGTGCTGTTCGTAGACGGCGCGGTTGCGGTCGGCGAGGGCACGCAGCGCGTCCAGGCGGATCTCGACGGCGGCCCGCTGCTCGCGGGCGGCCCGCAGTTCGGACTGGGCCTCGGCCTCGGCCGCCTCGATGATGCGGATGGCGCGCCCCTCGACGCCCTCGGCGCTGCGCTCCGCCTCGGCGAGTCGCCGGTCCGCCTGCTCGCGCGCCTCGGCGACGATCCTGGCCGCGTCGGCCTCGGCCGCCTCGAGCTGGGCGCGGACCTCGGCCTCGCACGCCTCGCGCAGTTCG
The DNA here is from genome assembly GCA_035462025.1 of Egicoccus sp. Taxonomy (GTDB): domain Bacteria; phylum Actinomycetota; class Nitriliruptoria; order Nitriliruptorales; family Nitriliruptoraceae; genus Egicoccus. Next base: position 29,790 of record DATHUR010000057.1, on the reverse strand, counting down.
TCGGCCTGCTCGCGCGCCTCCTGCAGGGCCCGCTCGGCGACACCCTCGGCCGCGGCGGCGGTGCGGCGGACGGCGCTCTCGCTCTCGAGCGCCTCGGCGAGGCGGGCCTCGGTGTCGCGGACCCGCTCGCGCAGTTCGTCGAGTTCGCGGTCGCTGCGCTCGATCTGGTCGGCGAGTTGATCGAGCAGTTCGTCGACCTGCTCGGTGCTGTAGCCGCGCACGGCCTTCTTGAGCTGGTAGTTGACCAGGTCCTCGGGACGCAGGGCCATGGCGACTCCCTCGTGGGTTCGGGGCTACACACCCAGCCGGCTGGTGACGGCCATGAGCACGCGCACGATCAGGAACAACAGGATGATCGACAGGTCCAGGGCGATGCCGCCGAGCCGTAGCGGCGGGATCACCCGGCGCAGGGGTGCCGCGACGGGCTCGACGACCCGTCGCACGCCCAGCACGAACGGCATCAGCGGCTCGGGCGGCCGGGGCACCCACGAGAAGATCACGTGGGCGAGCAGCACGACGAGGAAGATCTGCAGCAGGAGGGTGATCACGAGTCAGCCTTGGGGGAAGTCAGCCTTCGGCGCCGGCGGAGATGCGGTAGCCGAGGTCGTCGAGCCGGCGGCGTTCCTCGGCGGGCAGGTGCACCCCGTCGGGAACCAGCAGGAACGCCCGACCGCCGACCTTCGTCAGCTTGCCGCGCAGCGCGTAGGTCAGGCCCGACACGAAGTCCACCACGCGGCGAGCCTCGGCGGCGTCGGCGCCCGAGAGGTCGAACAGCACGGCCTGGCCGGTCCGGTAGCGCGACCCGATGGCCGGGACGTCGTCGAACCCGGCGATCTCGACGACCGCCGCGCGGCCCGACTGCGAGGCGGCCTGGCGGCCCGACCCCGGCGCGAGCGTCGACACCGGGCGGACGCGGACGTCGCCGTCCCCGCGCAGCGGTCGGACGGTCTCGTCCTCGGCCCCGCCGCGGGGCCGTCCGGCGGCGGGACGCGGGGCGGCATGCTCGGCGTGGGGGTCGTCCTCGGGCACGAACCGTTCGGGCGCACCCTCGGTCGCGCCCTCCGGGGCGGCCATCTCGTAGTCCTCCTCGGGCTCTTCCTTCAGCCCGAGGTAGATCAGCGTGCGGTTCCACATGCCGCTGCTCACGTGCCTACCTCCTGTGGGCGCCACGGCCCCGACGTGCGGGGACCGAACAGCGCCGTTCCTATCCGGATCATCGTCGCCCCCTCGGCCACGGCCGCCTCGAGATCGGCGGACATGCCCATCGAGAGGTGCACGACCTCCGGAAACCGTGCTCGTGCCGCGTCGCGCAGGTCGCGCAGCGCGGCGAAATGGGGCCGGGCGGCCTCGGACGCATCGACGTCCTCGCCCGGCAGGGGCGGGATCGTCATGAGTCCTTCGACCGCCAGGTGCGGCAGGTCGCGAGCGTAGGCCACCAGGTCGAGCGCCTCGTCGAACCGACACCCGTGCTTGTCGGGGTCGTCGGCGACGTTGACCTGCACGAGCACCCGCTGGACCACCCGCTCGGCGCTCGCGCGGCGCGAGAGCGCGTCGGCGAGCGACCGCCGGTCGAGCGTGTGCACGAGCACCGCGCGCCCGACCACGTCCTTGACCTTGTTGCGCTGCAGCGGCCCGATGAGGTGCCAGTGGGCACCGGGGACCAGCGGCAGTTTCGCGGTCAGTTCCTGCACCCGGTTCTCGCCCAACTCGTCCACGCCGGCGGCCACGGCCGCCCGCGCGGTCTCGGGCGGGTGGGTCTTGGTCACCGCGATCAACCGGACGTCGGCCGGCTGGCGCCCCGCGGCCTCGGCGGCGTCGGCGAGGCGCTGACGCACGCGGGCGATGCGTTCCTCGATGCCCGGGGTGGTGGGCGGGCCGGTCATCGTGCGGCCTGCCGCACGATGAGGCCGAACTGGCGGCCGGTCCCGGGGTCGGCGCGGTGGCTGAACCAGCGCGCCCGGTCGTCGCAGCGGGTGCAGGTCCCCAGACGTTGCACGTCGGTGACGCCGGCCTCGGCGAGTTGGGCCGACACGGCGGCCGGCAGGTCGAGGGCCGGTGTGTCCCAGATGGTCATCGCGGCGGCGGCCGGATGGGCGGCCACCACCTCGTCGTACATGGCGACCGGCACCTCGTAGCAGCAGCCGCCGATGGCCGGACCGACGACGGCACGGATCTCGGCGGGCGCATCGCCGAGGTCGGCCATCGCCCGCAGGGCCGCCGCCACCACGCCGGCCTGCACTCCCTTGCGGCCGGCGTGCGCGGCGCCGATCGTGTGCGCACCGGCGAGCAGAACCGGGACGCAGTCGGCCGTCGAGACCGCCAGCGGCCGATCGCGTTCGGCCGTGACCAGCGCATCGACGCCGCGTACCTCGGCGCCCGGCGGGGTCGAGGTGTCCACGACGCCCACCCGCGCGTCGTGGACCTGGTGCATGGTCACCCACCGGTCCGGCGGATGGCCGATGTGCCGGCCGACCTCGGTCCGGTCGGCGGCCAGCGCGGCTGGGTGGTGCGGACGCCGGTGCGAGAGGTTGCCCGGCGAGCCGACGGCGCGGGGCGGGCCGTCGGGATCGCGGCCGGTGAACCACGCACCCACGCCGGCGCCGAGGTCGACGTCGAGTACGAGCACGGACATCTCGGCCGGGGTCAGCGGAGGAACGACGGCACGTCGAGGTCGTCGTCGGCGTCCTCGGCGTCGTCGACGACCAGCACCGGTGCCGCCTCGGGGCGGCTGGGCCGGAAGACCTCGTCCTCCTCGTCCTCGTCGTCGTCCGCGCCGGGCAGCAGCGTCACGGTCGGGTCGTCGGCCGCTGCGGCGACGGCCGCCGGGGCGATCGTCGCCGCCTCGCCCTCGAACTTGTCGAAGCCGGCGGCGATGACGGTGACCTTGACCTCGTCGCCGAGGGAGTCGTCGATGACCGCGCCGAAGATGATGTTGGCGTCGGGGTGGGCCGCCTTGGTGATGACGTCGGCGGCCTCGTTGACCTCGAACAGGCCGAGGTCGCTCCCGCCGGCCAGCATCAGCAGCACACCGCGGGCGCCGTCGATGGACGCCTCGAGCAGTGGCGACGAGATGGCCAGCTGCGCGGCCTCGAGCGAGCGGGCGTCGCCGCGGGCCTTGCCGATGCCCATCAGGGCGCTGCCCGCGTCCTTCATGACCGTGCGCACGTCGGCGAAGTCGAGGTTGATCAGCCCCGGCGTGGTGATCAGGTCGGTGATGCCCTGCACGCCCTGGAGCAGCACCTCGTCGGCGAGGCCGAACGCCTGCACGACCGAGGTCTGGCCGTCGGAGATCTGCAGCAGGCGGTCGTTGGGGATCACGATCAGCGTGTCGACCTCGTCCTTGAGGTTGCCGATCCCCTCCTCGGCCTGCGACGAGCGCTTGCGGCCCTCGAACGCGAAGGGCCGGGTCACGACGCCGATGGTCAGCGCGCCGAGTTCCTTGGCGACCTGCGCGACGATCGGCGCGGCGCCCGTGCCGGTGCCGCCCCCCTCACCGGCGGTGACGAACACCATGTCGGCACCCTTGAGCACCTCGGTGATTTCGTCCTTGTGGTCGGCGGCGGCCTGGCGACCGACCTCGGGGTCGGCGCCCGCACCGAGCCCACGGGTCAACTCGCGGCCGATGTCGAGTTTGACGTCGGCGTCCGACATCAGCAGCGCCTGGGCGTCGGTGTTGATCGCGACGAACTCGACGCCGCGCAGACCGGCGTCGATCATGCGGTTGACGGCATTCACGCCGCCGCCCCCGATGCCGACGACCTTGATGACGGCCAGGTAGTTCGACGGGTTCGCCCCCATGGGCTCCTCCTGCGTATTCGGCCGGGCGGGTGCGTGGGCACCGCGCCGACGGGCACATCGGACCGGCGGGCCGATGTCTGTCTGGATCAGATCGGGCTGGATGGGGCCGGGGCTGGGCGGGGGAAGTCTCGAAGCCTCGACCTCAACTAGAGGTGTAACGTTATGTCAACCTCTGGTGGCGGGTGACCGTAACGGTCGCACCCACCCCGAGCAAGCACCCTCGACGCCTACGGCGCGGCAAGGCGTGGGCCGCCCGTCCAGCGCCCGAAAACGCACGGCGGGAACTGCGATCATGGCATGGCGTGTTCGGCAGCTGGCGTTGATGAGATGGGCCCAACGTGGCGCATAGGGCGGCGTTGCCGGTCACGGTTCGAGTGGGTCCACGTTGACTGGGAGGCGCACTGCCGGTGGCTCCATGTGGACTTCGAGAGCGATCTTGACCGGTTCTACCTCGACACTTGTGGGTTCGCGCCGACACCCGCAGGTCTTCATCGGCTGCGATGAGGAGGTAGCCGCGACGGCCGCAGACGGGTGGAGGACTCGGGCGTTCTGCTCAGTCGGTGTCGGCAGGCGGTGACGTACGCCGGCGACGGTGACGTCGGCGCGCTGCAGAGGGGCGCAGCGGCGTCACCGTTGCGGGTTGGCATCACCGGACGCGCCGCGATCGAGCGTCGCATGGTCGCGCGACCGACATACCCGCAACCGCCGCGTCTGCACGATCGCCGTCGTTCGCCGAGATGACCGGGCCCGCCGTACTGCCGCGCCATTCCAACACCCGCTGACGAACTCAGGGCGGGGTGATGACCGGCGTCGAGGGTGCCCGCACGTCGATCGAGGCGACCGGGGTCCCGTCGAGGTCCTCGAGCACGGCCCCCAGCGCCCGGACCTTCTCGTCGACCCGTTCGGCCCGACCGAAGTGGACCAGCACACCCGAGGCGAGTTCGAGGTCGAGTGCGTCGGGCCCCCCGGCGCGGTAACGCACGACCTCGGTCCGCAGCGGGCCGGACAGACCCCGCCAGGCGCGGTGGGCGTTGGCCAGCGCGGGCAGCGCGTCGACCCGCTCCCCCGGCGCCGGCGGCGACACCGACACGACGATCTCGGGCAGGCCGTCGAGCCGACCGGGCTCGATCACCACGCCGTCGCGGTCGACCAGCACCTGCTCGCCGTCGCCGGTGACGTTGACGGCGGGGACCCGTTCGACCACCTCGATCTGGACGGTGAGGGGGTCGAGGCGCCGCGCGGTCGCCTCGCGCACCAGCGGCAGCCCCTCGACCCGCGCCTCGGCATCCCCCAGCCGAAGACGCAGGGTCGACGTGCCCAGTGGCAGGTCGGCGGCGGCGATCACCGCTTCGACCTCGAGGCGGTCGGTCCCGACCACCTCGACCTCCTCGAGCGCGACGAGGTCGGAGCGCTCGACGACCACGAGTGCGACCGCGACCACCGCGAGCAGGACCAGCGTCACCGTGCGGCGCAGGCGGTGCTGGCGGCGCTGCTCACGGACCTGCCGGCGCCGCTGCGCGATCCGCTCGTCGATCACGGCGCCAACCCTCCGTCGTCGAAGTCGCCGAGCATGATGACCTCGGGACGCAGCCACACGCCGAACTGCTCGGCGACACGGGCACGGACCTCGAGGAGCAGTTGGCGGACGTCGGCCGCGGTCGCCCCCGGACGGGTGACGAAGAAGTTGGCGTGCCGGTCGCTGACGTGCGCGCCGCCGACGGACAGGCCCTTGCCACCGACCGCCTCGACCAGGCGGCCGGCGCTGTCGCCGGGCGGGTTGGTGAACACCGAGCCGCAGTTGGGCTCGTTGAGTGGCTGGTGCTCGCGCCGCCAGGCCCGGATCTCGGCGATCTCGGCCCGCAGTTGCGCGGCCGCGCCCGGCCGCAGGCGCAGGGTCGCGTCAACGACGACCGCGTCGTCGGGCAGCGCCGAGTGCCGGTAGGTCAGGCCGAGTGCGTCGAGCGGCCAGGTCTCGCGGGTCCCGCTCGACAGCCGGACGACGTCGACCTCGACGAGATGGTCGGCCATCTGTCCGTCGTGGGCGCCGGCGTTCATGCGCACCGCTCCACCGAGCGTCCCGGGCACCGCGGCCGCCCAGGCGAACCCGGCGAGGCCGGCGTCGGCAACGCGGGCGGCCAGCGCGGGAAGCGGCTCGGCCGCACCGGCTCGCACGGTGTCGCCGCGCAGCTCGACGCCGCGGAAGCCGCGTCCGAGTTGCACGGCCACCCCAGGCCACCCGCGGTCCGCGACCAGCAGGTTGGATCCGCGGCCGACGACGGCCCACGGGACCCGGTGCGCCCGGCACGCCTCGCCGACCGCCGCGAGGTCGCCGTCGCGCTCGGCGACCACGAGCACACGCGCGCGACCACCGACGCGCAGGGTGGTCAGTTCGGCGAGCGGCGCATCCGGTCGGAGCTCGCCCACGACGCGTGCCCGCAGCCCCTCGACGAGCGGGTCGGCGGCCGGCGATCCGCGGGTCGGATCCTCGACCGAGGGCATCACGTCCGTCCGAGCCGTGCGAGCAGGGCCGGACCGACCTGGGTCACGTCGCCGGCACCGGTGGTGAGCACGAGGTCGCCGGGCCGCACCTGCTCGACGAGCGCGTCGACCACGTCGCCGAGGTGCGGCTGGTAGATGACCTTGGCGCCGGCCGCCTCGGCCGCGTCGGCCACGATCTGGCCGGTCACGCCCGGCACGGGTGACTCGCTGGAGGCGTAGACGTCGGTGACCACGACGAGGTCGGCTGCCGCGGCCGCGCGGCCGAGTTCGGCGCCGAGCACCTCGGTGCGCGAGTAGCGGTGGGGCTGGACCACGACGACGATGCGTTCGGCGCCGGTACCGCGCGCCGCGGCCAGCGTGGCACGGAGCTCGGTCGGATGGTGGGCGTAGTCGTCGACGACCTCGACGCCGGCCACGACGCCGAGGCGCTGGAAACGGCGGGCCGCGCCGGTGAACCGTGCCAGTCCGCCGGCGGCGGCCTGCAGGTCGAGGCCCAGGGTGTGGCACACGCCCAGTGCGGCCGCGGCGTTGAGCGCGTTGTGGCGACCGGGGACCGCGAGTTGGAAGGCGCACAGCGTCGTGCCGTCGCGGCGCAGTTCGTGGTGGCCGTCGTCGCCGAGGGTCAGGCGCAGGTCGGCACGGGGGCTGGTCCCGTAGGTCAGGACCGGGCCGTCCACGTGCTGCGCGAGGGCGAAGCTGCCCGGATCGTCGGCGCACAGCACCGCCGGCGCCCCGTCGGTCCGGCGGGCGAGGAAGTCGCGGAACGCGCGCACCACGTCGGCCTCGTCGGCGAACTCGTCGGGGTGGTCGTGCTCGAGGTTGGTCACCACGGCCAGGTCGGGCCGGTAGAACAGGAACGAGCGGTCGGACTCGTCGGCCTCGGCGACGAACACCCCGTCGCTGCCGCCGTGCGCGTTGGTGCCGCTCTCGTTGAGCGAGCCGCCGATCGCGAAGCTCGGGTCCTGGCCGGCGGCCTGCATCCCCACGACGGTCATCGAGGTGGTCGTCGTCTTGCCGTGGGTGCCCGAGATCAGCACGGCACGTTCGTCGGCCATCAGCGCGGCCAGCATCTCGGCGCGGCGCAGCACGCGCAGCCCCCGATCGGCCGCGGCGCGCAGTTCCGGGTTGTCGGCGGGGACGGCCGTGGAGATGACCACGATCTCGGCGTCGCCGAGGTGGGCCGCGTCGTGGCCGAGTTCGACCCGGGCACCGAGCACGCGCAGTTCGGCCACCGAGCGGCCCTCCTGCAGGTCCGAGCCCGACACCGTGTGGCCGCGCTGCAGCAGGATCCGGGCGATCCCGGACATGCCGGCGCCCCCGATGCCGACGAGGTGCACCCGGCGGGGCGTCTCCAGCAGCGTCATACGTGGCTCTCCTTGCGGCGGTCGGTCAGGCCGTGGCGGCGCGGTCGAGCAGTTCGAGGACCAGCCGGGCGACGTTCGCCGCGGCGTCGGGACGTCCGAACGCCCGTGCGGCCGTCGCCATCCGCGTGTACCGGTCGAGCTCGGTCAACAGCGGCTGGGCCGCCGCGACCAGCGTCGCGCCGTCGAGTTCGCTGTCGGCGATCAGGGTGGCGGCACCGGTCTGCTCGAGCGCCTGGGCGTTGAGGGTCTGGTGGTCGCCGGTGGCGTGAGGATAGGGAACCAGCACGGCCGGCAGCCCCAGGACAGTCAGCTCGGCGATCGAGGTCGCGCCCGCCCGGCACACCACGAGATCGGCGGCGGCGTAGGCCTGGGCCATGTCGTCGATGAAGTCGACGACGGTCACCGCGATGTCGGGACGCTCGGCCCGCACCGGCTCCCAGGCCGCGACGGCCTCGTCGTGCAAGTTGCGCCCGGCGGCGTGCAGCACCTGGAGTGCCTCGACCTCCCACCGCGGGTGCGCGTCGATGATGGCGTCGTTGAGCGAGCGGGCGCCCTGGCTTCCGCCGAAGACGAGCAGCGTCGGGATCGCGGGGTCCAGACCGAACCGTTTGCGTGCCCCCGCTCGGTCGGCGTCGCGGTCGAGGGCGAGCAGGTCCTCGCGGACGGGGTCGCCCGTCACGGCACACCGTTCGGGGTGCGGGAACCGGTCGGCGGAGCCCGGGAAGGTCACCGCGACCCGGTCGGCCCAACGCGATGCGATCCGGTTGGTCAGCCCGGGCAGGGCATTCTGTTCGTGGATGACCAGCGGGAGGCCGAGGTTCTTCGCGGCGCGGTCGAGCGGGAACGACACGTAGCCGCCGAACGTCACCACGGCCGCGGCCTGCTCGTCACGCAGGATCTGTTCGCACTCACGCACCGAGCGCAGGATGGCGAAGGGCAGCTTGAACAGCGCCGGCGAGGGGCGCCGGGGGACGGACACGGCGGCGATCTCGTGCATCCGGAAACCCGCCTGCGGGACCAGGCGGGCCTCGAGGCGGTCCGGGACACCGACGAACACCGGCTCGACGTCTGCCTGCCGGGTCAGTTCGGTGGCGACGGCGAGGGCCGGGAACACGTGACCGGCCGTGCCGCCGCCGGCGACCAGGATGCGTGTCGTCACGCGTCGTCTCCCGAGCGGTGGATGAGCCGCGGCCGACCGGCATCGCGGCGGAGTCGACTGACCTGTGGCGGCGTGGCACGCGCCACGGCCACGAGCAGGCCGAGCGCGACCAGGGTCGACACCAGCGACGACCCGCCCACCGAGACCAATGGCAGCGTGACGCCGGTGATCGGCAGCACGCCGGTCACGGTCCCGACGTTGATGAGCGCCTGGCCCACGATCCAGGCCGTGATGCCGAACGCGACCGTGCGTGCGAACCCCTCCCGGGCGCCGTAGGCGATCCGCAGACCCACGAACAGCAGCGCGGCGAACAGGCCCAGCACGAAGGTGGCCCCGACCAGACCGAGTTCCTCGCCGATGATGGCGAAGATGAAGTCGGTCTCGGGGTTGGGTACCCAGTTCCACTTGGCCCGCGACGACCCCAGGCCGACCCCCCAGATGCCGCCCTCGCCCAGGGCGAACAGCGACTGCAGCAACTGGTAGCCGGTGTCGGTCGGGTCGGCCTCGGGATCCAGCCAGCCGGTGATGCGTCGCAGCCGGTACGGCGCGACGACGGCCAGCACGGCGATCGCGGTCAGCGCGCCGGTCGCACCGACGGCCACGTACTTGCCCGGCAGGCCCTCGACCCACAGCACCGAGGCGATGATCAGGCCGAGCAGGATCGTCGTGCCGAGGTCGGGCTGGGCGAGCACCAGCACGGCGAGCACGACCAGCAGCGGGATGGCCGGGACATTGAGGTGTGCGGTCGTGTGCAGTGAGCCGTCGCGTGGACGCTTGCGCTCGAGCACGTCCGCGACCCACAGCAGCGCCGCGAGCTTGGCGATCTCGGACGGCTGCACGACCATCGGACCGAAGCCGAGCCAGCGGGACGACCCGAAGCGGGTCACGCCGACCCCCGGGACCAGGACGGCGACCAGGCCGAGGACCGCCAGGATGATCAGCGGCCACGCGAGGCGGCGCCAGACGCGATGGTCCAGGTTGGCCACGATCAGGAACGCCGGCACACCGAGCGTCGCCCAGACCAGTTGCCGCCGGAAGATGCCGAACGGGTCGCCGGCCTCGGCAGCGTCGACGATGCTGGCCGAGTAGCTCATCACGAGGCCCACCAGCAGCAGCACGGCGGTGATGACGGTCAACGCCGTCGCGTCGCCGTTCCACGCGCCGGGATGCCAGCGCACCCGCAACCGTGCCAGACGCCCGCCATCCGCCTCGGACGGGCGGCGCGTCGCGGTGGCACCGGCGGCGGGCCGGGACGAGCCGCTCATGTCCGCGCTCCTGGGGTCGGGGACCGCAAGGCTCGCACGGCGGCGGCGAAACGCTCGCCACGTTCCGCATACCCGCTGAACTGGTCGAAGGACGCGCACGCCGGGGCGAGCAGCACCGTGTCGCCGGGCCGGGCCGAGCGGGCGGCGGCCTCGACCGCCGCCTCGATCGAATCGGCGTGCTCGGATCGCACGCCGGCCGACGCGCAGACCGCGGCCAGTTCGGGTGCGGCCGTCCCGATCAGCACGGCGGCACGCACCGCACCGAGATCGTCGGCCAGGGCCGCGAGGTCGACCCCCTTGGCGAGTCCGCCGGCGACCCAGACGATCGAGGGCGCCGACCGCAGCGCGGCCGCGGCGGCATGCACGTTGGTGGCCTTGGAGTCGTCGACGTAGCGCACGGAGTCGATCTCGGCGACGAGTTCCAGCCGGTGGGCGCCGGGGTGGAACGTGCGGGCGACGTCGGCCACGGCCGCCGGCGCGACACCGGCGAGCAGGGCGGCGGTCGCCGCGGCAGCCACGTTGGCGCGATGGTGCGGCGCGTCGATGGTCAGGTCGGTCACCGGCAGCAGCGGACCCGTGAACGACGGCGTGGCGGCCACGAGGTGACCGTCGGCGACGCCGACGCCGAGGTGTGCGACCGCGGCGGCGCCGTCGAAGGCGGCCCGGCCGGCCGGCGCGAACCGGTCGCCGAGGTCCACGGTCGTGGCATCGGCCTGGTTGGTCACGGCCCAGTCCCCCGGCTGCTGGGCGCGCCACAGGCGCGCCTTGGCCTCGCCGTAGGCGGCCAGGTCGGGATGCCAGTCGAGGTGGTCGGCGGCGAGGTTGAGCAGGACGCCGACCTCGGGTCGCAGACGGTGGGTGAACCGCAACTGGAACGACGACAGTTCCGCGACCAGCACGGCGTCGACGGCCGCGGCGGCGGCGGCCTCGGTGAACGGGCGCCCGATGTTGCCGCACGCGATCGCGTCGAGTCCCCCTGCCTGCAACATCTGCGCCAACAGTTCGGTCACCGTGGTCTTGCCGTTGGTGCCGGTGACGGCGAGCAGGCGCCGCGGGTGCAGGCGATAGCCGAGTTCGGGTTCGGACCAGACGGGCAGGTCGCGCTGCGCGGCGGCGACCAGGACCGGCGCCCGCTCGGGGACCCCCGGGGAGGGCACGACGAGGTCGACGCCGTCGAGACGCTCGAGCGGGGCCACGCCGAGCGCGACCTCGATGCCGGCGACGGCCAGGCCATCGGCCGCAGGGTGGTCGGGCCGGTCGTCGACCATCACGACCTCGACACCGGCGTCGTGCAGCGCGCGAGCGACGGCCTGCCCAGACGTGCCCAGGCCGACCACGAGGGCGCGACGGATGCCCGTCAGGTCGGACGGGCTCATCCGAGCGGGCCGTAGCGCGTGAGGTATTCGGCGTAGAAGGTGCCGAGGCCGAGCGCGACCCCGATCCCGGCGATGATCCAGAACCGCACGATGATCGTGGTTTCCTGCCAGCCGAGCAGTTCGAAGTGGTGGTGCATCGGCGCCATGCGGAACACGCGCTTGCCGCTCGTGCGGAACACCGCGACCTGGATGATCACCGACAGCGTCTCGAGCACGTACAGGCCCCCGAGCAGGACCAGCAGCACCTGCGTGTTGGTGACCACCGACACCGCCGCGAGCAGACCGCCCAGCGCGAGTGAACCGGTGTCGCCCATGAAGATGCGGGCCGGCGGCGCGTTGTGCCACAGGAACCCGGCGCAGGCCGCCATCACGCCGGCCAGGATGATGGCCACGTCGAGCGCCTCGCCGCTGGCCATCGGGTAGGCGAACGGGTTGCGGAACTGCCAGAACGCGATCAGCGTGTAGGCGCCGAAGACCAGTGCGCCCGACCCCGCGGCCAGGCCGTCGAGGCCGTCGGTGAGGTTGACCGCATTCGACGCTCCGGCGAGCAGCAGGAACATCCAGAGGAAGAACGCCCACCGAGGCAGCCCGATCTCGATGGCGCCGACGACCGAGATGTTCTGGGGGATGTTGGCGTAGACCGGCCCGGCGAAGGCGAAGACTGCGGCGATGATCGCCTGCCCGCCGAACTTGGCGGTCTTGCTCAGGCCGAGGTTGCGGCGCATCCGCAACTTGATGAAGTCGTCGGCGAACCCGACCGCCGCCATGCCGACGAAGACGAACATGATCAGCCACCCGGCCGGGGTGAACCGCGCCGAGGTCAGGTGCGAGATCAGGAAGCCACCGAGGGCGGCGAGCACGATGGCGGTACCACCCATCGTCGGGGTGCCCGCCTTGGCGTGGTGGGCCTCGGGGCCCTCCTCGCGGATGAACTGCCCGAAGCCGCGTTCGCGGAAGTAGGTGATGACCAGTGGGGTGCCGACGAGCGCGGCGAGCAGCGCGATGGTGCCCGAGATCAGGATCGCGATCACGTGTGCATGGCCTCCGTGTCCGGTCCGTCCCCCGGTTTGGTTCGTGACGCGACCAGCCCGTCGGCGACGCGTTCGAGGCCGCCGACGCGGGATGCCTTCACGAGCACGACGTCGCCCCGGTCGCAGCGGTCGACGACGGCGGCCAGTGCCGCGTCGGCATCGTCGACCTCGACGATCCGGTCGCCGGGCAGACCGGCCTCGCGGGCGCCACGGGCGATGCCGGCGGCGTCGGCGCCGACGACCACGAGATGGTCGAGGTCGAGTTCGGCGCACCGCCGGCCGACGGCGACGTGCTCGGCGTCGTGGTCGTCGCCGATCTCGGCCATCACGCCGAGCACGGCGTGGGTGCGACCGGTGCGCGCGACCGCGACCAGCGTGTCGAGCGCGGCGACGACCGAGGTCGGGTTGGCGTTGTAGGCGTCGTTGACGACGACCACCCCGTCGGCCTCGACGACCTCGCCGCGCCAGCGGCTGACCGGTGCCTCGCCGATGGCGGCCGCGGCGGCCTCGAGGTCGATGCCGAGGTGCCCGGCCACGGCCAGTGCGAGCAGTGCGTTGCCGACATGGTGGCGACCGGCGATGGGAAGCCGCACCTTGACCCGGCCCCACGGCGTGACCGCGGTGGCGGTGGCGCGTGCGTGCCGGTCGAGGTGGACGTCGACGGCGTGGACGTCGGCGCTCGGATCGTCGAGGGCGACCCCGATGACGTGCGGGGCATGGTCCGCCATCGCGGCGACCCGTGGGTCGGCGACGTTGAGCACGGCCGTGCCATCGGGGCCGAGCGCCTCGACCAGTTCGCGCTTGGCGACCGCGACCTGCTCGATGGTGCCGAAGACCTCGAGGTGGACCCCGGCCACCGCCGTCACGATCGCGACGTCGGGGGCGACGAGCGGGGCGAGGTCGGCGATGTCGCCCACGTGCCGGGCGCCGATCTCGGTCACCAGCGCCTGGGTGTCGTGGGTCAATGCGAGCAGGGTCAGCGGCACGCCGAGTTCGTTGTTGAACGACCCCTTCGCGGCCACGGTGCGCCGCTGCGCACCGATCGCCGCCGCGGTGAAGTCCTTGACCGTGGTCTTGCCGACCGATCCGGTCACCGCAACGGTCGTCGGAGCGACCCGCCGGCGGACCTCGGCCGCGAGGGCGCGCAGCGCCTGCCAGGTGTCGGCGACCCTGACCTGGGGCACGTCGAGGTCGAGGTCGCGGGCCACGAGCAGCGCGCCCGCGCCCGCCTCGACGGCACCGGCGGCATGGTCGTGGCCGTCGGCCGTCTAGCCGGCCAGGGCCACGAACAACGCCCCGCCCGGCAACGTCCGCGAATCGGTCCCGACCGCCGAGACCGACGTGGCGGCGTCGCCCACGACGGTGCCCCCGACGACCGCGGCGATCTCGTCCAGTGTCATCGTGATCACGCGACACCCGCCTGCAGCAGTTCACGGGCAACGACGCGGTCGTCGAACGGCACCGTACGGTCGGCGAACTCCTGGCCCGTCTCGTGGCCCTTGCCGGCGATGACCACGACGTCGCCGTCGCGCGCCACCTCGAGGGCCCGGCGGATCGCGTCGCGACGGTCGGGTTCGACGTCCACCTCGGCCGGCGCACCGGCGGCCACCGCCTCGCGCGCGCCGGCGAGGACGGCGTCGAGGATGGCGTGGGGGTCCTCGGTGCGCGGGTTGTCCGAGGTGAGCACGGCGACGTCGGCAAGGGCGGCCGCGGCGCCCATCGGTCCGCGTTTCGCGCGGTCCCGGTCGCCGCCGGCGCCGAGTACGACGACGACGCGGTGTCCCGGCTCGAGCAGGTCGCGGACCGTGGTCAACACCTGCTCGATCGCGTCGGGGGTGTGCGCGTAGTCGACCAGCACGGTGAAGGGTTGGCCGGCATCGACGCGTTCGAGACGCCCCGGCGCGCCGGGACAGGCGGCGACCCCCTTGGCGGCCACCTCGGACGGGATCCCCGCCGTGATCGCGGCGACGACGGCGGTGGCGGCGTTGCTGAGGTTGAACCGGCCGGGGAAGCCGGTCGCGATCGGCAGATCGAGTCCGTCGCCGACGAGGCGGGCACGCGAACCGGTGACGTCGGCGTGCTCGTCCACGACGCGGACGTCGGCGTCGGCGTCGCGACCGACGGTGGTCGTGTCCACCTCGGCGACCTCGAGCAACCGCCGACCCCAGGGACCGTCGAGGAACACCACCCCGTGGTCGGTGAAGGTCGGCGTGAACAACCGGGCCTTGGCGGCGAAGTAGGCCTCCATCGTGCCGTGCCAGTCGAGGTGGTCCTGGCTGAGGTTGGTCCAGACCCCGACCGCGAAGCGCGTGCCGTCGACGCGGTGCATGTCGAGGCCGTGCGAGGAGACCTCCATCGCGACCGCGTCGGCACCGCGGTCGTACATGCGGCGCAGCAGGCGCTGCAGGTCGGGCCCCTCGGGGGTGGTGCGCACACCCGGCTGGGCCTCGCCGTGGATACGGGTCTCGACCGTGCCGATCACACCGGTGCCCATGCCTGCGGCGGCGAAGGCGGCTTCGAGCAGGTAGACCGTGGTGGTCTTGCCGTTGGTGCCCGTGACCCCGATCACCTGCAGGTCATGGCTCGGGTGGGCGTGGACGGCGGCGGCGGCGGGACCGGCGGCCGCGCGCACGTCCGGGACCAGGATCTGGGCGACCGGCAGGTCGAGCCAGTGGTCCACCAGGACGGCGCCCGCCCCCTGTTCGAGGGCGAGCGGCGCGTGGTCGTGCCCGTCGGCACGGCTGCCACGGATGGCGCAGAACAGCCAGCCTGGACCGACCTGCCGACTGTCGTGGGTGGCGTCGACGAGGGTGGCGTCGTCGCCTCGGACATCCGCCTGCGGAAGGGCGGCGGCGACGTCGGACACACTCGCCGTCACACACGTTCCTCGGGCCGTCGGATGCAGGTCGGGGCGGTGGGCGCCGGGGCACCCGGTGGCATGCGGCAACAGGGCTGCCACGCCGGACCCGAGCCTAACGCCGCCGATGCGACCGGCCGCGCACCCCGGACGTCCGGTCGACCGTGCCGGAGCACGCTCCCGATGACGAATTCCGGAGACGAAAACCCGTCGCCCCTCCCCCGTGCGGGCTAGCGTCCGCGGAGCCGGCCGGGACCTCGGTCGTCCGGGCCGGGCGGGACGCCGGGTCCCCGTGTCGCGAAGGGCACGCCATGCCGGGTCTCATCGGCCAGCATCGGGAACGCAAGCAACAACCGTCCGGTTGGCAGACGGCGAAACCCAGCGGCGGCAGCGCGCCCGACGGTGGCGGTCTCCTCGGCCTGCAGCGCACGGCCGGGAACGCGGCCGTCACGTCGCTGCTCGACCCCGGCAGGGGTCCCGCCAGCGCGCCGCCGGAGGTCGAGTACTCGGTAGCCGAGAGCCAGCAGACCCCGGGCGACACCGTTTACAGCGAGGTCGGCAGCGAGTCGTCGGAGTCGACGACGACGGAGGACACCGTCTACAGCGGGGTCTACAGCGAAGTCGCCAGCGAGCCGTCCGAATCCGCGGCGACGCCCGACTTCTACAGCGCCGAGGACGAGGGCGCGCCACCGGGCAACGCCGAGGCGGCCCCGCCCAAGGAACAGATCAAGTACGGCAAGCTGCGTCAGGTCGGCAGCAACTACACCGGCGAGAACGTCGAGAGCCTCGAGTTCGTCCTTGCCGTGTTCACCGGCGAACTGGCCGCCTACCTGGTGCGCGAGGGGCATGTCAACGGGACCATCGCCGAGGTCAAGGCGATGTTGAACGAGCACCGCCTGCCGGAGGCGGCGGTCGCCGTCGCCAACGACCCCGCGGTGGTCAAGGAGGTCCTGGTCAAGCGGATGGGCTGGGCACCCGAGGACGTGCCGCGCGTCATGACGGCCAAGACCACCTACCTCGCATCGGACGACGAGCGCGCCCCGTACGAGGTCACCGGCAGCGGCACGCTGATGCAGAACGGTGCGCCGTTCGACACGACCGCGCCGACGCCGATGTACTCGAAGTTCTCCGGCAGCGGCTGGGGCATCTTCGTGATGTCGCCGCAGGGACGGATCTACGCGGGGTCCCACAAGGTCGGCCTGTTCCACCATTCGAGCTTCCTCAGCGCCAGCGACGTCGCAGGTGCCGGCGAGTTGCGCGTCGAGGGCGGCAAGCTCAAGGGCCTGACCACCAAGAGCGGCCACTACCTGCCCAACGCCGAACACATGGTCCAGATCCTGCGCGAACTCAAGGGCCGCAGCGTGTCGCTGTCGGGGGTCACGCTCACCCTGCTCGGCCAGGGGGGACCACCGATCCCCGACGCCGCGACCTGGTTCGCCGCGAACGAGCACCTCGCGCCCGAGGAGGTCGAGGCCGCCGAGGAGCACACCTACGCCGAGACCTACGAGCCCGCCGACGACGGCCAACCGACGGGCGCGCCCCCGCCGGCCCCTGCCGACGACGACTACAACACCTACGACCGCTACAACTAGAGGACTACCTCGTGTCGGACGCTGCAGCCTCACCGTCGTCCACGGCCTTCGGGTTCCTGGTGGACACGCTGCGCGCATCGGGCCTCGTGCTCACCGAACATCCCGAACAATCGACCGTGTCGTTCCTGCACGCGGGCGAGCGATCCGAGTGGTCGGTCTTCTGCCGCGCCCGTGAGGGTCTGCCGCAGGTCGCGGTCTACTCGCTGTACCCGCACGCGGTGCCGGCGTCGCGGCGCGGCGTGGTGGGTGAACTGCTGACCCGCGCCAACTACGGCCTGTTCATCGGAAACTTCGAGATGGACCTCGACGACGGTGAGGTGCGGTTCAAGACCAGCCTCGACTTCGCCGGCGACCGTCTCTCCGGCGCGCTGCTGGCCGGTCTGATCGAGCACAACCTCGCGTCGTTCGAGCGCTACCTGCCCACGATCGATGCCGCGACCGCCGGCGGCGTCGACGTCGAGGCGATGCTGGCCGCCGTCGAGGGTGACGCGCGGTCCTGACGCGGCACCGACCGTCACCCGTCGGCGGGGTCACCGACCGGCGGCGAGCCGGGGTCGTCGGCCGCGGTGGTGGGCTCCTCGGCGGCTGCGGCGGCTTCGGCGGCGGCGATCCTGGCCGAGGCCATCGCGTCGTCGAGGCTGCGTGAACCGCCGTCCGGGACGACCCGGCGGGCCGAGAGCGCCGCACCCATGACCTCGCCGAAGACCGGTGCGGCCACCGTCCCGCCGTAGAAGGCAGCCTGCGGCTCGTCGACCATGACGGCGACCACGATCTCAGGTGACTCGACCGGTGCGAACCCAACGAAGGTGGCCACGTACTCGTCCGAGTACCCGCGTGTGTCCGGGTTCGGCTTGCGGGCGGTGCCGGTCTTGCCGGCGACGCTGTAGCCGGGGACGACGGCGCGGGCACCGGTGCCGTGCTCGCCGGTCACCACGCGTTCGAGCATGGTCCGCACCTGCGCCGCCGTCTCGGACGACACGACGCGACGCTCGCCGGTGGTGACCGTGGGGGTGAGCCGGCCGTCCTCGCCGACGGTGCCGCGCACGATCTTCGGCGCCATGGCGACCCCGTCGTTGGCCAGCGTCGCGTACGACGAGGCCAACTGCATCAGCGTGACGGCGACCCCCTGGCCGATCGAGATGGTCGGCAGCGACGTCCCCCACCAGTCGCTGGGGTCCATGAGCAGTCCGGGCGACTCGCCGGGGAAGCCGACGCCGGTGGCGGCGCCGTAGCCGAACTCACGCAGGTAGTGGTGCAGGCGTTCGGCACCGAGTTGCTTCGCGATCTGGATCGTGCCGACGTTGCTGGACCGCTCGACGATGTCGCCCGTCGTCCATTGCTCGCCGGGGTACCGGTGCTGGTCGCGGAACACCTTGCCGCCGGCCTCGACGCTGCCGCTGCTGGTGGTCGTGGTGTCCGCGGTGATCAGGCCGTCGTCGATCGCGGCGGCGACGGTGAGGGCCTTCTGCGTCGACCCGGGTTCGAAGACGTCGGTGATGGCCCGGTTGCGCCAGGTCTCGGGGTCGCTGTCGCCGCGGTCGTTGGGGTCGAAGCTCGGCGCGGTCGCCATGCCGAGCACCTCGAAGGTCTTCACGTCGAGCACGACCACGCTCGCCGAGGTCGCCTCGTTGGCGGCGACGGCGTCGGCCGCGGCCTGCTGGGCCGCATACTGGATGTCGCGATCGAGCGTGAGCACGAGGTCGGTGCCGGCGTCGGACGGCTCGAGTTCGCGCGTGCCCGAGGCGATGCCGAGCCCCCCGGGGGCCTGCTCGAAGGCGAGCATGCCTGGCCGGCCCTGCAGCACCGGGTCGAACTGGGCCTCGAGACCCTGGAGTCCCTCGCCGTCGATGCCGGTGAACCCGACGATCTGGGCCGCGAGTCCGCCACCCGGATAGACCCGGCGCGGCTCGCTGAGGATGCCGATGCCCGGCAGGGCCAACTCGCGGACCTGTTCGCCGACCTCCCAGTCCAGTTGGCGGCCGAGGTAGACGAAGTGGGCATCGCGTTCGAGGCGATCACGCACCTCGCCCACCTCGATCCCGAGCAACGGCGCCAGCGCCTCGGCGGTCGCGCGGCTGTCCGCGGCGGCGGGGACGTGCTGGCCATCGGGCGTCGTGGAGGGCCGGTAGGCACGTGGGTCGGCGTAGACGGTCGCCGCCTGCACCGAGGTCGCGAGCACGTCGCCCTCGCGGTCGTAGATGCGACCGCGCGTCGCGGGCAGGTCGACGATGCGGGCGCGCTGGCGCACGCTCCGGTCGGCGTACTCGTCGCCCTGGACGACCTGCACGTTGACGAGTTGCCCGAACATGACCAGGAACACCAGCCCGTAGACCAGCAGCAGCCACCGGATACGACGGGTGCCGATCTCACGTGCCGAGCGCCGAACGCGGGTCGGGACGAGCAACCGGAGCCGGCGCGGCTGCCCGGTCACCTAGCGCTCCACCGAGAGGACGGGCTTGAGCGGGTCCGCCGCGCGGCGGCCGTTGTCGAGTTCGGTCACGGCACCGTCGGCCGGGAGGTTGCGGTCGAGGCGGACGTGTCGTCCCGGCCCACCGGGGACCAGGCCCAGATCGCCTGCCGCCTCGCGGATGCGAGCGGGGTCCTCGAGCGCCGCCACGTCCGCGACGAGTTGTGCGTAGACGCGTTCGGCCTCGACGACCTGACTGTCGAGGGCGCGGGCCTCGACCGCGTGCGCGGCCGCGAGCGCGTTGAGGGTCACCGTGCCGAACACCGCGCCACCGAGCACGGCGATGATCAGTAGCGCGAACAGCAGCGTGTGGCGCGTCTGCGGCTGACCGACCACCTCGAGGTGGCGTTGCCGGCGTTCGGTGAGAACGCGCTTGCGTGGGGCGGTGAGGGCGCTCAAGGGACTACGACTCCAGGCGTCGGACCGCGCGCAGGCGTGCGGCGGTGGCGCGGGGGTTGGCGGCGGCTTCGTCGGCGTCGGGACGCTCGGGCCGGCGGATGACGTGTTCGACCAGCGGCGAGCGGCCGCAGGCACAGACGGGGAAGTTGGGCGGGCAGATGCAGCCGGTGGCCGCCTCGGCGAAGGCGCGCTTGACGGCGCGGTCCTCGAGCGAGTGGTAGCTCAGGACCGCGAACACGCCGCCGACCGCGAGCCGGTCGAGGGCGTCGGGCAGCAGGTGTTCGAGCGCTTCGATCTCGGCGTTGACCGCGATGCGCAGCGCCTGGAAGGTCCGGGTGGCGGGATGCCCGCCGGTGCGGCGGGCGGCGGCGGGGATGGCGTCGCGCACGACCTCGGCCAACTCGGTGGTACGCGTGAACGGGCGGGCCGCCACGACCGCACGGGCGATGCGGTCGGCGAACTTCTCGTCGCCGTACCGCCGCAGGATCCGGGCCAGGTCACGGGCGTCGAGGTCGTTGACGAGGTCGGCCGCCGAGATCGGCAGGTCCGGGTCCATCCGCATGTCGAGGGGACCGTCCTGCCGGTAGGAGAAGCCCCGTTCCGCGCGGTCCACGTGCATCGAGGAGATGCCGAGGTCGAGGAAGATCGCGGCCACCTCGCCGATGCCGAGGTCGTCGAGCACCTCGCCCATCGCGTCGAACCGGGTGCGCACGAGGTGGGTCGTGACCTCGGGACCGAGGGCGGCCAGGTGCTCGCGCGCCAGGTCGAGTGCGTCGGGGTCGCGGTCGAGGCCGACCAGCGTGGCGGTGCCGTACCGGTCGGCGCGGGCCCGCAGCACGGCCACGGCGTGGCCGGCGGCGCCGAGGGTCCCGTCGACGTAGACGCCCGGGGGTGCGCCGGCGAACAACTCGACCACGCGATCGAGCATCACCGGCGTGTGCGGCGCAGCCCCCTCGGCGGGGGGCTGCGGTGCGGGCGGTGGCGTCATCAGGCTCGCGATCATCACAACGAGAAGGGTCCGTCGAGGGTGGCGAAGGCCTCCTCGGCGGCGTCGCGGTAGGACTCCCAGGTGGTGCGGTCCCAGATCTCGACCTTCTCGTCCGCACCGTTGACGGTGAGGTCCTTGTCGAGTCCGGCGTAGGCGCGCAGCCGCGGCGGCACGGTCACGCGGCCCTGGGCGTCGGGGGTCTCCTGGTGGGCGCCGGCGAGGAAGACGCGCAGGTAGGCGCGTGCCCGCTGGTCCTCACGCGGGACGGCGCGCAGTTCCTCGACGCGGCGCTCGAACGCCGTCAGGGGGTAGACGTCGATGCAGCGGTCCTGCGAGGGCGCGAACACCAGGCCGCTGGAGAGCCGCTCCCGGAAGCGCGCAGGCAGGATCACGCGCCCCTTCGCGTCCAGCGTGTGCTGGTGCTCTCCGAGGAACAACTGCCTGCCCGCCGTGTCCGGAACCGGAGCTCCCCCGGACGGGAAAGCCCTCCACATCGCACCACTCTACGACACTCCCCTACCTGTCGACAACCATTCCCCCAACAAAAGCCCAGGTCACACCGGGAACTCCCGGATGAGGGGTGCTGCTCCGGCGACCCGCGTGACCCCGCGAGGCACCCCAGGCAAACCGGACAGACCCGGCGCGACAGCGCCGAAGGTGGCGGGAAGTGGTGGGACGAGTGGAGCGAAGTGGCGCAGCGCGAGCCGACGCGGCGCCCCGCAAACAGCCAGACGGGAGCGGAGGGGACGGCCCGGTCGCCGTAGCAGGGGCTCGAGGCGAGCGAAGCGACGCCGAGGAGTGGACGAGTGTCAGGGGCGGAACGCCCCCTGCGCAGGCGACCGGGACGCCCCCGGAGCGGTCACCCGCGACGGCCCGACACCGCGGACCACGTTCCTACGTCGCGGGGTCCATCAGGCGCAACAGCCCACCGAACCAGATCGACGACAGGGTGCGCACGACCGAGGCGCGTTGCCGTTCGTCGTCGGTGGCCAGGCCCTGGGTGGCGTAGCCCTCGACCATGGCGACGAGGGCGGCGGCGGCGACGCCGGCGTCGTGCGGCGTGGACGTCAGCGCGGGCGCGATGTTCTCGGCGACCCGTTCGACGTAGCCGCGGCGGACGTCGCGCAGTCGGTCGCGGAAGTGCTTGTCGTGTGCCGCGGCCTCGAACCAGGTGCGGACGACGTCGCCGTGCTGGGAGAAGACGTCGACGAAGCGGTCGATGACCGCGGCGATGGTGGCGAGGACATCGGGCCCCTCCCACGGCTCGTCGACGACCGCCTGCAACTGGCCCGCGGTCTCGTCGATCAGTGCGTCGAGGGCGGCCGCCTTGTTGTCGAAGTACGTGTAGAAGGTGCCGTGACTGACGCCGGCCTCGGCGACGATGTCCTCGACCCGGGCGGCCGAGTAGCCGCGATCGGCGAACACCGCCCGTGCGGCCGCACGCAGACGCGCCGCGGTGCGTTCACCACGGGTCGTGCGCGGCGCAGCGAAGTCCCCGGTCACGTCCCCTCCTGGATGCCCGGCCCCACCACCGTAGTGGCGATGCCCGCCCGGAGGGGCAACGCGAGAACGGGAGGCACGCCAGCCTGGGGGGGCAACGAGCGAGCGAAGCGAGCGAGACAGGGGACCCAGGCAGACAATTGACACCGACGTCGACGTCGTGCGACGGTGGCCCGACGTGACGGGAGGTCGAGGCATGGCGTTCGTGTGCGACGGTTGCCAGCAGGAGCACGACGGTCGACGGGTGGTCTTCAGCACCGAGGCCACCGATGACCACGGGGTCGACGTCGAGGTCACGAAGCGCTGGGTGACCTGTCCCGCCTGTGCCGACGACGTCTTCGAGCGAATCGGCCTGCCGTCGCCGTGGGACGATGCGGACGGGCGCACACTGACGTTCCCCGACCAGGTCTACGCCGACACCGCGGGGCAGTCCGGCCGCTAGAGGTCCGGGGGCTGTGGGCTCGGCGCACGCGCGCCGGCACCTCGACGACGTCCGCTCGGCCGTGGGTACCATCGGCCACCGTCCCGCCATTCGGGAGACAGGTGCGACGACGCCTGCGGCTGCGGCCGGCCCCGGGGACGGGCATGCCGGCGTCGCCTCGGGCGCTCGGGCGCATCGATGACGTCCACGGAGGACCAGTGACCACCACCGACGGGACCACGCGGCGCCGTCCCGATCTCGCCGCGGTCGCCTCGACGCTGACCGCCATCGAGCGCAACGTCACCGACATGGTGCGTGGCAAGCCCGACGAGATCCGGCTTGCCCTGATCACGCTGCTCGCCGAGGGGCACCTGCTCGTCGAGGACGTGCCCGGGGTGGGCAAGACCCTGCTGGCCCGGGCCCTGGCCCGCTCGATCGACTGTTCGGTCGCCCGGATCCAGTTCACGCCGGACCTGCTGCCCTCGGACATCACCGGCGTGACCGTCTACTCCCCCGACACCGGCGACTTCGAGTTCCGGCCGGGACCGGTGTTCGCCAACCTCGTGCTCGGCGACGAGATCAACCGCGCGGGTCCGAAGACCCAGTCTGCGCTGCTCGAGGCCATGGAGGAGCGCACCGTCACGATCGACGGCACGACGCACGAACTCGCCCGGCCGTTCATGGTGATCGCCACCCAGAACCCGATCGAGCTCGAGGGGACCTACCCGCTCCCCGAGGCGCAGCGCGACCGGTTCCTGATGCGCATCTCGATCGGGTACCCGCACCAGGACGACGAGCTCGCGATCCTGCGCACCCATGGCGGCGAGGACCTGGTACGGGCGATGCAGCCGGTCGCCGATGCGGCCGCCGTCGCCGACGCGATCGTGGCCATCCGCGACGTGCATGTCAGCGACGCGGTCGCGCGCTACATGGTGGCGTTGTGCCGGGCGACGCGGGCGCACAGCGAGGTCGAACTCGGCGCGTCGCCCCGCGCCTCGCTGGCCATGCTGCGGGCCTGCCGTGCCGCCGCGGCGGTCGACGGCCGTGACTACGTCACGCCCGATGACGCCAAGGCGCTGGCGCCGCACGTCCTGCCCCACCGTCTGATCCTGCGTCCCGAGGCGCAACTCGCCGGCCACGATCCCGCGGACGTCGTCGCCGACGTGGTCGACGGGGTCCCTGCCCCGACGGAGTGACGACCATGCTCGGCCGCCCGCGGCGCGGTCCCCTCGGACTGCTGACCGACCGCGGCCTCGGCATGGTGCTGACCGCGGTGCTGCTGTGGGCCGCGGCGCGCAGCTTCGGGGTACCCGAACTGCAGATGGCCGCCGTCGGGGTGCTCTCGCTGCTGATCCTCGCGGTCCTGTTCGTGATGCTGGCATCGGCCCGACTGCGTGTCGACCGGCTCGTACGTCCGGGCCGGCTGTTCCACGACGGGCAGGGCGAGGTCGAGTTGACCCTCGCCAACGTCGGTCGGCTCCCGACGGCGACGCTCGAACTGCGTGACCGGGTGCCGGCCATCCTGACGTCGGGCAGCGCGGTCGTGGCGGCGCCGCTGCGCGGTGGCGGCCGCACCTCGGTGCGCTACCCGGTCCGCGGGCTGCAGCGTGGCCGATTCGAGGTCGGCCCGCTGACGGTGTCGATGCGTGATCCGTTCGGGTTGGTCGCGCGTGAGCGCGTGATCGGCGACACCGCCCCGTTGACGATCTATCCGCCGATCTGGCGGTTGCCCGACGGCGTCCCCATCGGTGGGACGACGAGCATGGGCGGCGAGGGTCGGCCGCGGCCGCTGCCCAGCGGCGAGGACCTCGCGAACGTGCGCGAGTACGTGCGTGGCGACGACCTGCGTACCGTCCACTGGCCCAGCACGGCCCATCGCGGCAAGCTCATGGTCCGTCAGGCCGAGTCGCCCCAGGATCCGCGGGTCGTGCTGCTCCTCGACATCCGCGCGGACCGCCACCAGGGACGCGGGCCGGCGTCGAGCTTCGAGACGGCCGTATCGGCGGCCGCGAGCATCACCTACCACGTCTCGGCGCGTGGTCGTCAGGTCGTGCTCGTCGACCGTCCACTTCGCAGCGCACCGGTGGGACTGGGCTGGCAGGAGTGGCTCGAGCGGCTCGCGGATGCGGCACCGGCCGACGTCGACCTTCCGACGCTGATGCAGCAGGTCGGGCAGGGCACGGCCGGGGACGGGACGTTGATCGCCGTACTGACCATGCCCGAGCCGGGTGAGTTGCGGGTCCTGGTGCGTTCGGGACGGGGCTTCTCCACGCGCATCGCCGTGCTCGTCGACGCCGACAGCCACGCCGGGCGGCCGTCGCCCGAAGCGGCGGCGCGGGTGCACGCCACGGCTGCGGCGCTGCAGGCGGCGGGCTGGCGGGTGACCGTCGTGTCGGCGGGCGACCGGTTGGACGAGCGCTGGCAGGAACTGCTGCGACGCCCGCGCCTCGCCGGAGTGAGGACATGAGCGGCGGCGGAGGTGCTGTGTTGGGGTTTGGATGCACCGGAGCCGGTCTCGGAGATCGGACATGAACCGTCGTGCCGCCGCGCTCGGGGCCGCCGCGTTGCTGGTGGTGCTGACCACGCTGCCCGCCTACGACCGTGTGTTCACCGAGGCGGTCTGGCGTGGCCCGGCGTTGCTGGCGGCGTTGCTGGCGGTCGGCGCCGCGGCGGCCCTGCGCGCCGTTCGGGTGCCGTGGTGGGCTGCGCTGCTGGTCTCGCTGGCCGGCTTGGCGATGTTCACCTACCTGCTGCACCTGCCGCCCGGTCCCCTGCTCCCGGGTGGTGAGCAGTGGACGCAGGTACGCGACCTGTTCGGTCAGGCGCTCGTGGAGATCCGCGAGACCCCGAGTCCGGCCCCGGTGTTGCCCGGCATGCTGTTGGTGCTCACGAGCGGCTACTGGGTCGTTGCCCACCTCACGCACGAACTGCTCGTGCGGTGGCGCAGCGCCGGACTGGGTCTGGTCCCGGCCCTGGTGCTGTGGTCGGTTCCGCTCGCGATCAGGTCAGGCCAGGGGGGCGTCGCGGCGGCGGTGCCGTTCCTGGCCAGCGCCTGTCTCGTGTTGTTGCTGTCCGCTCCCGACGCGTTGCCCGGCGCAGATCGCCTGTCCCGCGTGACCAGCAGCGGTGTCGCCGTCGGCGCACTCGCCGTGGTCGCGGCCGTGATGCTGCCCGGGGTCCTGCCCGGCTACGGCAGCGACGGGTGGGTCGACATCGGCGACGGCGGCGATCCGCGCGGCTACCAGCCCATCGTGGACGTCGCCGAGCGGCTCAAGCTGCCCGAGGAACGCGACGTGCTGCGGGTGCGCAGCGAGCAACGCAGCTATCTGCGCCTGGCCGGCCTCGACAGTTTCGACGGCTTCACGTGGCGGCTCGGCCCACCGAGCGAGGACGGTGGCTCCTACCGCCCCGACCCGTCGTCGTTGTACTCGGCGCGTGACGTGCTGCCGCCCGAGGCCGAGGCGGCGAACACCGAGCCGGTGTTCGTCGACGTCGAGGTACTCGACCTCGAGAACATCTACGTGCCCGCTCCCTACCAGCCGGTGCAGGTGCTGGGGCCGACCCGCGACGAGATGGTGTGGTCGACCGAGGGTGGCTTCCTCGCGACCTGGGACACCGTCGACGGCGACCTCGCGGGCGAGGCCAGGGTCGGCATCCGCGAGGGCGTGACCTATCGCGTGCAGGCGTCGCGTCCGTCCCCCACCTACGAGGACCTGCGACCGATCACGGCGGACGCCGTGACCGACCCGCAGTTGACGGCGCTGCCGCGCGACTACGAGGCGCTGCGGGAACAGGCCGAACAGGTCTACGCGGCCGCGGGCGCGCAGACCATGGTCGACCGGGCGCTGGCGCTGCAGGAGTGGTTCATCGGCGATGCGGGCGGGTTCACCTACGACCTCGACGTCCCGGCGCTGCGTGGCGACCAGGCGCTCGAGCGGTTCGTGCTCGAGGACAAGCTCGGCTACTGCGAGTACTTCGCCACCGGTATGGCGGTGATGCTGCGCGCGACCGGCATCCCGGCCCGGGTCGCGGTCGGATTCCTGCCCGGCCGGCTCGACCCGGCCGACCCCGAGGCCGGACGCGAGGTCGACGAGTACACGGTGTCCACCCGGGACGCGCATGCCTGGGTCGAGGTGCTGTTCCCGGGGTACGGCTGGATCAGCTTCGAGCCGACGCCGCGCGACGACAGTTCGCAGATGGTGCCCCGCGCCGACGACCTCACGCCGGTCGAGAACGAACTCGAGCGCACGGCCCGCGAGGCCCGCGAGAACGCCAACAACGACGACGGCCCGGGCAGCAACCCGCAGTTGCCGGGCGAGATCCCGCTGCCGGACGAGGACCTGGTTCCGCCGCAGGCCGGTTCGGCCGATGCCGGCACGCAGCCCGACGAGACGCGGGTCTGGCCGCTCGCGCTGCTCGCGATGGGTCTGGCCGTCGTGGCCGTGACGGTCGTGCGCGGTCAGCGTGCCCGGGTGGCGTCGGTCGGTGGTGACCCGGCGTCACGGGTCCTGACCGCGCAGCGACGGCTGCTGGCCACTGCTGCCTCGTACGGGCTGGTCCGACGACCGTCCGAGACCACGCCGGAGGTGATGGCGCGCTGGCAGCGGGAGGGGCGGCTGCCGTCCGACGGCGAGCGGTTCGCCGGCCTGGCGCAGCGGGCGGCGTTCGGCGGTGACGTCGACGGTCGGGACGCGGCCGTTGCCGAGGATCTCGCCGAGCGGTGCATCGATGCGCTGCGGGCCTCGGTGGACACGCGCGGCCGACTGTTCGCGCCCGTGCGGGTGCCGGTCAGCACCTCGATCGCCCGGACGCGCGACGTCGTCGGCGCCGTCCGCGAACGACTCGGCGGCTAGTCCGTCAACCCTCGTCGGGCGGGACGGGAGCGGCCTCGGCGGGCTCGTCGGTTCGTTCGCGCAGGGCACTCGCGCCGAGCAGGATCGCGCCGAGCAGCAGCGCCATGCCGACCGCGCCCCAGGCGATGCTGAAGGTCAGGCCGAGCAGCGAGACGACGCCGAGCACCGCCATCGCCACGGCGAGTCGCAGCCGCAGGGACCGCGAGGGACCGCTGCGGTTGCGTCGCGCGCGCGCGACGAAGCGGGGATCCTCGGCAGCGAGCTGGCGCTCGATCTCGGCGAGGATGCGTTCCTCGTGCTCGGACAACGGCATGTGGTTCCCACGGTGGCCGACGGTCGTGAGAATGTACCCACGGCCTGTGGTGACCGCACCCCGTCGTGTGGCCGATGCGCGCCCCGACCAACGTCGGGGACCGGCCACCGTCCGCCGCCCATCCGCGACACGCCGGGAGTCCGAACGGGTGGGCTCAGGTGCCGGTGAAGTGCGGGGCGCGGCCCTGCAGCCGGGCGGTGACGGCCTCGGTGAAGTCGTGCCCACCGATGCAGGCCACCTGGGCAGCGGCCTCGGCGGACAGGGCGTCATCGCGGTCGCGTCCGAGGTTCTCGCGCAGCAGGCGGGGTGCCCGCCGGAGGGCCCCGGGTCCGGCCGCGAGCCGGGCGGCCAGGTCGTGCGCCTCGCCCTGCGGGTCGTCGTCCAGCGCGAACTCGGCGAGCCCGATCGCGCGGGCTTCGTCGGCGCCGACCGTGCGGGCGGTCAGCGTCAGTTCGGTGGCGCGGCCGAGCCCGACGAGGCGGGGCAGACGCCAGGTGCCACCGAGGTCGGGGACCAGGCCCCAGTCGGCCTCCTTGACCGCGAGCTGCGCCGACGGCGCCACGGCCCGCAGGTGGCAGGCGATTGCGAGCTGGATGCCGCCGCCGAAGCAGTAGCCCTCGATGGCCGCGATCGTGGGCTTGTCGAGCTCCTCGAACGCGGTGAACGCGCCCTGCAGCCGGGCGATGAAGGCCGGCTCGACGCCGTTGCCGAGCTGGTCGCCGAACACCGACACGTCGATGCCGGACGAGAAGGTGCCACCCTCCCCCGCGACCAGCACCGCACCGACCGTGTCGTCGTGTCCCGCGCGCCGGGCGTGTTCGCCGAGCAGGTCGAACACCTCCAGGCTCATCGCGTTCTTCTTCTCGGGCCGCCGGATGGTGACGTGCGCCACCTTGTCGACGACCTCGTAGGTCACGGCCTCGCCCACGTCGTGCTCCTGCCTGGCTGGGGTGGCCGCACGCACGCGGCCATCGGTCGCGAGCCTATGACGGTGCGGACGCGGTCACCGCGTCACTCCTCGAGGCGGCGGTCCTCGGCGGTCGGTGCCGCGTCCTCGTCGTCCTCGTCGAGCAGCGCGGCGTACGACACGCCGATGCCGCGGAAGCGTTCGGCGACGGTGTCGGCGACCCGCTCGACGTCCTCCCAGCGGCGGTCGCCCCAACCGGCCTGTTCCTCGCCCGCGTCGAGCGGGAACAGCTCGACCGGGGCGTCGAGCGCCAACTGGCGGGCCGCGTCGCCGTCGCCGAGGTTGGACACACCGACGCCGAGCAGACGCACCCTGGCCCGTTCGAGCCGCAGCCCGTCGAGCAGGCCACCGGCGACCGTGACGAGGTCGTGGGTGCGGTCGGTCGGTGCCGGCAGCGTCGACGAGCGGGTCACGGTCTCGAACGAGCCGAACCGGACCTTGAGGGTGATCGTCCGTCCCGAGAGCCCGGCCTTGCGCAGACGGCGGCCGACCTTCTCGCACAGCCGGAGGAGTTGGCGGCGCAGGACGTCCGGGTCGTCGATGTCCTCGTCGTAGGTCTGCTCTGCGGAGACCGACTTGGTCGGGCTGACCGGGGTCACCGACCGGGGGTCCTCGCCGCGGGCGAGCCGGTGGAGGTGGGTGCCCGACACGTCTCCCACGACCCGCTGCAGTGTGCGCAGGTCGGCGTCGGCGAGTTGCCCGACGGTGCGGAAGCCGTAGGCGGTCAGCCGTTCGACCGTCTTGGGGCCGGCGCCCCACAGTTCGGCGATCGGCAGCGGGCGCAGCCGTTCGAGCACCTCGTCGGCCGGCCACCGCAGCAGCCCGTCGGGCTTGGCCTTGGCCGACAGCAGCTTGGCCACCGATTTCGTCGGGCCGATCCCGACCGAGCACGGCAGGTGGCACTGCTCGCGCACGTCGGCGCGGATGCGGTGGCCGATCTG
>DATHUR010000056.1:0-2662 GCA_035462025.1 Egicoccus sp. | reverse complement strand
CTCCACTGCGTGCCTCCCGGGTGCCGGCGCCATCGATCCGGCACCGTACTCCGCACCGATGGGACCCCGGGGCGCGGCTCGCGGCGCGGATAGCCTCGCCCGCATGACTGCACACCAATCGTCCGACATCCGCGCCTACCTCGAGATCCGTACCGCCGCCCAGAGCGCCTGCTCGCCGGACGCCCGCAGACAGCTGGTCTCCTCCGACCTGCCCGGCAGCGCACAGGTCCACCGCCTCGACCTCGATGGCGTGACCCTGCCGGTCGCGGCCGGGGACCTGGTCGCGGTGACGCGGTTCGCCGAGCCGATCGGCGCCGGCTACCTGCCCGCCGACCCCACCGGCGGCGAGGCGCACCGCCTGCTGCTCGCGACCGACCGTGGTGGCAACGAGCGCCACCAGTTGTTCGCGGCGGTGCACGACCCGTCGCAGCCGTACGAGGGGCCCGACGACCTCGAACCGCTGGTCGTCGACGACGAGCACATCCATCGCCCCGGTGGCGTGACCCGCGACGGCCGGTGGCTGGCGTACGCCACCAATCGGGGCGA
Organism: Egicoccus sp.; assembly: GCA_035462025.1. Taxonomy (GTDB): domain Bacteria; phylum Actinomycetota; class Nitriliruptoria; order Nitriliruptorales; family Nitriliruptoraceae; genus Egicoccus. Next base: position 2,116 of record DATHUR010000056.1, on the reverse strand, counting down.
CGGGGTCGCGTTCGACACCTGGGTCCGCGACCTGACCGACGGCAGCGAACGCTGCGTGTTCGCGACCGGCGGCTGGACCGGACCGGGCGGGTTCTCGCCGGACGGCCGCTGGCTCGCCGTCGCAGAGATGACGACCCGGCCGGGCGACAACATCGTCCACCTCGTCGACCTGCACCGGGTTGGCGACACACCGCTGTCGGCCGGTGACGACGGCGTGATCGAGTTGGCACCGCACCCCGAGCGTGAGTCGAGCGTGGGGACCCCGTCGTGGCTGCCCGACAGTTCCGCGTTCTTCTTCGCCACCGACGTCGGCCGCGACCACAGCGCCATCGCGCGCGGTACCCCCGACGGTGCCTTCGAGGTCGTGATCGAGACCGGCTGGGACACCGGCTGCGGGATCGACTGGTCGGGGCGCCACCTGCTGGTGGTGTGGAACGACGACGGCCGCACGCGCGCGCAACTGCGCGACCCGGTCAGCCTCGAGGTGACCGACGAGGTCGGCCTGCCGGGGGAGGGCGTTGCCGGCGGTTTCCGTTTCACCCGCGACGGGCGCCACCTCGTCTATTCGTACTCCTCGGCCACGGTGCCGGGCGACGTGTGGCGCTACGACACGGTCGAGCGCTCGTTGCAGCGCGTCACGGTGTCGCCGTGCGAGGTGGATCCCGCGACCTTCGTCGAGCCCGACCTGGTGCGGTTCGCCTCGTTCGACGACCTCGAGGTGCCCGCCTTCGTGTACCGCCCGCGGCGCGAGGCCTCGCGTGGACCCGCGCCCGTCGTGGTGATGATCCACGGTGGCCCCGAGAGCCAGTACCGCCCGAGCTTCACCGGCCTGACCCAGTACCTCGTCGCCCAGGGCTTCGCGGTGGTCGCCCCCAACGTGCGCGGCTCCACCGGCTATGGGCGCAACTACCAGCACCTCGACGACGTCGAGCGCCGTCTGGACTCGGTCCGCGACCTCGCGGCGCTGCACGACTGGCTCGCCGCGCAGCCCGACCTCGACGCCTCGCGTGCTGCGCTCTACGGCGGGTCGTACGGCGGCTACATGACGCTGATGGGGCTGGTCATGCAGCCCGAGCGGTGGGCCGCCGGCGTCGACATCGTGGGGATGTCGAACCTGGTGTCGTTCCTCGAGAACACCTCGGCGTGGCGGCGCGCCTTCCGCGAGCGCGAGTACGGCTCGCTCGAGCACGACCGCGACGTGCTGCTCGAGGCGTCACCGATCACCCACGTCGAGAACCTGCGCGCCCCGCTGTTCATCGTGCACGGCGCCAACGATCCACGCGTGCCGCTGTCCGAGGCCGAGCAGATCCACGCCATCCTCGACGAACGCGGCATCCGCAACGAACTGCTGGTCTACGCCGACGAGGGCCACGGCCTGGCCAAGCTCACCAACCGCATCGACTGCTACCCGCGCGTCGCCGCCTTCCTCCACGAGGTCCTCGGCGACTGATCGCCAGCCGTGTGGCGGTGGTGTGCGGTTCAGCGGACGGCGATGCGTTCGTCGCGCGGGGGTGTGGATGCGCGGGTCGGGGTGTCACAGCCGGACGGTTGAGTGGCACCCATGAGTTCTCCGGTCCGCCCTCGCGTCGCGCCCGCCCTGCACGGGCGGTGGACCTTGCGTGCACGTCGGCGTGGTCCGGATCGCAGTCCGTGGCCCGGCCTGGCGGCCGAGCATTCGGGCGGCTACCACGCCGCCACACCCCAGCGGGGTGGCGGTACGGCACCGTTCGGGTTGCCGGTGTTGGCCGAGCTGCCCGAACTGGCGGCGGTGCTCGACCGGCTCACGGTCGCCGACGACGCGCTGCTCGACGCGGTCGCGGGGTTGGCCGAGCTGCTCGCGACCGACCGGGTCGAGACGGTGACCGGGGTCGGGGTCGAGCACTGGCTGACGATCGTCGCCCGCACGACGCGGATGGACCGGCGGCTGCTGCTGCGCGCGTGCCGGCTGCTCGGCCGGCTGCCCGCCCTGGACGCCGCTGTGCGTGCCCATCGGGTCTCGTTCGCACAGCTGCGCGGGTTGACCATCGCGCTACGGCATGCGCCCAGACGGCTCGACGACCAGATCGACGGCGTGCTCGCCTCGCTGCTCGCCTCGTTGCAGGAGTTCGAGCGTCCG
>DATHUR010000055.1:0-7997 GCA_035462025.1 Egicoccus sp. | reverse complement strand
CGCCGCACGCGCGGCGCCGCCCCGACGGCATTGATGCAATGCTCCACCGCGCACGGGGAGAGCCAAACGGATGTCGTACGCGGACCGGCTTGCCGAGCGACTCGGCTCGGGCAGCCTGACCGGCCTGGTCGCCAAGCTGGCGTTCCTCAGCCTGGTCAACGGACTGGCGCTGTACGCCGTCCTGACCCTGCTCCCGCTCCGCGCCTGGACGCCCCTGGCGCTGGTGGTCGTGGCGACCGCGGTGCTCGACTGGGTCTACCTGTCGCGGCATCGCCTGCCGGCCAAGTTCCTCGTCCCCGGCACCATCGTCGTGCTGCTGTTCCAGATCTACCCGGTCGTCTACACCGCCTACATCGGCTTCACGAACTACGGCACGGGCAACGTGCTGACCAAGGAACAGGCGATCCGGGGCATCGAGAACGCCTCGGTCGCCGTCCCGGAGGGCGCGACCCGTTACCAGTCCCGGCCCCTGGTCGGACCCGGTGACGAACTCGCGCTGCTGCTCACCGACCCCGACGGGCAGAGCTTCCTCGGCACGGCCGAGGGCCTGACCGAACTCGCCGAGGGCGACGTGGCCGGCGAGGGTGCCGACCTCACCGTGCTCGGCGAATACCGTCCGATGACCCTCGGCGAGGCCCAGGACCGCCAGGACGAGGTGCAGGGATTCTCGGTGCCGGTGACCGACCCCGACGCGCTCGAGCCGGGCGAGCGGGGCGACGCCATCAGCGTGCAGACCTTCTCGACCGCGGCCGTCGCGATCCAGCAGTTCGCCTACGACGCCGACCGCGACGTCATGGTCGACCAGGCCGAGGGCACCGAGTACCGGGCCGTCGAGGGCACGTTCACCTCCGCCGACGGCGAGGTGCTGCGGCCCGGCTACCGCGAGGTGATCGGCTTCCGCAACTTCGACCGGGTGTTGAGCTCACCCGCGATCCGGGGACCGTTCGTCAACGTGTTCCTGTGGACCTTCGTGTTCGCGGCCGGCTCGATGCTGCTGACCTTCGCGCTGGGGCTCGGGCTGGCGCTCGCGCTCAACGACCCGAGGTTGAAGCTGCGGCGGCTGACCAGGTCGCTGCTGATCATCCCCTACGCGCTGCCCTCGTTCATGACCGCCCTGATCTGGCAGGGCCTGCTCAACACCACGTTCGGGCCGATAAACCGCATCCTCGACGCGTCGATCCCGTGGCTGACCAGCCAGGCCGCCGGCGGCCTGCTGCCCAAGATCTCGGTGCTGATGGTCAACCTGTGGCTCGGCTTCCCCTACATGTTCCTGATCACGACCGGCGCGTTGCAGGCGATCCCCGGCGACGTGAAGGAGGCGGCCCGTGTCGACGGCGCGAACGGGTGGCAGACCTTCCGGCGGATCACCCTGCCCCTGCTGCTGGTCGCGGTCGGCCCGCTGCTGATCGCCTCGTTCGCGTTCAACTTCAACAACTTCAACGTCGTGTACCTGCTGACCGGTGGTGGCCCGCCGATCCCGGGCACCCCGACCCCGGCCGGCTACACCGACATCCTGATCAGCTACAGCTACCGCCTCGCCTTCGAGGGCGGCCGTGGCCAGGACTTCGGCCTGGCGGCCGCGATCTCGAGCATCATCTTCGTGCTCGTGGCGGTCTTCAGTTGGCTCGGGTTCAAGCGCACCGCGGTGCTGGAGGACATCAACTGATGGCTGCCGACCACCCCATCGCCGTCACCGGCGCCACACGCGCCCGGACCCGCGACGCCGTCACCGTGGGCCGCTCGCCACGCGGCCGGCGCTTCCGCGACCTCGGCTGGCGCTACCTCGTCGCGGTCGTCGGCGTGCTGTTCGCGCTGATGCCGGTCTACTTCGTCTTCGTCGCGTCGGTGTCGCCGTCGCAGACGCTGCGTAGTTCACAGCTGGTCCCGACCGTCGTCACGACGCAGAACTACTCGACCCTGCTCGACTCGACGCCGTTCTGGACCTGGATGACCAACTCGCTCAAGATCGCGGGCGGCGCCGCCGCGGCGAACATGATGCTGTCGGCCATGGCCGCCTACGCGTTCAGCCGGCTGCGGTTCAGCGGCCGGCGCGTCGGCCTGCTCGCCGTCCTGCTGATCCAGATGTTCCCGCAACTGCTGGCGCAGGTCGCGATCTTTCTGTTCATGGTCAACGTGCGCGGTTACTTCCCGATGATCGGGTTCGGCACGCAACTCGGACTGTTCCTGGTCTACCTCGGCGGTGCGCTCGGCGCGAACACGTGGCTGATGAAGGGCTTCTTCGACACCATCCCGAAGGAACTCGACGAGTCCGCCCGGGTCGACGGCGCCACCCACGGCCAGGTGTTCGTCCGGATCATCCTGCCGTTGTCGGCGCCGATCCTGGTGGTCGCCGGGCTGCTGTCGTTCGTGTTCCTGTTCAACGAGTTCATCCTGGCCAGCATCCTGCTCGGCCAGGCCGACACCAACCAGACCCTGGCGACCGGCCTGTACCGCTTCATCGACCAGAACTACGGCCAGCAGTGGGGCCCGTTCGCCGCCGGCGCGCTGATCGGGTCGATCCCGACCCTCACGCTGTTTCTGTTCCTGCAGCGCTGGATCGTCTCCGGCCTGACCGCCGGCGGCGTGAAGGGCTGAGGTGTCGGACCTGCTCGCGCAGCCGCGCCACGACGGCTCCCCGGCCTACGTGGCCACCGCTGCCGGCCGCCCCGTCGCCGCACCGTCGTTGGGCGACCGGGTCCGCGTCCGCGTCGAGGTCCCGCACGCCGCCGAGGTCGACACGGTCCACGTACGCACGACCCCCGACACCGAGCCGGGCTACGCACCTGCCACGCGCGTCGGGACCCACGGTGCGGTCGACCTCTACGAGGCCGAGGTGGAGGTCGTCAACCCCACCTCGCACTACCGGTTCCTGATCGACGGTGCCGGCGGCCAGCGGTGGCTGACCCAGGCCGGCGTCCACCACCACGAGGTCGCCGACACGTGGGACTTCGCACTGGTCGCCACCCCGCCGCCGCCCGCCTGGGTCGCCGACAGCGTGCTCTACCAGGTGTTCCCCGACCGCTTCTCCCGCGGCGCCGACGAGGTCGACTGGCCCGACTGGGCACAACCGGCGGACTGGCACGACCCGGTCGCACCACGCGGGCCGGCCGCCATGCGGCAGTTGTACGGCGGCGACCTGTCCGGCGTGACCGCCCACCTCGACCACCTCGAGGCGCTCGGCGTGACCGGCGTCTACCTCAACCCGGTCTTCCCGGCGCCGCAGAACCACCGCTACAACGCCAGCGACTTCGACCACGTCGACCCGTTGCTCGGCGGCGACGCGGCGCTGGCCGCGTTGTCGGCGGCGTTGCACGCCTGCGGGATGCACCTGATCGGTGACCTGACGCTGAACCATTCCGGCGACCAGCACCCGTGGTTCCGGGCGGCGCTCGCCGACCCGGACGGGGTCGAGGCCGGCTTCTACCTGTGGCAGGACCGGCCCGGTGGCCGGGCACAGGCCTGGGCCGGTGTGCCCACGTTGCCCAAGTTCGACCACCGCAGCCGCGAACTGCGCCGGCGCCTGTACGAGGGCCCGGACTCGGTCGCCGCACGCTGGCTGCGCGAACCGTTCGCGCTCGACGGCTGGCGGGTCGACGCCGCCAACGTCGCCGGCCGATCCGGCACGCTCGACCTCGCCGCCGACCTGCAGCGGATCCTGCTGCAGACGATGCGCGACGTCCGCGGCGACGAGGTCTACCTGCTCGCCGAGCACTGCCACGACGCCACCGCCGACCTGCAGGGTGCGGGCTGGCACGGGACGATGGACTACCTCGGCTTCACCCGCGCCGCCTGGAGTTGGCTGCGCGACCCCGACGTGTCCGTCGATGCACTCGGGATGCCGGTGCCGCTCGCCATACGGGGCGGCGCCGCCGTCGCACGCGGGCTCGACCTCGTGCGCGGCCAGTTGCCGTGGCGCAGCGTGGTGCACTCGCTGTCGCTGCTCGGCTCGCACGACACGGCCCGATGGGCGATCGTGGCCGGCGACCGCGACCGCCGGCACGTCGGCCTGGCCTGGATGCTGACCTTCCCCGGTGTGCCGTCGATCTACTACGGCGACGAGATCGGCCTCGGCGGCGACTCGAACGAACAGGGCCGCGCGCCGATGCCCTGGGGGCACCCCGAGCGCTGGGACCGCGACACGCTCGAGCTCGTGACCCGGCTGACCGCGCTGCGCCGGACCTCGGTGGCGCTGCGCCACGGCGGCCTGCGCTGGGTCCACCTCGGCGACGACGCATTGGTCTACCTGCGCGAACATCCCGCCGAACGGGTGCTGGTGCACCTCGCCCGGTCCGGTTCCGAACCGGTCCGACTCGACGCCGCGCTGCTCCACCTCGACGACGGCGCCGCACCGGCGCCGCTCCTCGGCCACCGGCCGCTGGACGTCGCCGGCGGCATCGCCCACCTGCCGGGCACGGACGGCCCCACCGCCCGCATCTGGCGCCTGCCGCCGGCTCCGTACCGTCACCTCGACTGATCACACGCAGGGCGGGGGCCGGTCGCGGTCAGTCGTCGTCGGGTTCAGGCGGCTCGGGCCGGCGACCGTGGATGCCGTCGGGGTGATCGCGTAGTCGGCGTTCGTAGTCGCGCTGGCGCTGCATCGAGCGCGCCACCACCCAGCCGAGTACCCCGATGATCGCGAGCACGACGACCAGCCCGAAGCCGCTCCCGCCTCCGGATGTCTCGGAGGCGAGCAGCACGGACGCCGCGCTCACGCGTCCGCTCCGGTCGGGTGGAACAGCCCGCCGAGGAAGGCGATCAGCAGTTGCTCGCGTAGCTTCGGGTGCAGCGCGTCGAGCATCGCGTTGATCGACGCCATGTCCTCGGGCAGCACGTCGTCGCCGCCGAGCCCGGCGGCGGCCAGCATCCCGGCGTACATCTCGGGCGTGAACGCATCCGGGTCCAAGCCACGCAGCGCATCGAGGAACGCGGTGGCCTCCTCGGGGACCTCGATGCCGCGCGCGACCTCGCACGACGCCGCGAGGTCGTCGAGCATGGCGTCGACCACCGCGTCCGAGGTCGCGGTCACCGAGAAGTGGACGTTGGCGGGCGAGTTGCGGTGGGCGAGTTGCGGCTGGACGTACCAGCCGCGCCGCTTCATCTCGTCCACCACCTCGAACACCCCGAACGACGGGGCGTGGGCGGCGACCAGCGACAGGCGCGGGTCGCCGAGCACCTCGAGCCCGTCGATCCGGCCGATCCCGTCGATCAGCCGGCGGGTCGCGTCCGCCGTCCGGCGGGCGATGTCGAGGTAGCCGTCGTCGCCGACGAAGTGCAGCGTCGCCCATGCGGCCGCCAGCGGCCCGGCCGACTTGGTCGACTGCATCGTCGGGTTGATGATCGTGTAGCCCGACCAGTCGGCGTAGGCGAAGAACTGGTGTCGGCGCAGGTAGGTGTCGCGGTACAGCACGATCGAGGCGCCCTTGGGGCAGTAGGCGTACTTGTGCAGGTCGACCGAGATCGAGTCGACACCCGGGACGCGGAAGTCGAAAGGCGTCACCTCGACCCCGAGGCGGCGCGCGTAGGGCAGCAGCCAGCCGCCGATGCACGCATCGACGTGCAACCACACGTCGCGTTCGAGGCCGAGTACGGCGAGATCCTCGATCGGGTCCATCACGCCGTGGGCGTACTGCGGTGCCGACCCGACCACGATCGCGGTCCGGTCGGTGATCGCCGCGGCGACGGCGTCGACGTCGGCGGCGAACGTGACCGGGTCGATCGGGACGCGGACCTCCTCGAGATCGAAGTAGTGGGCCGCCTTGCTGAAGGCCGCGTGGGCGCTGTCGGGCAGCACGATCTGGGCGCGGAGGTCGTGACCGCGACGTTCGCGGAACCGGTCGCGGGCGGCCTTGACGGCCAGCATGCAACTCTCGGTCCCGCCGCTGGTGAAGCTGCCGACCGTGTGCTCGTCGCCGCCGAGGTGGGCGGCGGCGATGCCGACCACGTCGTTCTCCATCGCCAGGACGCTGGGGAACACCGTCGGGTCGAGGCCGTTCTCGTGCAGGAACGCGAGGTAGGCCTGGCCGCCGACCTCGTCGACCTCGGCGCGCCCGCTGTCGTAGACGTAGGCCCAGGTCCGGCCACCGCGTGAGTCGAGGTCGCCCTTGCGCATCGCGTCGAGGCGGGCGAACACCTCGTCGCGGGACAGGCCGGTGGTCGGGAGGGTCACGCGGGCGTCCTGTCTCTCGAGAACGTGGCGACGGCTTCGGCGTCGAGGTCGTAGCGACGCAGGAACAGCAGGCCGAGCAGTACCAGCACCGCCGGCACGACCGCGAATCCGACCAGGACCCCCGTGATCGCGGCGGCGGGCTGGTCGACGATCGCGCCCGACTCGGTCTCGACGAACCCGGTCACCGCCAGGATCATGGCGTACACGGCCGGGCCGATCGCCATGCCGGCCTTCTCGCCTGCGGTCCACACGCCGGTGAACGCACCGGCACGGTGCATCCCGGTGCGGACGGTGTCGAGGTCGATCGCGTCGGGCAGCATCGCGAAGGGGAACAACTGGGTGCCGGCGTAGGCCGTCCCCATGACGAACACCTGGAGGTAGACCAGCCACAGCCGGTCGGCCGAAGCGGTGATCAGCGACAGGCCCCCGAGCGCGAACACGACCGAGCAGGCCACGTAGCCGGTCCGCTTGCCGAACCGGTGACCGACCCAGTTCCACAGCGGCATCGTCACCAGCGCCGGGCCGACCAGGCAGACGAACAGGATCGAGGTCTGGTCGGGGTCCTCGAGCACATAGGCGGCGAAGAAGTCGACGCCGGCCAGCATCGCACCGACGCCCAGCGCCTGGATCACGAAGCAGCCGAGCAGCACGAAGAACGCCCGGTTGCCGGCAGCGGCCCGCAACTGCTCGCGGAAGCCGGCCGTGGCCGGCACCGGCTCCTCGACGGGAGCCCGGGCCGTGCCGAGGAAGCTGGCGAGCAGCGCGGCGAACAGCACGGCACCGACGACCAGGCCCATCAGCCCGTACCCGTCGCGACCACCGCCACCCGCGGCGACGATCTCGGGGGCGAGGCCGCCCGCGACGAGTATGCCGACGGTCAGCAGCGCGATCCGCCACGAGATGATGGTGGTGCGCTCGTCGTAGTCGTGGGTCATCTCGGCGGGCATGGCCACGTACGGGACCTGGAACACGGTGAACGCGCTGGTACCGAGCACGTAGATCGCCAGCACGTACCACGCGGCGGGACGCCCGCTGAGGTCGGGGACGCGGAATAGAAGGGCGAACGTGACCGGCAGGGTCATGGCGCCGGCCAGCAGCCACGGCCGTCGCGGTCCCCACCGCGAACGGGTGCGGTCCGACAGCGAGCCGACGAACGGGTCGGTCACCACGTCCCACAGGCGCGGTACCAGGACGACCAGGCCGGCGATCGCCGCGGGCACCTGCAACTGCCGGACCAGGAAGGTCAGCAGCAGCAGGCCCGGGACGGTCGAGAAGATGCCGGTGCCGACCGAACCGACGCCGTAGCCGAGGTAGGTCCCGCGCGAGAGCCTGCTCGTACCGGCCCGTGCCATCTCGACGCTCCCGTGTCCGCCCCCGCGGCCGGCGAACCCTCGCCGAGCGTCACGACACCGTCAAGCACGCCGCCGGATTGCTCCCTTCCGATTCGGTCACCGGAAACGGTTGCACGAAGGAAGCAGTCCCCCCACGCAGCCCACGACGATCAGCCCGCAACCTCCGCCGGCACCGGCTCGGGCGCCTCGACGATCACGGGCTCCGACTCACCGGTGGGCGAGTGGAACTCGAACTCGATCGGTGGCACGTCGAGGGACGCCGTGGACCACAGACCGAACGGCACGCCCCCGCCGCTCACCCCGAAGGTGTCCGTCACGTACTCCATGCCGTTGCCATGGTCGGTGCGGACGTTCCCCGATTGGCCACGCTCGACGGCTACCGACGCGGCGTGGACGAGTCGATCTCCCAGACGGATCGCCACGACCGATCCCACCGGATCGCTTCCGGCGGGCCGGCGCAGCTCGTGGCACAGCAGTTG
>DATHUR010000054.1:0-23211 GCA_035462025.1 Egicoccus sp. | reverse complement strand
CAAACGCCGCCCGCACCACACAGCTTGACCACTGGCTCCACCGCTACAACCATCACCGCTTCCACCACGCAGTCGGCGGCCCACCCGTCACCCGCGTCAACAACGCTGCGGCCTGCGACAGCTAGCGGCCGGTCAGGACGGCGCGGGGTCGTCGTCCTCGACGTAGAGGTAGTACTCCTGGTCGGCCTCTTCCCAGTCCATCTCGACGACGTCCTTGGTGACCGCCGCCTTGCAGAACGGCAGGAACCCCGAGTAGCCGAGGTCCTTCTCGGAGAAATCGGGCTGGCGCTTGCGGAGCTGGTCCTTGAGACCCGACAGCGGCGGGTCGCCGCCGAGTTCGACCATCAGTTCCTTGACCGTATCGCGCAGAAGCTGGAAGGCGGCGTCCTCGTCGCGGGGCGCGGTCGGGAAGTCGACCTCCGGGTCGCCCTTCGCGGTGCCCTCGGACAACACGACCACCTTCTGTTCCTCGAGGTGGCGGATCAGCTCGCGGAAACCCCGGAAGCCGTAGTCCTGCTCGTTGAAGGTCGGGTCCTTGCGCAGCAGCGCGCGCTTGAGGTTGGACGCCTGCACCGGACCGGCGGACGACGACTGGATACCCGACAGGGTGCGCGTGACCTCCCGCTCGAGCTTGCGCAGGTCCTGCTTCTGGCTGGACGCGGACGCGGGCTTGTCGGCGTCCCCGGCGTCGGCCGGGACCAGTTCGCGGGTGCCGCTGGTCTTGCCGGTCGACTTCTTGACCGTGCTCTTCTTCTTCGAGCGTCCAGCCGGGGCAGCCCGCCCGCTGTCACGCTTCGGCGCGCCTTCGAGGTTGTTGTAGAACAGGAACTCGTCGCAGGCCGACGGCAGCTTGGCCGAGGTCGAGCCCTTCAGCCCGACCCCGATGACCCGCTTGTCGAGTTCGCGCAGCTTGGCGACCAGGGGCGTGAAGTCCGAGTCACCCGAGACGATCACGAAGGTCGAGACGAAGTCGCGCGTGAACGCGAGTTCCATCGCGTCGACGACCATCTGGATGTCCGCGGCGTTCTTGCGCACCGAGTCCGACCGTTGCGGGATCTCGATCAGCTCGATGTTGTTGTCGACCATGTTGCGGCGGTCGTCGGTGAACAGGTTCCAGTCGGCGTACGCCTTGCGGACCAGGAGCTTGCCGCGTTCGGCCAGCGCATCCATCAGCGGGGCGGCGTCGAAGCGGTAGCCGATGTCGCGGGCGCCGATCGACACGTTCTCGTGGTCGATGAACACCGCGAGGCGCTCTTCAGGGGTGTACATGTTTGTCATGGCCGCACCCTACCCGTCAGATCCGTCGCCCTCGCGCAGGGACATGCCCAGGTGGTCCTCGAGCGTGGTGATGGTGGTGTCGTGGTCGGTGTGCAGGACGGCACGCATGCCCAGTGCCTCGGCCGGTGCGAGGTTCCCGCCGAGGTCGTCGACGAAGGCGATCGCGGCCGCCGGCAGACCCATCCGCTCGAGCGCGAGCTCGTAGATGGCGGGCTCAGGCTTGCGCAGTCCCACCTCGCCCGAGATGACCTGGACGTCGAAATGGGCGTCGAGCAGTGCTCGTGGATACATGTCGGTGCCCCACGAGTTCGACAACAGTCCCACCCGCACGCCGGCGGCGCGGGCACGACGCGCGACCGCCCACAGCGGGCCGTCCGGCGCCAGCCCGGCGAACATGCGGACGACGACCGCCCCCTCCACACCATCGTGACCGGCGTCGTGGAGGAGTCGGCGCAGGTGACCGTCGAAGTCGTCGACGGTCAACTCGCCGCGCTCGATCGCACCGATCAGACCGCCCGTCTCGTCCCGCGACGCGGCGACCAGCAGTTCGAAGGTCCGTCCCGGCGGGATGCCGTGCTCGGCCTCGAACACGGCGAAGACGTGCCCGACGGGCGGCGTCAGCACCCCGCCGTAATCGAGCAGCAGCCCCGCGTGGCCGCCGCTCATGTCCGATCTCCGAGACCGCCGTCGCCGCCGCTCATCGCCCGGCCCGTCCCGCGGCGTCCACCGCCCGCTCCCCGAGGGCGACGACCATGTCGCCGAAGGCGCGGAAGCTGTCGTCGGTCTCGCCGTAGGCACCGGAAGCGAACCGGCTGTAGACCCCCTCGAGGATGCAGGCGAGCTTCCAGTAACCGAAGGCGAGGTAGTAGTCGAGTTGGGAGACGTCGCGCCCGGAAGCCTCGGCATAGCGGACTGCGACCTGCTCACGCGTCCAGAAGCCCTCGACGGTGGTCGGCGAGTCGAGTAGCGGCAACACGTCGTCGCCGGGCTCGGCCCAGTAGACCAGCAGCAGACCGAGATCGGCGAGGGGGTCGCCCAGCGTCGTCAGCTCCCAGTCCAGCACGGCCTGGACCTGACCGGTCCCGGGATCGAGGATCAGGTTGTCGAGGCGGTAGTCGCCGTGGACGACCGTCGCCGGGCCCTGCTCGGGTACGTCGGCGACCAGGCGGGCATGCACCTCGTCGAGGACGGGCAGGTCGCGACCACCACCCTTCTGCAGTTGTCCGTGCCAGCGCTTGAGCTGGCGGCCGAGGTAGTCCTCCTTGCGGGCGAGGTCGCCAAGCCCGATGGCGTCGACATCGACGTCGTGGAGGTGGACGAGCACCTCGACGAGGTCCTCGGACGCCGCCGTGCGGATCCCCGGGTCGAGCTCCCGGGCCGCGGCGCTGTCGCGAACGACGGCGCCCTCGACGAACCGCATCACGTAGAACGGCGCGCCGGTGATCGCCTCGTCCGGCTCGAATCCGACGGTCGGCGGCACGGGCACGCGGGTGTCGGCCAGCGCGGTGATGATGCGATGCTCGCGACCCATGTCGTGCGCCGACTGCAGGACGCCGTGCAGGGGCGGCCGGCGCAGGATCAGCTTCGTCCCGGCCGCGTCTGTCACGGTGTAGGTCAGGTTCGAACGTCCCCCCTGGATCACCTCGAAGTCCAGCGGCGCCTCGACGCCGGCGTGCTCCTGCAGCCACGCGGTGACGCGTGCCTCCTCGATGCCCTCCACCTCGGCCACCACGCTCTCCTCAGCACGACGCTCGGCCGGGCAGCCTCGCAGGTCAGCGGCGGTACGGCCAAGCCACCGGCAGCTCAGGTCACCGGCGCGGCGTCCCGGTCGGCGTCCGAGATCGCGACGGACGAGCCACGGCTACGGACCCGCGTGTAGACGCTGAGCATCGCGGGCAGCACGACGACGCTGCTCACCAGCGCGAGGCCGATCGTCATGGCCAGCACCGCACCGAACTGCCGGAACGGGCGGATGTCGGACAGCACCAGCGAGCCGAACCCGGCGATGGTGGTCAGCGCCGAGCCGACCAGCGCACCGCCGGTGTGGCGCAGGGTCGAGCCCATCGCGTCGCCGATGTCGTCGAAGCGGTCGCGGTCCTCGAGGAACCGGTTGACGACGTGGATGCCGAACGGCACCCCGATGCCGATCGCCAGAGCCGACACCATCGCCGTCATCACGTTGAACGGGATGCCGGTCACCGCCATGAGCCCGAACACCCACGCGACGACCAGGCCGACCGAGACGATGGCCAGCACGCCGAGCATGGGCTCGCGCGAACGGAACCAGAACGCGATCGAGAGGATGACGGCGGCCGCCACCAGCGTGAGCACGAGCCCGGTGACCTGCGACGAGCGCAACTCGTCCATCACGAGGTCGATGAGGATCGGGTCCGAGGCCGCGACGGTCGTCAGGTCCAGCTCCCGCAGGGGCGCTGCCGCCTCGTCGAGTTGTTCGCGCATCTCGTCGACGTCGTCGCCCGCTGACGAGGACAGCTCGACGAGCAGGGCGTCGTCGGACACCAGCCCCGCCGCGGTGGGGTCCACGGCGATGAGCGCGTCCGCCAGCGGGCGCAGCTCGGCGTCCTCGTCGGGCCCGTCGGGCGTGGTCAGCCCGGCGTCCTCGGCCGCCGCGAGGAAGGCCTGGACGGCGGCCGGATCCGCCTCGGGCGCGGCGCCCTCTCCCTCGCCGGCCATGGCGGCCTCGACGGCCGCGAGGACCGTCTCGGCACGCTGGAGGACCGAGTCACCCGACACGCCGTCGTCGGTGGCGCGCACGCCGACGACGTCGGCGGCGGCCAGTTCGGTCTCGTGGATCGCGGCCAGCACGCCGGGCTGGTCGATGTCGCCCTCGACGAGGATCTGGGTCGTCTCGGTGAGCGAGCCGCCGAAGGCCTCGTCGACCAGTTCGATCAGCTGCAGGGGCTCGGAGTCCTCGGGGAAGAACTCGGTCTGGCTGAACTCGGTGGACAGCCCGGTCGCGCCGATGCCGCCGATGACCGTCAGCACGCCCGCGGCGACCAGGACCACCCAGGGCCGGTGGGTCGCGGTCGGTGCGAGGCTGGCCGAGATGCGACCCAGCAGCGACGGGGTCTCCTCGCCCGCCGCGTGGACGACCTGCTTGTCACGGCCACGACGGAACCGCCAACGGTCGCCGAGCAGGCGCACGGCAGGCACGAAGGTCGCCATGATCAGAAACGCGGCGGTCACACCCACGGCGGCGAACACGCCGAAGTCGCGCAGCGGCGGCAGCGGGTTGGAGACGTTGGTCATGAACCCGACGACCGTGGTGATGGTCGCCAGGGCGAGCGCCGCGCCGACGGCACCGATCGCGCCCGTGGCGGCGCCTTCGGGGTCGGCTCCCTCGGCGCGCTCCTCGCGGTAGCGCATGGTCAGGTGGATGCCGTAGTCGACACCCAGGCCGACCAGCAGGATCGGGATGGCCGTGGTCATCTCGTTCATGCCCCCGGTCCAACCGAGCAACTCCGGGCCGAGGATGGTCGCCACGCCCTGCATCCACACGATCGTGAAGACGAGGCCGAGCAGCGACGCGATCACGTCGAGTGGACGACGGAAGATCGCGATCAGGATCAGGACGATGAGGCCGAAGGCCAGAGCGAGCAGGCGGCTGAGGTCGGCGGTGATCTCCTCGCTGATGCTGTCGCCCATCAGCGCGAAGTCCAGCGGCGAGACGGTGACGCCCGCGACGCCCTCGGAGGCGTCCGCCATGGCCCGCACCGCATCGGTCCGCTCGTCCATCGGCAGCTCGCCGTCGAGCAGGACGACCACGGCCCCGACCTCGGCGTCCACCTCGCCCTGGGCGAGCAGGCGCGTGACCTGGTTGGCCTGCTCGGCCGGCAGCTGCGCCACCGTGGCCTCGTGCAGTTGTGTGAGCTGTTCGGCCGACAGCGTGGCGGGGTCCAACTGCTGGGCGGCGGCCGCCTGCAACGCGAGATCCGCATAGGTGACCACGGTCCCCTGCGGCAGCGGCGCCAGGGCCGCGGACACGGCGGGGTCGTCCTCGAGGCGTTGCCGCAGCTCGGCGGCGGCAACGACGCCGTCGGGGGCGAGCAGCGCTCCCTCGTCGGACTCGACGACGAGCTGGACCGGTTGGATGCCGGAGCCGAACTCCTCCGCGATCGTCTCGAGCGCGGTCGTGATCTCGTTCTCGGGGGCGAAGTTCTCGAACCCCTGGTCCTGGACGCTGTAGGACGCCGTGATGGCGCCGAACACGCCGGTGAGCACGACGACGGCGACGATCAGCAGGACGGGGACGCGACGAACGGCGGCCGCGAGGGCATTGAGCAGCGGGGTCACGGGAGCAGCCTCGGGGAGTGGGGCGCCACACGTCGGGCGCGACGTTGGCGAAGGTAAGGCACGCCGACGTCTCCGGCGGCCACACATCCCGACCAGTATGCAGCCGACTCGCCGGATCGGCGAGTCGGCTGCGTGTGCTGTTGTCTACCTGCCGGTGCGCCGCTAGCCGACGACGTCCCAGACGTTGCCACCCTCGAGGAGGGTGCGCAGGTCGCCCTCGCCCTGACGGTCGCGGGCCTGCTGGAGCTGGTCGCGCAGCATGTCGTCGTAGACCGGGGCCTCGATGTCGCGGAAGACCCCGATCGGTGTCGGGCCCGTCGGCGTGTGGGCGAGCCGGGCCAGCGCGAACGCCGTGGTCGGCTCTTCCTTGTGCGGGTCGTGGATGACGACCCGGTCGCCCGCCTCGGCGGTCGGCATGATCTTCATCGAGCCGTCGCCGCGCGCCACGATCGCGTTCTCGCCGTCGGGGCCGAAGGTGATCGGCTCGCCGTTGCGCAGACGGATCTGGTTGTGGGCCTTGGTGTCCTTGTCCTTGAGCGCCGCGAACGCGCCGTCGTTGAACACGTTGCAGTTCTGGTAGATCTCGACGAACGACGCGCCACGGTGGGCGTGCGCCGCGGTCAGCACCTCGGTGAGGTGTTGCCGGTCGGTGTCGATGCTGCGCGCGACGAACGTCGCCTCGGCGCCGAGCGCGAGCGCCACGGGGTTGACCGGACGGTCGATCGAGCCCATCGGGGTCGACTTCTTGATGATGCCCAGCGGCGAGGTCGGCGAGTACTGACCCTTGGTGAGCCCGTAGATCTCGTTGTTGAACAGCAGGATGGTGATGTTGACGTTGCGCCGCAGGGCGTGGATGAGGTGGTTGCCGCCGATCGAGAGCGCGTCGCCGTCGCCGGTGACCACCCACACGTCGAGGTCGGGCCGGCTGATCGCCAGGCCGGTCGCGATCGTCGGGGCGCGGCCGTGGATCGAGTGCATCCCGTAGGTGTCCATGTAGTACGGGAAGCGGGACGAGCAACCGATCCCGGAGATGAACACCGTGGACTCGGGGCGGGCGCCGACCTCGGGCAGCAGTCCCTGCACGGCGGCGAGGATCGCGTAGTCGCCGCAGCCGGGGCACCAGCGGACCTCACGGTCGGATGCGAAGTCCTTGCGCGTGAGTTCGTTGTTGCCGGTCATCGGGCTACCTCCGCGGTTGCGTGGCCGTTCGGTGACGTCGCGGCGAGCCCGACCCCGAATCCCAGCGTGTTGATGGCCTCGATCAGTTCGGATGTGGAGAACGGCTGGCCCGAGACTCGGTTGTATCTCTGCACGTCCACGAGCGTCCGCGACCGCAGCAGCATGGCGAGCTGTCCGCTGTTGTTCTCGGCGCACACCACCCGCCGGTAGCGGCGCAGGATGTCGTCGATGTCGTGGGGCAACGGCGCGATGTGGCGCAGGTGCACCCGGGCGACCGACCGCCCCTGGCCGCGTAGTTCGTGGCAGGCGGCCTGCAGCGGACCGGCGGTCGATCCCCAGCCGACGACGAGCACGTCGGCATCGCCGTCGGGGTCCTCGACCGCGGTCGGCGGCAGCGAGTCGGCGACCTTCTGGACCTTGGCGGCGCGCAGGTCCGTCATGCGCTGGTGGTTGGCCGCCTCGTAGTTGATGTGACCGGTGACGTCCTCCTTCTCGAGGCCGCCGATGCGGTGCTGCAGGCCCGGGGTGCCCGGGACCGCCCATGGGCGGGCGAGCGTGACCGGGTCGCGCAGGTAGGGCAGGAACTGGCCGTCCTCGCCGTTGGGTTCGGTGGTGAACTCGACGTGCAGGTCGGGAAGGTCGTCGACGTCGGGCAGCCGCCACGGCTCGGCCGAGTTGGCCAGGTAGCCGTCGGAGAGCAACACGACCGGGGTGCGGTGGGTGAGCGCGATCCGGCAGGCCTCGATGGTCGCGTCGAAGCAGTCGGCCGGGGAACTGGCCGCCACGACCGGCAGCGGTGACTCGCCGTTGCGGCCGTAGAGCACCTGCAGCAGGTCGGACTGCTCGTACTTGGTCGGCAGACCGGTCGAGGGGCCGCCACGCTGGACGTTGACGATGACCATCGGCAGTTCGGCCGTGAGCGCGAGCCCCATGGCCTCGGACTTGAGCGCGATGCCCGGGCCGCTGGTGCCCGTGACGGCCAGCGCACCGCCGAAGGCGGCGCCGATGACCGACCCGATCGCGGCGATCTCGTCCTCGGCCTGGAAGGTCGAGACCCCGAAGTGCTTCTGGCGCGACAGCTCGTGCAGGATGTCGGAGGCGGGCGTGATCGGGTACGAGCCGTAGAACAGCGGCAGCCCCGCGCGCACGCTGGCGGCGACGAGGCCGTAGGCGACGGCCTGGTTGCCGGTGATGTTGCGGTAGCGGCCGGGCCGCAGCTTGGCCGCCTTGACCTCGTAGGTGTAGGTGAACGCCTCGGTGGTCTCGCCGTAGTTGCGACCGGCCCGCAGCGCCGAGACGTTCGCCCGCGCGAGTTCCGGCGTCTTGGCGAACTTGGTCTCGAGCCACTTCTCGGTGTCGCCGAGCGGGCGGTGGAACATCCACGACACCAGCCCGAGCGCGAACATGTTCTTGCAGCGTTCGGCTTCCTTCTTGTTCAGTTCGCCGGCCTGGATCTGGTCGTCGATGGCGCGCAGCGTCAGGTCGGTCAGGCGCACTTCGTGGACCTGGTAGTCGGTCAGCGAGCCGTCCTCGAGCGGGTTGGTGTCGTAGCCGGCCTTGGCCAGGCTGCGCTTCTCGAACGCGTCGGCGTTGAGGATCAGCGTGCCGCCGGGCTTGAGCGCCTCGAGGTGCTTGAGCAGTGCGGCCGGGTTCATCGCCACCAGGACGTCGGGCCGGTCGCCCGGGGTGTGGATGTCCTGGTCGGAGAAGTGCAGTTGGAACGAACTCACGCCGGCGACGGTGCCGGCGGGAGCGCGGATCTCGGCCGGGAAGTCCGGCAGGGTCGCAAGGTCGTTGCCCGCGAGCGCGGACTGCGTCGTGAACCGGTCCCCCGTCAGCTGCATTCCGTCGCCAGAGTCGCCGGCGAACCGGACGACGGCGTTGGATAGTTGGACCGTCTGGCGCGTGGCGCTCTGACTCATCTGCGATTGTCCTCCCGCATAGGCCTGTTTCCGATGGACCGTGGCCGGTGACAGCCTGCCATCCCGGGCGGGATCGTGCCGACAAGACGTGCGCTCCGCCCGGGCATTTCGGCCCTGACCGGCCCGGCGAGTGACCTGGCCGAACTACCCACAGACGCGCTTGAGCGTCGGATAGGGGTTGACCGCGGACCCGCCGCCCGGGTGCAGCTCGAAGTGCACGTGCGGAGTCCCGCGGGCATTGCCCGTGTCGCCGTTGGTGCCGACCTGCTGGCCGGCCGACACACGCGCACCGCTGCCGACGGTGTGGCTCTGCAGGTGCATGTACCAGTACTGGTTGCCGTCGTCGCCCCGCAGGATCGCCCAGTGTCCGGCGCTGTTGCCGTAGCGCTGGATCGACCAGGTGCCGCTGGTGATGGCACGTACCGGGATGCCGTGGGGGCCGAGGATGTCGGTCCCACGGTGCCCGCGTCCGCCCGACCTCGGTGCGCCCCAGGTGTTGGTGAACCGGCGCGGGTGGTCCAGCGGGCAGGCCATCCCGCTCGACGAGACGGCACCGCCCCCGCCGCCCGACGCGCTGCCACCGCTGGGCCGGGAGCGCGACGCGGCGGCACGCTCCGCGGCTTCCTCGCGGGCACGGCGTTCGCGTTCGATCCGCTCGCGCTCGGCGCGTTCCTTCGCGGTCAGGTTGGCCTCGAGCTCCTTGGCCGCCTCGAGGTCCTCGTTCAACTGCGCGTTCACCTCGGCCTGACGCTCGCGCGCCGCTTCGAGCTCGCGCGTGCGGGTGGCCAGTCGGGCGCGGACGGCCTCGTACCGGGTCCGGGTCGCGGCCAACTCCTGCGTACGCACCTGGTCGCCGGCGATCAGGCGCTGGACGGTCTCGGCCCGCGACAGGGCGGCGGTCGGTTCGGCGCTCGAGAGGAAGATCGCGAGGGGGTCGAGGTTGGACCCGTGCATGAACGTCGAGCGGACCCGCATGGCGATCAGTTCGCCGACGGCGTTCAGTTCGGCCTCGAGGTCGTCGGCTTCGGCCTGCAACTGTTCCCGTTCGGCCTCGAGTTCAGCCTGCCGCACCTCGAGCGCGTCGAGTTCGGCCGCGGCGGCATCCAGCCGCTCCTCGAGCGCCGCGCGTTCCTCGGCGGCGCGTCCGCGTTGCTCGCGCAGTTCGTCGAGGGACTGCGCCACGGCCTGGCCGGCGCCCAGGGGCACGAGCAGCACGACGAGGGCCGCGGCGGCGAGCCGGCGCAGGCCCCCGCGGACACGCAGGGGTGGGTCTCCCACCTTCACCTCTCGTCACGACGGCGTCGGACAGCCGGCGAGCAGCGTAGTCACCCGGCGACGCGGGACGGCCCCCGAGTGCGGTGCGACGTGCGCGCCGACGCCCGCCGGCCGGCCGCGCGAGCGCGGCGGACGCACGAATCCGGCCGACATCGGACGAGGTGCTTGTCGAGTCGACGCGACGTGCTTAGTGTCAACTCGGTCGCACGGGCTGTGCCCTCGCGACACGAGATGCGCGGAACGACCCGAGGAAAGGAGGCGCCCCAATGATGACCAAGTACACGCTCGTGATCGGCGGCGCCGCCGGTCGTTCCGCTGTGCCCGCTCGGGCCGGGGTGCGCTAGACCCACCCCCCTTCGAGTCGAGCCGGCGGACTTCCCGCCGGCTCTTTTCGTTGCCGTCCGAGCGGTCTGCACGAACCCGGTCCGGTGGGGTCCTCGACCCTCTCTACGTTCGATACGACCCCGCCGGACCCGCACCGACGGAGCGTCCCGTCCGGGACGACCCATCACCCCGAGAACCAAGGATCGACCATGTTGCACCCCGGACTGCTCCACCGCGAGGCCGACCTGCGCGTCCGCGACGACCTGCTCGCCGCCGCCGCCCGCAGACAGCACCCTCGACGAGCGCGCCCGCCATCTCGAGCGCGTGTCGTCGTGGCGGCCCAGCTGGTTCGCCTGGCGGCGCGCGTCGCCCACGAACCCGTGACCACGGTGGTGCACCGCCTCACCGACCAGCCGACCCCACCCGCCGTGACCCGTCGCGCCGCCTGACCCGCCCGAGGCGAGCCGCGCACGACACCACGGCACCCCGCCGGCCCCCGGGATCTTCCCCCGGGGGCCGGCGCTTTCGTCGCGGTTGCCTAGCCTGCGCGCAAACGAGCCGAGGATGCAGCCGTGAGCGTGCGCACCGAACGACGTGACGACGGGGTCGCGATCCTGACCCTGGACGACCCCGACCGCCGCAACGCCATGACCGAGTCGATGGGCGAGGCGCTGCGCGACGCGGCCGCCGGCCTCCAGGGCGACCCGGACCTGCGCGCCGTCGTGCTCACGGGTGCGCCGCCGGCGTTCTCGGCGGGCGGCGACCTCGCGATGCTCGAGGACCTCGCCCGCCGCACCCGCGACGAGGGCTACGACGCCACCGGGTTCATGCGCGAGTTCTACGCCCGGTTCCTCAGCGTGCGGGACCTGCCGGTGCCGGTGATCGCCGCGATCAACGGCCATGCCGTCGGCGCCGGCCTGTGCGTTGCGCTGGCCTGCGACCTGCGGATCGTGGCCGACGAAGCCAAGGTCGGGCTGAACTTCGCCCGACTCGGCCTGCACCCCGGAATGGGCGGCTCGTGGTTGCTGACCCGGGCGCTCGGTCCCCAGCGTGCCGCCGAGTGGCTCTACACCGGCAGGCTCGTATCGGGACGCGAGGCGGCCGCTGCCGGGATGGCGCTCGAGTCGCTGCCGGCGGACGAGGTGCTCCCCCGGGCGACCGCGCTGGCCGAAGAGATCGCGGG
Organism: Egicoccus sp.; assembly: GCA_035462025.1. GTDB lineage: Bacteria > Actinomycetota > Nitriliruptoria > Nitriliruptorales > Nitriliruptoraceae > Egicoccus. The sequence continues at coordinate 11,736 of DATHUR010000054.1, read as the reverse complement.
TGCCAGCCCGCTCACGGTCCGTCAGCTCAAAGAGACCCTGGCGACCACCGGCGACGCGGACCTCGGCACCGCCCTGCAGCGCGAGGCCGAGTGTCAGGCGGTCAGCTACGGCAGCGACGACCTGATCGAAGGTCTCGCCGCCGGCCGCGAACGTCGCCCACCCGAGTTCACCGGCCACTGAGTTCGGCAGCGCGTGTTGATGGATGGGCCCAAGTTGGGCGGGTAGAACGGGCGCTACTGCCATGAAGCCCTCCGGCTGGTTGCACGCTCCCCTCGGTCCTGGTAGGCAGCTCGTCGTTGCCACCGTGGCCTTCGGGTTGGCGTTGTGGTTTCTTGGCGTCTGCAACCCGGTCGCCGTGATGCGCCCAGACGAGTCAGGCCGTCTTGGTCGGCTCAGACCGTCATCGGTGACGGTCTGACTCGACCGAGCACGGCAGGGCCGACCGGGCTGGGCGGTCGGGCGACTCACAGGGAACGAACCGTCGTGTCCGCGTGATGCCCCCCATCCCCCTCTGCCCTGGGTGACGGTGGTCAGGCTCCGGCGGGCGGAGGTAGCTCGATGAGTCTGGCGCCGTCATCGACACATGAGCGCGTGGTTGCCGGATAGACGCGGTGGCAGGAGGGGCAGAACCGCGAGCCGTCGTCGACCTGCTCGACGACGGCGTCGTCTACTTCCTCGGTGTCGGTGAACAGGCTGCGCAGGTTCGGACCGGGTACGACCACCGGGTCGGCGAACTCCTCATGGTGTGGCACACAAACTCCGTCCGCGAGTGCGCTCGCAGTCTCGCACGCACGCCCGAACGATGGCCGCCCGGGGCGCGCGTGCGCGGGGTTGCCGAGCCCTGTGTGGAACCGATCGACGAGGACGGTTGAGCTTGCTCAGCGGGCGACATAGGCCGCCAGGTGCTCGCCGGTCAGCGTCGAGGCGTCGGCGACGAGGTCGGCCGGCGTGCCCTCGAACACGACACGACCACCGTCGTGGCCGGCACCGGGTCCGAGGTCGATGAGCCAGTCGGCATGGGCCATCACGGCCTGGTGGTGCTCGATCACGATCACCGACCGGCCCGCGTCGACCAGCCGGTCGAGCAGGCCGAGCAACTGCTCGACGTCGGCGAGGTGCAGGCCGGTCGTGGGCTCGTCGAGGACGTAGACCTCGCCCTTCTCGGCCATCTGGATGGCCAGCTTCAGCCGCTGGCGCTCACCACCGGACAGCGTCGTCAGCGGCTGGCCGAGCGTGATGTAGCCCAGCCCGACGTCGGCGAGCCGCTCGAGGACCTTGTGGGCGGCAGGTGTGCGCGCCTCCCCCTCGCCGAAGAAGGCCTCGGCCTCGGTCACCGGCATCGCGAGCACCTCGGCGATGTTCCTCCCGCCCAGCGTGTACTCGAGCACCGCGGCCTGGAACCGGCGGCCCTCGCACTCCTCGCAGGTCGACTCGACGGTCGCCATGATGCCGAGGTCGGTGTAGATGACGCCGGCACCGTTGCAGGTCGGGCAGGCGCCCTCGGAGTTGGAGCTGAACAGGGCCGGCTTGACGCCGTTCGCCTTGGCGAAGGCCTTGCGGATCGGGTCGAGCAGCCCGGTGTAGGTGGCCGGGTTGCTGCGCCGTGAGCCCTTGATCGCGCCCTGGTCGATCACGACCACGCCGTCGCGTTCGGCGACCGAGCCGTGGATGAGCGAACTCTTGCCCGACCCGGCGACGCCGGTGACCACGCACAACACGCCGAGCGGGATGTCGACGTCCACGTCGGCCAGGTTGTGCAGCGTCGCGCCGCGGACCTCCATCGCACCGGTGGGGGTCCGAACCTCGTCCTTCAGGTGCGCGCGGTCGTCGAGGTGGCGGCCCGTGACCGTGTCGGTGGCCCGCAGCGCCTCGACCGTGCCCTCGAACATCACCTCGCCGCCGGCCGAGCCCGCGCCCGGACCGAGGTCGACGACGTGGTCGGCGATCGCGATCATCTCGGGTTTGTGCTCGACGACCAGGACGGTGTTGCCCTTGTCGCGCAGTTGCAGCAGCAACTCGTTCATCCGCGCGATGTCGTGGGGATGCAGCCCGATCGAGGGCTCGTCGAAGACGTAGGTGACGTCGGTCAGCGCCGAGCCGAGGTGGCGGATCATCTTGGTGCGCTGGGCCTCACCACCCGACAGGGTGCCGGCCGGACGGTTGAGCGACAGGTAGCCCAGCCCGATCTCGACGAACGAGTCGAGCAGGTGCTGCAGGCCGGCGAGCAGCGGCGCCACCGAGGGCTCGTCGAGGTCGCGGATCCAGTCGCGCAGGTCGCTGATCTGCATCTCGCACAACTCGGCGATGTTCCTGCCACGGATCCTCGACGAGCGTGCCTCCGGGCTCAGGCGCGTGCCGCCGCACCCCGGGCAGGTCGTGAACGTCACCGCTGCCTCGACGAAGCGACGGATGTGGGGCTGCATCGCCTCGACGTCCTTGGACAGCATCGACTTCTGGATCTTCGGGATCAGGCCCTCGAAGGTCACGTTGATGCCGTCGACCTTGATCTTCGTCGGCTCCTTGTAGATCAGCGCGTGCAGTTCCTTCTTCGTGAAGTCCTTGATCGGCTTCTCCGCGTCGAAGAACCCGCAGCCCCTGTAGATGCGGCCGTACCAGCCGTCCATGCTGTAGCCGGGGACGAGCAGCGCTCCCTCGTCGAGCGACTTGTCGGCGTCGTAGAGCGCGCTGTGGTCGAAGTCGCTGACGTTGCCCATGCCCTCGCAGCGGGGGCACATCCCGCCCAGCCGGTTGAACGTGACCTTCTCGGCCTTGGTCTTGCCTTCACCGCGCTCGACGGTGATCGCGCCGCTGGCGCTGACCGAGGGCACGTTGAACGAGAAGGCGTTGGGCGAGCCGATGTGGGGGTCACCGAGCCGGCTGAACAGGATCCGCAGCATCGCGTTCGCGTCGGTGGCGGTCCCCACCGTCGAGCGCGGGTTGGCGCCCATCCGTTCCTGGTCGACGATGATGGCGGTCGTCAGCCCCTCGAGACGGTCCACCTCGGGCCGCGACAGGGTCGGCATGAAGCCCTGCACGAAGGCGCTGTAGGTCTCGTTGATCAGCCGCTGCGACTCGGCCGCGATCGTGCTGAACACCAGCGAACTCTTGCCGGACCCCGACACGCCCGTGAACACCGTCAGCCGGCGCTTCGGCAGTTCGACGTGCACGTCCTTGAGGTTGTTCTCGCGGGCCCCCTGCACGCGGATCAGGTCGTGGCGGTCCGCGGCGGACTCCGCGGACGCCGGCGCTGCCGTCGAGGTGTCGGTGCTCATCGTCTCTCCATGGGTCGTGCGGGGCCGCTCACCGGCACCCCTCGTCGAGCGGCAGACGATGACCGGCGTCGCGAATCATCGCCCCAGCCAGCGCCCGTCGCGCATCAGGTCGCGGCCGGACAACTCGTTCTCCTCGCGCCACGCCTGCACACGGTAAGGCGTGATGCGGAACCAGCAGTACCGCGTCGTCAGCGTCCGCGGGTCGAAGCCGGTGCGCGCCGCGAACCGGTCGCCGACCGCCGCGGGCACGGTGGCCATCTCGAGCACCTGCACGTCGCCGTCGATCATGGTCACGTCGCGCGTGCCGCCGAGGGCGAGACGGGCGGTGCGGGTCGCCGCGAGATTCCGCCCCGTCGGACTGTCGACGGTTGTGGCCACGAGCAGGGCCTCGCCGTCCCAGTCGAACGACAGCGGTACGAGGTGGGGGGCACCCTCCGGTGACGCCGTGCCGACCCAGACGTCGACGTCGTGCTCGAGACGTCGCAGGCTGTCGCGGCGGCGCTGAGCGTGGGAGCGGGGCGGTGCGCTCATCGGCGGGCCGGGCGGGTCACTGCACTTCGAAGATGCGGATCATGGAGCCGGCCGGATCGCGCACGGCGGCGTCGCGGACGCCCCAGGGCTGCTCGGTCGGCTCCTGCACGACGTCGATGTCGCCGGCCTGCAGGCGGTCGAACGTGCCGTCGAGGTCCTTGGTCGCGAGGTTGATGCCCGCGAAGGTGCCCTTCGCCATCATCTCCTCGATGGTGCGCCGCTCCTCGTCGGTGATGCCCGGGTCGGCGAACGGCGGATGCAGGACGATGGAGGTGTCGGGCTGGCCCGGAGGGCCGACCGTGATCCAGTGGAGTCCGCCGTACTCGACGTCGTTTCGCACCTCGAAGCCGAGCAGGTCGCGATAGAAGGCCAGCGAGGCGTCGGGGTCGGTGTGCGGGAGGAAGGCCTGGTGGATCGTGAGGTCCATGGTGGCTCCGGCTCGGTGGGGCAGAGACGTCACGCTACGCACGCCCCTCCCCCGACGCTTCTCGATTCCTGACCGGGTCCCCTGTCTCGCTCCGCTCGTTGCCCCCCGGTCGGTTCCTGACCGGTCGCGTGACCCGCTTGGCGATGCATGGCGGCATCCCCTGGACCTCGCCGGCGAACTCGCGCCGGTAGACGCTGGGCGGCACGCCGACCAATTCGGTGAACCGGGAGCTGAACGTGCCGAGCGAGGAGCAGCCCACCGCGAAGCAGACCTCGGTGACGCTGAGGTCGCCGCGGCGCAGCAGCGCCATCGCCCGCTCGATGCGGCGCGTCATCAGGTAGCTGTAGGGCGACTCGCCATAGGCGCGCCGGAACTGGCGACTCAGGTGCCCCGCCGACATGTGGACGCCGCGCGCCAGGGCCTCGACGTCGAGCGGCTGGGCGTACTCGCGGTCCATCCGATCGCGCACCTTGCGCAGCCGTGCGAGGTCGGCCAGGCGGTCGCCGTCGGCGCTCGAGCGGGCCACGCTCAGCTCCTGGCACCACGCCAGGCGGCCAGGTAGCCGACCTTGCCGCCACCACGCAGGATCGAGCCCTCGTACAGGCGCGCGGCGAGCAGGGTGAGCAGTCCGGCGCTGACGAGGACGACCAGCCCGGACAGCGCCGCCTGCCACAACGGCAGTTCGACCAGCGCGAGGCGGACCGGCACGACGAACGGCGCCGAGAACGGCACGTAGGTCGCGACCACCGCCAGGGTGCTGTCGGGCGCGCCCAGCGTCGGGAACGACAGCATGAACGCCCCGATCAGGATCGCCCACAGCGGCATGATGACCGACTGCAGGTCCTCGACCCGGGAGGCCAGCGCGGCGAGTCCGCCGGTCACACCGGCGTACAGCGCGAACCCGAGGGCGAAGAACACCACGACCGATGCCAGGGCCGCACCGGTCCCCGGGGGCAGCAGGTCCGGCTCACGCACCAGCACGTACCCCAGCGCCGGCCCGACGATCACCAGCATCTGCGCCGTTCCCACCAGGCCAAGGCCGAGCAGCTTGCCGCCCAGCAGTTGGCGGGGTGGGACGGCCGGGAGCATCAACTCCACCACCCGCGACCCCTTCTCCTCGATCACGCCGGTCGCCACGATCTGGGTGAAGAACGCCAGCGCCATGTACAGCGCGAACGAGCCGGCATAGGCCACGGCGAAGCGCCCGGCCGCGGTCTCGGCGTCGACCCCCTCCCCGGTCTGCACGGTCTCGATGTGGATCGGTGCGGGCCGCAGCGCCGCATCCACCTCGGCCGCGTCCGCGCCGGCCGCCTCCATGCTCGCCGCGACGCCGAGCGCCTCGATGGTCCCGGATGGGACGGGCGACTCGAACGGCCCGGACGGCTGGCGGGCGAGCACACGCGTGCCCCCGTCGGCAACGGCGAACAGGGCGCCCCCGGCGATCGCCTCGCGGGCGGCCGCGAGGTCGTCGACCTCGAGCCACACGGGTTCCGCGCCGGCTGCGGCCGCGATGGCGGCACGGGCCGGTTCGGACAGCTCACCGACCACCGCGACCTCGATCTGCGAGGTTGCCGCGCCGTCGTCGGGGCCGGCCTGGTCACCGAACGGCCCGACCCCGCTGGTGAACACGACGGCGGCAGCCAGCACGGCCAGGGCGAGCAGCCCGGTGGTGCCGACGAACGCCTTCGACCGCAACCGCTGACGGATCTCACGCTGGGCGACGAGCAGGAGCTGTCGGGTACGCATCAGGCTCCCTCCTCCATGGCGTCGCGGAACAACTCCGACAGCCGGGGCTGTTCCAGGCTCATCGAGGTGACCGCGCCGCTGGCGCGGGCATGCTGGAGGACACCGACCGCGTCGACGTCGTCGCCGAGCACGAGCGTGACCTCGCCGTCGATGCGCCCCACCACCTCGGCACCAGCCGGGATCGAGGCGAGCCATCCGTCGTCGCCGTCGACGCGGACGCGCAGGCGCGTGGGGCCACGGCGCTTGAGCTCGCGGACCGGCCCGTGCAGCACCGTCCGGCCGCGGTTGACGATCGCGACGGTGGTGCACAGGTCCTCGACCAGGTCGAGTTGGTGGGACGAGAACACCACGGCGGCGCCGCGTTCGGCCTGCTCGCGCAACAGCAACGACATCGTGTCCACCGCGATCGGGTCGAGCCCGCTGAACGGCTCGTCGAGCACCAGCAGATCCGGTTCGTGCACCAGGGCGGCCGCGAACTGCACCCGCTGCTGGTTTCCGAGGCTGAGCTTCTCGGTCGGATCACCCATCCGATCGCCGAGACCGAGCTTGTCGAGCAGGCCGGCCACACGGACGGTCGCGTCGGCGGTCGAACTGCCGTGCAGCCGGGCGAAGTACACCAGTTGCTCGCCGATCGGCATCTTGGCGTACAGGCCGCGTTCTTCGGGCAGGTACCCGGTCGCCGCCCGCATCTGCGCCGTGATCGGCGCGCCCTGCCAGCGGACCTCGCCGCCGTCGAGGCGGGTGACGCCGAGCACCGCCCGCATCGCGGTGGTCTTGCCCGAGCCGTTGGGGCCGAGGAAGCCGCACAACTCGCCCCGGCGAACGGCGAAGGACAGCCCGTCGAGCGCGACGACGTCGCCGAACACGCGGCGCAGTGCGTCGAGTTCGAGCACTACTTCGCCGCGTTTGCGAGCAGGGTCCTGGCGATGACCCGCAGGGCCAACACCTCGTCGGCGCCCTCGAAGATCGACAGCACCCGGGCGTCGACGAACAGCCGCGACACCGTGTACTCCTCGGCGTAGCCGTAGCCGCCATGGATCTGCTGCGCCTCGCGCGTCACCCACTCGGACACGCGGCACGACAACTGCTTGACCTGGCTGGCGGCCAGGGCCGCGTCGTCGTCGCCGCGGGCGAGTTGCCGGGCGACGTCGGTCGCGAACACCCGGCAGGCCGCGATCAGCGCCGCCATGCGCGCGATCTTGGTCCGGTTGAGTTCGTAGTCGGCCAGCGGCGTGTCGAAGACGTGGCGCTCCTTCGCGTACCCGGTGGCGTGCTCGAGCGCGGACTGCATGACGCCGAGTGCCCGGGCCGCCGTCTGCAGCCGGGCGTTCGCGAACGCCTGCATCTGCAGGTAGAAACCGCGGCCGAGGCCGTCGTCCTCGCCGATCAGGTTGGCGTGCGGGACGCGCCAGTTGTCGAAGCTGATCTCGAACGAGTGCATGCCGCGGTAGCCGATGGTCGGGATCGCCCGCGCGTCGAGTGATCCGCCGCCGTCCTGCTCGGCCTTCCACTCGTGGCCCTCGAACGAGGGCTTCTCGACCACGAACAGGCTCAGGCCCTTGTGACCGAGCGAGCGGTCCGCGTCGGTGCGGGCCAGCACCAGCAGGTAGTCGGCCCGGCCACCGAACGTGCACCAGGTCTTGACCCCGTTGATGACCCAGTCGTCACCGTCACGGGTCGCGGACACCTTGACCCCGGCGACGTCCGAGCCGAAGTCGGGCTCGGTCACGGCGACACCGCACATCTTCTCGCCCGACGCGATGGCGGGCAGCCAGGTCTGCTTCTGCTGGTCGGTGCCGCCCTTGAGGATCGCGGTACCGATGATCTCGGGGCGGGTGATCAGCGAACCGGCCACACCGAGCGACCCACGCGAGAGTTCCTCGGTGACCAGCACCATGTTGAGCAGTTCGTCCTCGCCGCCGGCCGAGAACCCGCCGTACTCCTCGGGGATCGACAGCGCGAAGCAGCCGAGTTCGGCCAGGCCCGAGATCACGTCCTCGGGGATGTCCCGGTCGTGGCGGTGGACCTCCTCGGCGATCGGCACGACCTTGTCCTCGGCGAAGCGCCGGAAGGTCTGGCGGACCATCTCGAGTTCCTCGGAGAGGTGTCGTGGTCCGGCCTCACCGGTCGCGAGGACCTTGTCGGCGAGCTCCGAGAGGAACTGCGGGTCGCGGCCCGCCGCGATCGCGTCGGCGGCATCGGCGAGCACGTCCCCGTCGAGGCCCCACTGCGAGGTCCGGCCCGCGACACGTCCGTGCAGGTCGACCGCGACGTCGGCGGCGTAGGCCAGCGCCAGCGCGGCCTCGTGGTCGCCCTTCTCGCCGTAGCCCAGCAGGTGACGCGCGGCAGCGACCGCCGAGGCCACCGACGCGAGGTCGTAGGCCACGGTCTGGTGCTGGTCGAGCAGTGCGGTCGAGATGCGACCGTCCTTCTCGGACTGGCTCGCCAGCGCCTTCGCCGCCGTGGCGACGACCCCTTCGAGCGCGGTGACGAGCGTTTCGGCGTGCGTCAGGTGGGACACGGCGGACTCCTCGAACGACTCACGTCGCGACCGGACGTGCGACGAGGGAGCCTGCCACTGCGCGGACCGCCGCTCCAAGCCGGAGAAGCGCCCGAACGGCCGATCCGATCGTCAGTCGCCCGCGGCCAGCAGTGCGGCACCGATCGCGCCGCCCTCGTCGCCGAGTTCGGCCGAGACGACCCGCACGCGGGGCGGCTGCAGGAACAGGTGCGGCCGCATCGCGGCGTCGACCCGCATGCGGAACCACTCGCCGAACTTGTCGGCGAGACCACCGCCGAGCACGACCACGTCGACGTCGAGCAGGTTGACGGCGCTGGCGATACCTGCACCGAGCGCCTCGATCGCGCCGTCGAGCAGATCGGCGACCAGCGGGTCCCCGCGGTCGTGGGCCTCCTTGAAGATCCCGGAGGTCGCGCGCGGCTTGTTCCTCTCGCGCATCACGTCGAACAGGATCGTCGGCGTCCCGGCGGCCAGGGCCCGCTCGGCGGCCAACTCCATGGCGCGACGGCCCGCGTACGCCTCGACGCAGCCGCGGCGGCCGCAGGTGCACACGGCCCCACCCATCGCGACGACGATGTGGCCGAACTCGCCCGCGCCACCGGCACCGCCCTCGAACGGCTTGCCGTCGAGGATGATGCCGCCACCCACGCCGGTGCCGACGTGGATGCCCAGGACGTCGGCCGTCCCGCGTCCCGCCCCGAGCCGGTGCTCGGCGATCGCCGCCGCGGTCACGTCATTGGTGACCCGCACGTCCCGCCCGACCTTCTGCTTGAGCAGGTCGGCCAGCGAGAAGCGCTCGAGGAAGCCGGGCACGTTCGAGGCCCCGCCGACCGTGCCGGCCATCACGATGCCGGGCGAGCCGACCCCGACCCCCTCGACGTCGTCGAGCGAGTGGCCGGCGTCGTCGAGCGCGTCGCGGACGGCGGCGTCGATGACGTCGAGGACCTCGGTGCGCTCGCCCGTCGCCGGCGTGCGCAGCTTGGCGCGACCGACGGCCTCCTCGCCGTCGAGCACGACGGCGTAGATGTTCGTGCCGCCCAGATCGATGCCGACCGTGACCACGCGACCTCCGATGACGTCTGCCCTGCCCGACGGTGCCCACGGGCCCCGGGACCGGCCAGCCTAGCGGCCGTCTCCGTCCTGCCCCGGGGGGGTGGTGGCCAGGGCTGTCGGGCGGGGCCGGCGGCCCGCGAGCAGCAACCCGACCCCCACCGAGGCGGCACCGGCCGCGGCCAGGGGCGGGAGCCGCTCGCCGACGACGACGATCGCCAGCAGCGTCGCGGTCAGCGGTTCGGCCAGCGTCAGGGTCGTCGCCGTCGGGGCGTCGACCGTGCGGAGACCGGCCGCGAACAGCGTGTAGGCCACGGCGGTCGCCGCCACCGCCAGCCAGGCGGTCATCACCATCCCCTCCGCCGTCCACGCCCACGCGATCGGTCGTGGCAGCAGCGCCGGCACGAGCAGCAGGCCGCTGATGGTGAACGTCAACGCCATCCCGCGGGCACCGGTGACGCCGCGGCCGACCAGCCGACTCGAGGCCGCCGTGTAGAGCGCATACGCCGCGCCCGCGGACAACGACGCCGCCACCCCGACCGGGTCGACACCGTCGCCGGCGTCGCCGCCGCCGAGGGTCAGCAGGGCGGTCCCGGTGACGGTGACCGCGGTTGCGATGATCCAGCGCGGCGACGGCCGCCCGTGGCGCACGGCCTCGATGACGCCTGCCCAGACCGGTGCACTGCCGATCGCGAGCAGGGTGCCGACCGCGACCCCTGTCAGCCGGATCCCGGAGAAGTAGCCCCACTGGAACGCGGCGATCGCCGCGCCGGCCAACGCCAGCGGTGCCGGTGCCGCCCGCGCACCCGCGGCCAGCGACCCGAACCCCTGGCGCGCGACCACGACCGCGACCAGCAGCGCGCCACCCGCGAGGCTGCGGAAGGCGGCGACGGCCGGTGGCCAGGCCTCGGTCGGCCCGAGTTCCTGGGCCGTACCCACGCTCCCCCACAGCGTCGCCGCGGCGAGGACGAGCAACGGGCCACGCACCGCGGCCCGTTGTGTCACGCGAGGTCCCGATTGAGCGCGGCGACGTCGTCCGCGGTCGGCTGGAACGGCGTGTAGAGGCTGACGCGGTCGGCGAGGTCGCCGTAGCGGTCGCGGATCGCGGCGCCGAGACCCGCCGGTGGCGCTGCCACCGCGAACGCGCTCAGTACCTCGTCGTCCACCAGGCCGGACATCGCGTCCCACTCGCCCCGGACCGAGTGCTGATGGAGTCGCTCGTGCAACCCCGCCCAGCCGTGCAGGTCGAGCACGGGCAGGTAGGCGGGCGTGGAGCCGTAGAAGGCGATCTGCTGGCGGACGAACGCCTCCGCCTGCGCCGTCTGGGTCGCGTCGTGGCCGGTCACGGCGAAGACCGGCAGGGACACCTCGACGTCGCCGCGGTCGCGTCCGCCGCGTCGCGCGCCCTCGACCAGGGCCGGGAGCGTGACGTCGCGCAGGTAGCGGTCGGTGGTGAACCCGTGGCACAACAGGCCGTCGGCCACCTCGCCCGCCACCTCGGTCATCCTCTGTCCGACCGCGGCCAGCCAGACCGGCGGCGCGCCGTGCCCGTGGGCGGGCGGGGTGAAGAACGGCGTCATCAGGGTGTGGCGGTAGAACTCGCCGCGGTAGGCCAGCCGTTCGCCGGTCTCCCACGCCCGCCAGATCGCCTGCAGCGCCAGCACGTAGTCGCGCATCCGGGCCGCCGGCGCCGACCAGGTCGCGCTGAAGCGCTTCTCGACGTGGGCCTTGACCTGCGAGCCGAGGCCCAGCACGAAGCGGCCGCCGGTCAGGGCCTGCAGGTCATGGGCCGACTGGGCGACGTGCATCGGCGAGCGTGGGAACGCGACCGCGATCGCCGTGCCGACCTGCAGCCGGGAGGTCGCCGCGCCCGCTGCCCCGCAGGCCAGCAACGGCTCGTGGGCGGTCTCGCCGGTGAACCAGCCGTCGTAGCCGGCCGCCTCGGCTGCCGCCGCTGCCGCCCCGGCTTCGGCCAGCGGCGTGCCCAGGATCATGGCGTCGAGTTTCATCGTCCGACCCTCTCCCCCGAGGCGTCCATCCCGTCGGCGGGCAGCGTCTGCGCCCGCAACTGGCCGCGCGCGATCGTCTTGCCGTCCGGGCGCGTGATCACGACCTGCCACAACTGCTGGCTTCTGCCGAGGTGGACCGGGCGCCCCTCGATCTCCACCCGGCCCTCGCGGTGCGGCCG
>DATHUR010000053.1:0-3037 GCA_035462025.1 Egicoccus sp. | reverse complement strand
CCCCCCACGCCCGGCGCGTGGACGCCGACGTCGTAGCCCAGGAACGCGGCGCACCACGGCTCGTTCAGTGTCGAGAAGTCGCGGACCCGGTCACCGAGGTGTTCGCCGACGACACGGGCGTACTCGGCGAACGCGTCCGCCACCGGGCGCGCGGCCCAGCCACCCGCGTCCTGCAGCGCCTGCGGCAGGTCCCAGTGGTACAGCGTCGCCAGCGGTGTGATGCCCCGGTCGATCAGGCCGTCGACGAGGCGGTCGTAGAACGCCAGTCCCCGCGGCTCGATGCGGTGGCCGTCGGGCTGGATCCGCGGCCAGGCGATCGAGAAGCGGTAGCTGTCGATCCCGAGCCAGGCGAGCAGATCGAGATCCTCCTCGAGGCGGTGGTAGTGGTCACAGCCCGGCTCGCCCGAGTCGCCGTCGGCGACCGCACCCGGCACCCGGCTGAACACGTCCCAGATCGAGGGTCCGCGACCGTCCACATCGGTGGCGCCCTCGATCTGGTAGCTCGAGGTCGCCACGCCGTAACGGACGGCTGGCAGGTCGGCGGCCTCGATACCCATGGACGGTCCTTGTCGACGACAGTGTTGGTGCGCGGGCGGGCGCGGACGTGAAAAACGCCCCCGCGACGGGCGTGGGAGCGCTCCCACAGTCTGCGCCGTGGGCGGCCGGTTGTCAACGATGCGCTCTGGCAGCGCCTACGCGTGCGCGTTCTCGGGCGGAATCGCCCGGAGCAGGCCCACTACGCCGATCGTTGCCCTACGGTGGCGGTCGTAGGTTGGCTCCCGCGCCGCCTACCCGTCTCGCTCGAGGGAGAGCGGGCGGACATGTCCACGGGCGTCGCCCAACGGCGCCAGAGGAAGAAGGTCGAGACGTATGCGTCACACCAAGAGGATGGTCGCCATTCTGGCCGCGGCCACGCTCGCCCTCACCGCGTGCGGTGATGACGGCGGCGACGAGGGGGACACGCCGGAGGAGACCGAGACCACCGAAGAGGGTGGCGAGGAAACCGAGGAAGGCACCGAAGGCGAGGAAGGCGAAGGCGAAGAGGCCGTCGACCTGTCCGGCACCGAGGTGTCCGTCTTCGGTGCGCCGACCAGCATCGAGGCCGACGCCATCAACGGCGTCATCGAGGAGTTCTTCAACGGCCCGACCGGCTCGAACGCCTTCTTCGAGGGCTCTGACAGCTTCGAGTCGCAGGTCCAGATCCGCGTCGACGGCGGCAACCCGCCCGACATCGCGATCTACCCGCAGCCGGGTGCCGTCATCGACCAGGCCGAGCGGGGCAACGCCATCGCGCTCGAGGACATGGGCTTCGACATCGCCGAACTCGAAGAGCGTTTCGGCGAGTACCTGATGTCGCTGGGCGAGTACGACGGCAAGCACTACGGCATCCCGACCAACGTCAACTTCAAGTCGCTGGTCTGGTACAACATCCCGGTCTTCGAGGCCGAGGGCTACGAGATCCCCACCACCTGGGAAGACCTCGTCGCGCTCTCCGAGCAGATGGTCGCCGACGGCTACACGCCGTGGGCCATCGGCACCGGTTCCGACGACGCCACCGGCTGGCCGGCGACGGACTGGATGGAGGACATCGTCCTGCGCCAGGCCGGCACCGACGTCTACGACGGCTGGGTCACCAACGAGGTCCCCTTCGACGACCCCGCGATCATCGAGGCGGCCAACACCTTCGACTCGATCCTCAACGCCGAGGGCTTCGTGGTCGGTGGCAAGAGCACGATCCCCGACATCGACTTCCGTGACATCCCCGCCGCGATCATCGGCGAGGAGCCCGAAGCGCTCCTGCACCGCCAGGCGTCGTTCATCACCAACTTCTTCCCCGAGGGGTCGGAGTTCGGCACCGACTACGGCGTGTTCCCGTTCCCGTCGATCAACGGCACCGAGGGTGCCCTGATCGCCGGCGAGCTGGCGACCGTCTTCAACGACCGCCCCGAGGTGCGCGAGTTCATCAACGTCTTCACCGATGAGCCGGCGCAGTGCGCGCAGGGCAGCTACGAGGGCGTCGGCCGCATCTCGCCGAACGTCAACACCACGGCGGACTGCTACGAGAACGAGGTCGTCGCCACGTCGGCCGAGTCGACCCTGAACGCGCTGCGTGAGGGCACGGCCCGCTTCGACGCGTCGGACCTCATGCCGCCGCAGGTCGGTTCGGGTTCGTTCTGGACCGCCATGAACGAGTGGATGCGCGGTGGCGACATCGAGTCGCTGCTGAGCGACGTCCAGGCGAGCTGGCCCGCCAGCTGACCGCTCGGACGAACACCGGCACAGGGGGCGTCGCATCTCGCGGCGCCCCCTTCCGCGTCGCCGAGCGACGGCGGCGGCAATGCGTCGCGCGAAAGCGCCCATCGGGACACGCCGAGTCGCTAGCGTGCGCCTCGTGCGGACACAGGGAGAGACGCCGTGTCAACCACACCACCGCCGCCGACGACCCAGGTCGACCACGACGAGTTGGCGGACCCGGACGCCCCGAAGCCGGCCCGGCTCGACCCGACCAAGCTGGCGATCAGCATCGGTCTGCTCCTTCTGACCGCGGCCATCGCGCTGTTCGCGTTCGACTGGATGCGCGGCAACGAGGACCAGCGCGGCCTGGTCGTCCTGGTCGCCCTGCTGCTCGGCACCGTCGGCGTGTTCGCGCTGTTCATCCTGCTCGACCGGTTCGCCGACGCGCTGCCACAGGACTGGCAGGAACGCGTCCGGCCGTGGATGTACGTCGGGCCGGCGCTGATCCTGCTGAGCATCTTCCTGCTGTATCCGGCCATCCGCACCATCATGCTCAGCTTCCAGGGGCCACGCGGGGACACCTGGGTCGGGACCGACAACTTCATGCGCATCTGGACCGACCCGGAACTGCGCCGGTCGGTCTACAACACGCTCGCCTGGATGGTCGTCGTGCCCGCGCTCGCGGTCGGGATCGGCCTGGTCTTCGCCGTCCTCGCCGACCGCCTGCGTCGCGGCGAGTCGCTGGCCAAGTCCCTGATCTTCCTGCCGATGGCGATCTCGTTCGTGGGCGCCAGCGTCGTGT
>DATHUR010000052.1:0-3600 GCA_035462025.1 Egicoccus sp. | reverse complement strand
CGATGCTGACGCCGAGCTCCTCCTGGAGCCGCGACAGCGCCTGGTTCTCGATCTTGCGGACGGACTCCCGCGACAGGCTCAGCTCCCTGCCCAGCGCATCCAGGGTCAGGGTCTGTCGGCCGTCGAGGCCGTAGCGCCGCTGGAGCACGTACCAGCTGCGGTCGTCCAGGCGGTCCCGGGCGAGCTCGAACAGGTCCTGCATGAAGGTCCGCTCCACCACCTCGTCGGCGGGCGAGTCGTCCGACACGGCCACGAACTCACCGAGGTCGCTGGCATCGCTGTCGAAGCCGACCGGCCGGTCCAGCGAGGTCATCGAGTGGTCGCCCTCGAGCGCGCGCTGCACCTTGTCGGTGGTCAGCCGCGTCGCCTGCGCCAGCTCGTCGACGGTCGGCTCGCGTCCGGTCTCGGCCTCCAGCCGTGCGCTGGCCGCACGCACCTTGACCAGTGCGTCGTGGAGCGCGACCGGCAGGCGGATGGTCCGCTCGGATCCGGCCACGCCACGCTGGATGGCCTGGCGGATCCACCAGGTCGCATACGTCGAGAACTTGTACCCGCGTCGCCAGTCGAACTTCTCGACCGCGCGCAGAAGACCCAGGTTGCCCTCCTGGATCAGCTCGCCCAGGTCGAGGGTCGACCGCTTGGAGAACTGCGCAGCCACGCTCACGACCAGCCGCAGGTTCGCGGCCACGAAGTGGTCGAACGCGGCCTGGCCGTCACGTACCTGCTGCTCGAGCGCGCGCCGTTCGCTCGTCGCTGTGACTTCTCCGGTGTCGAGGCGTTCCTGCGCCTCACGTCCCGCCTCGATGGTCTTGGCCAACCTGACCTCGTCTTCCGCGGTCAGCAGCCGGACCTTACCGAGCTCGGAGAAGTAGAGGTCGAGGAGGTCCTCAGGGACATCCATCGCGCGATCCTCTCTACGCCTTGTGCTCGTCTTCACAATCTGTCCAACACTCGTCTCTGCTACGTTGTTCCCGTTGGCGGGCACTTTCGCCCAAGAAAGTCAGGTTCCCGACCTAAATAGCCTACCCGAACACGGTAGAGTTTCATGCTTTCCGCCGGATCGCAAGCCCAACTCGGGGAACCGCACCGTGCGAACGGCTCGTTGACCGGCTCCGAACGGCCGCGGCACCGACCCGCCGGACAGGAAGGCCCCATGAACCCCGTCCTCTCCGAGCTCGGCGGCTACCCCCTTGCCGCCTACCAGGACCTCAAGCGCGAGTTGGCCGCGGACGGCGCACCACTGCACGACTTCTCCATCGGTGACCCCACCGAGCCGACGCCACCGTTCATCCGCACCGCGCTCGTCGACGGACTGCCCGCCACCAGCCAGTATCCGACCGCGTCAGGTCTGCCCGAGCTGCGCCAGGCCATCGCGTCATGGATCGAGCGCCGGTTCAAGGTGCACGTCGACCCGGACCACGAGGTCCTGCCGACCGCGGGGAGCAAGGAGGCCATCTTCCACCTGCCACTGGGCCTCCTGGACGCGAGCGGCTCGCGCACGGCCGTGCTGTGGGGCACCCCGGGCTACCCGGTCTACGAGCGAGGGTTCCGGTTCGCCGGCGGGCACAGCGATCCGGTGACGCTCGACGCCGACCACGGGTGGCGGCTCGACCTTGGGACGCTCGAGCGCGACCGCCTGGACCGTGCGTGCCTGGCGTGGGTCAACTACCCGCACAACCCGACCGGCGCGACGATCGACCTCGACCTCCACCGCGCCAACCTCGACGTCGCGCGGCGCAACGACATCGTCCTCGCCAGCGACGAGTGCTACGTCGACATCCACCCGCCGGGCGCCGAGCCGCCCGCGTCGCTCCTGCAGGCGGCCGGTGACGACCGCTCGGGCGTGCTCGTCGCGTTCAGCCTGTCCAAGCGGTCCGGCATGACCGGCTACCGCAGCGGCGCCCTGGTCGGCGACGCCGACCTGATCGCGGCCCAGCGCATCCTGCGGCCCAACATCGGAACCGCGAGCCCGGAGTTCGTCCAGCGTGCCGCGGTCGCCGCCTGGTCCGACGACGCCCACGTCGCCGACCGCCGGGAGGTCCTCCAGCGCAAGCGGGCGATCATCCTGGCGTTCGCTGACCGCGCCGGCTTGCAGGTCAGCGGTAGTGACGCCACGTTCTACCTGTGGATGGCGGCGCCGGCGGGTGACGACATGGCCTACGCGCAGGCGCTGCTGCGCGAGCGGGTGGTGGTCTCGCCCGGGCGCGCGTTCGGGCGCGGGGGCCGCGGCTGGCTCCGACTCGCGTTGGTGCCGTCGGCCGCCGGCTGCGAGGCCGCCGTCGACGCCTGGGGTGCGGCGATCGCGGCCGGGCGCCTCCCGGGACACTGAGACGCCCACGCCGGACAACGACCCCGTACGGATCCGAAAGGCACTGACCACGCATGGGTGACCTGGACACGCTCCGCAAGATCATCGACGACGCCTACGATCACGGCGGTCACGACACGCCCGAGGCGAGGGAGGCCGTCGACGCGGCGCTCGATCTGCTCGATCGCGGCGAGGCGCGGATCGCCGAGCCCGCCGGTACCGACGACGACGGCGCGTCGCGCTGGGACGTGAACCAGTGGCTCAAGCGCGCGGTGCTGCTGTCGTTCCGCCAGCGGTCCATGGAGACCGTCGAGGTCGGTCCCTACGAGTATCGCGACAAGGTGCCGCTCAAGCGCGGGTACGCGGAGGCGGGCGTCCGCGTCGTGCCTCCCGCGGTCGTGCGCCACGGGGCCTACGTCGAGGCCGGCGCGGTGCTGATGCCGTCGTACGTGAACATCGGTGCGTGGGTCGGCGGCGGGACGATGGTCGACACCTGGGCGACGGTCGGCTCCTGCGCCCAGATCGGGCGCAACGTGCACCTCGCGGGCGGGGTCGGCATCGGCGGCGTGCTCGAGCCGCCCCGCGCGCGTCCCGTGATCGTCGAGGACGACGTGTTCCTCGGGTCGCGCTGCGTGGTGACCGAGGGGGTCGTCGTGGAGCGTGGCGCCGTGGTCGGTCCCGGTGTGCGGCTGACCGCCTCGGTCCCGATCATCGATGTCACCGGTCCCGAGCCCGTCACCTACCGTGGCCGCGTACCGGCCAACGCCATCGTGCTGCCCGGCACCCGGCCGAAGCAGTTCCCCGCCGGCGAGTTCCACCTGAGCTGTGCGCTGATGGTCGGGCAGCGGTCGGGCTCGACGGACACGAAGACGTCGCTCAACGACGCGCTTCGCGAGCACGGCGTCGGCGAATGAGGGCTCGCCGTCGCCGTGTCGACCCGCTCACTGTGTGTGCCCGGAGCTTCGACCGACCCACCATGCACCGGGCCACCCTCCCTCCCGGACAGCGGCGGGCACTCGTCGGGCGAGCCTCGCAGGCAGGGGCGTGATGGTGGGCGCAGCGACCGATCGGCTCGTGCGACTGCTGATCGAGCTGGTGGACCGGCCGTGCGTCACCGGCGGCGAGAAGCCGATCGCGGACTGGCTCGCCGTGCGCTACGAGCGCGGCGGTGAGGACGTGGACCGGATCGGCAACTCGCTCGTCGTCGGCAGGCCGTTGGATGATCGGCCGGTCGTGCTGCTGGTCGGCCACACCGACGTCGTGCCACCGAACGACGGTGACCTGCCGGGGCG
>DATHUR010000051.1:0-11762 GCA_035462025.1 Egicoccus sp. | reverse complement strand
CGACGGCGTCCTGCGCCTACGTGACCTGGTCTACGACAGCACTCCGGCAGGGTTCGAGGCCCACCTCGAGCACTGGTTCGCCAGCGCCGTCGATGACCCGGTCCTCGGATACACGGCCGAGGATCTCGCCGAGCACGTCAGGACCGAGCACAGCACCTACACCTGGTTGCTCGAGCCCATGCTGGAGGCGGCCGGCTTCGAGATCGTCGAGCGGGCCGTCCGTCGCGGGGCGTATGCCGCATACACCTGCGTGCGACGCCCGTAGCCTGGACCACGGACCCGTCACAGGATGTCGGCGGCCTCGGCGACCTGGCGGTACCAGTCGGCCAGCGAGTCGACGGTTTCGTGTGCGTTCAGACCGGACGGGTTGGGCACCACCCACAGCTCGGCGCCGGCCAGCGGCGTGGGCTGCCGGCCCATGACCGCCTTCGGCTGGCCGAAGGCCGCCCGGTAGGCCGTGATGCCGGCGACGGCGACGACGCGGGGCTGCCAGGCGTGCAGGCGCTCGACGAGGCGTTGTCCGCCTTCACGCATCTCCGACCGTGTCAGCTCCGAGGCGGCCGCCGTCGCGCGGGGCACCACGTTGGTGATGGCGATCCCGCGGTCGGTGAGCTGTCGCCGATCGTCGACGGTCAGTCCCTCGACGCGGTCGAGGACACGGTCGGTGATGCCGGCGAGATGGAGGGCCGGGTAGAACCGGTTACCGGGATGGGCGAAGTGGGTCTGGGTCGCCGCGGTCCACAGCCCCGGGTTGATGCCGACGAACACCAGCCGCGGCGGCGCTTCCCCGACGAGGTCGGGCACCGTCGCGTCCTGGAAGCTCAGCAGTTCGTCGCGTGTGAAGCCCAAGCCGGTCGGCCCTCGCGTCGGTGACAGGCCGGGCAGCCTGTCACCACACGCCC
Source organism: Egicoccus sp. (assembly GCA_035462025.1). GTDB lineage: Bacteria > Actinomycetota > Nitriliruptoria > Nitriliruptorales > Nitriliruptoraceae > Egicoccus. Next base: position 10,860 of record DATHUR010000051.1, on the reverse strand, counting down.
GTCAAGGCCAAAAGGGGTCAGAACCGCGGGACCAGCCCCGACCACGGGTCCGGGCCGACGGTCATCGCCGGGGGGCGGCAGTGGATGACGCGGACCTCACCGTCGGCCCGCTCGACGCCCGTCAGCGCCGGACAGGCCAGGCAGAGTTCGACGCTGACGTCCGCGCCGGTGCGGTTGCAGCCGACGCGGTTCTGTTCGTCGACGAAGTGCAGGGTCGTGTCGACCCGGGGTCGCAGCCGTCGCATGGGACTCCCTCTCTCCAACTGCAACGAGCGTCCCGAGACCGCGGAGACCTCGGCAGGGCCGGAAGTCACCGGACACCGGGACCCCGCGCGGGCGCCGCACGACGGGCACGGACCTGCGCTCAGGTGCGGAAGCGGCTCAGGTCGATGACGACGAACGTGGCGCGTGCGGTCGCGACCACGTCGCCTTCCCCATCGGGACCGATGACGCGGGCCTCGGCGCTGGTCTGCAGTTTGCGGCCCTCGACGGCCTCGACCCGCGCGCGGAACCGCAATGGCTGCCCGATCGGCGTCGGGGCGAGATAGCGAACGGTCAGCTCGCCGGTGAACCCGGGTTCCTGGCGCAGGGTCAGCAGGTAGCCCAGGACGTCGTCGAAGATCGCGGCCACGATGCCGCCGTGCGAGCGTCCCGGTGCGCCCTCGAAGGCGGCCCCGAGTTCGACCTCGGCGACCGCCTCGTCGCCCTCGCGGTGCACCTCGATCGCGATCCCCATCGGGTTCCAGGGGCCGGAGACGAAGCACTCGTCGAAGTGGACGACGGTGGCACCGTCGGGGACGGCGATGTCGAACATCCGGCGCTTGAGTTCGAGCAGGTCGCGCTGGCGTGGCGGCTGGCCCTCGAGGTCGGCGGCGACCCGGTTCGCGGTCTCGGCGACGCGGGCGAGCAGGGCCTCGTCCGCCTCGTTGGCGATCAGGGCATGTCCGAGACGGCGCAGGGCGGCGGCGGCGCGGGCACGCACGTCGGGGTCGGTCTCGGCCACGCGGCGTCCTGGTGTCGGGGCCCGGCGAGACTAGTGGCCGGGCTCCCCGGGCCCATTGCCGGCGCCCTCGGTCCCCGCGCTCCGCCTGGCCGTGGGGACGTCGTCGGGAGCCCGCACCTCGATCTCGCCGGCTCGCCGTCCCTCGAGGCTCAGCACCGTCAGTTGCCACGCGTCGTGGGTCACCAGCCGGTCCCCGCGCGCGAGCAACCGTCCGAGTTGCTCCACCATGGCCCCCGACACGGTCTCGGCGTCGCCCCCGAGGTCCAGCCCGCTCAGTCGTTCGAGTTCGTCGCGCCGCATCGTGCCGGGCACGACCCACCGGGTCTCGTCCTCCTCACGGGCGTGGCGCTCCTCGTCGAACTCGTCGGCGATCTCGCCGACCAACTCCTCGATCACGTCCTCGAGCGTCAGCATGCCCGCCGTGCCGCCGAACTCGTCGACGACCAGGACCGCGTGGCTGCGCTCGTCGAGCATGTCGCGCAGCAATTGCTCGAGGTCGCGGGACTCGGGAACCGCCGGGATCGGCCGCAGCAGGTCCGCCACCGTCAGCGAGGCGAGTTCGGCGTCGTCGCGGATCAGGGCGTCCTTGACGTGCACCAGGCCGACGACGTGGTCGATGTCGGTGTGGAACACCGGGATGCGGGTGTGTCCGGTCTCGGCGGCCAGCGCCAGCACCTCGGCCAGCGTCGCGGTGTCCGGCAGCGCCGCCAGGTCGACCCGCGGCGTCATCGCCGCTTCGGCGTCGATCTGGGCCAGACCGAGCGCGGCGTCCAGGACGCGGGCGTCCTGGTGGCTGATGGTCCCCAGCTGCCGGGACTCGGCCAGGGCGAGCGAGAGCTCACGCGGCGTGTGGACGAGGTTGTGCTCGTCCACCGGTTCGACGCGGACGGCGCGGACGAGCAGGTTCGCGGCACCGTTGAGCAGCAGGATGAGTGGCCGGAAGGCCGCCACGTACCAGCCGAACACGCGGGCGAGTTTGAGCGCGACGACCTCGGCCTTCGCCAGGGCCAGGTTCTTCGGCGCCATCTCGCCGATGACCATGTGGAGGAAGACGACCAGCGACAGGGCGAGGACGAACGCGACGACCGCGACCGACCCTTCGGGCAACGAGGTGCCGGACAGCCAACGGGCGAACGCCGAGGCCACGGCGGGCTCGGCGATCGCGCCCAGGCCCAGGGAACACATCGTGATCCCGAGTTGCGCACCGGAGAAGGTGACCGACAGCTCGGTGAGTGCCTGCAGGGCCCGCTCGCCGGCCGGGTGGCCGGCCTCGGCCGCTTCCTCGATCCGTGTGCGTCTCGCGGCGAGCAGGGAGATCTCGGCCGCGACGAAGCCCCCATTGGCGATCAGCAGCACGATCCCGATGACGACCGCCAGCCAGTCGAACGGTTCGGACGCCGCGGCGCTGACGTCGACCGCCAGGGGCATCGTGGCCAACAGCAGCCCGCTCACGGCAGCGACCGCTCATGGGCGGTGCGCCGTTCGACGACGAGCTCGGTGATGCGGACGCCTTCCATCCGCAGGACGGTGATCTCGAAGTCGCCCACCGGTATCCGCTCGCCCGGCTCGGGGATGTGCCCGAGCCGGTCGAGGACCAGGCCGGCGACCGTCTCGTACTCGCCCTCGGGGACCTGCATCCCGAAGGTGTCGTCGAGGCGTTCGACCCGCATCGATCCCCGGACGAGGTGGCGGCCGGCGCCCAGACGGCGCACGTCGTGGCCTGCGCGGTCGAACTCGTCCTCGATCTCACCGACGAGTTGTTCGAGCACGTCCTCGACGGTCACGATCCCCGCGGTGCCCCCGTACTCGTCGATGACGACGGCGAACGTGCGTCGCTCGCGGCGCATGTCCGTGAGCAGCTGGTGCAGCGACTCGCTCTCGGGGACCGCGAGCGCCGGGGCGACGACGTCGCTGACACGCGTCGCGGCATGCGCCTCGAGCGGGACCGCGAGCAGGTCCTTGACATGTACCGAGCCGAGCACGTCGTCCTCGGAGCCGGTGTGCACCGGGAAGCGGCTGTGTCCGGTGTGACGTGCCTGGCGCCGCAGGTCGGCGAGCGTGTCCTCCGACGACAACCAGACCACGTCGGGCCGCGGCACCATCACCTGGCTGACACGGGTGTCGCCGAGCGCGACCGCGCGACGCATGAGCTCGGCCTGCTCGTCGGTCAGCGAGCCCTCCTCGCCGGACGCATAGATGATGCGGGCCAGCTCGTCGAGCGAGTGCCCACCTTCGAGTTCGGACCGCGTCTCGACGCGGAACACCACGCGCGTCACGAGTTCGGCGGCGCGGTCGAACACGCGGATGATCGGGCCGAACGCGACGCCGAACGCACGGGTGACGGGTGCGATGGCCAGCGCGACGGGCAGCGGGCGCGAGATGGCGAGGTTCTTCGGGAACAACTCGCCCAGGACCATCTGGACCACGGTCGAGAGCAGGAAGGCGATACCGACCGCGAGCCCGAGTGAGGCCGATTCCGGTAGGCCGATCAACCCGAGCAGGGGCCGGATCAACGTGTCGCCGATGGCCTCCTCGGCGACGTAGCCGACCAGCAACGAGGTCGCCGTGATGCCGAACTGGGCCGACGACAGCGCGAACGAGAGGTCAGACAATTCCCGAACCACGATGCGGGCACGACGTTCGCCACGGGCGGCGCGTTCCTCGACGACCGGGCGGCGCAGCGAGACCAGCGCGAACTCGATCGCGACGAAGAGACCGTTCGCGGCGATGAGGACCGCAACGAGCAAGAGGCCGACAGGTCCACTCACCGGCTGGCCCGGGCCGGCGGGGCGTCAGGATGACTCGGATCGTCCACGGCGCGGCAGACTAGCGCCCGCGGGACGGTCCGCGGGGGGCGCCAGCGGACGGCGCCGTCCGGGCGAGCAGGCGCCGGGCGTGCGCCCCCATGTCGAAGCCCGGGTCGAGCAGCGCGGTGATGCCCAGGCCGGTCAGCCCGGCGAGCAGGGACTCGGCCATGGCCTCGGCGTCGCCGCGCCCCAGGCTCGGGTCCTGACGACGCGCGGCGTCGGCGAAGCGTTCGACGCGGCGACGGTGGCTGCGGAGCGTCCTGGCACCGATGGCGGGGTCCACCAGGCCCCGCCCGACCGCCAGTTGCAGGTAGATCCGGGCGATGGGGCCGGCGTCGGTCATGAACGCCACGAACGCGTCGACGAGGTCCTCGAGCGTGTCGGTGCCCTCGCCGGCCGGGTCGGGGTCGACCGCCTCGATCGCCTCGCGGACGATCTCGAAGACGGCGGCCTCCTTCGACTCGAACAGGTTGTAGAAGCTGCCGGCGCCGACCCCGGCCTCGTCCGTGATGGCCTTGAGCGTCACACCCTCGACGCCGAGTTCGGACACCAGACGACGCGTGGCGGACAGGATCCGTTCACGCGTCTCGAGGCCGACCCGGTACCGCGCCACCTTTGTTCCCCTGTCTCGTTGGGACCTGCACGTGCGACCACGCGTCGCGCTGGCCCGAAGACTTGCAGATCTGGAGTGAACACTCCAATATGTAGCAGACGTTCCAAAGTTTGGGGCGCGTCGACACCGCGGGAGGTAAGCGTTCCGGTGAGCCACTACAAGAGCAACCTGCGCGACATCGAGTTCAACCTCTACGAGGTGTTCGGTGCCGAGGACTACTTCGGCAGCGGACCCTTCGCCGCCGTCGACGCCGACCAGGCCCGCATGCTGCTGGGCGAACTCGACCGCTTCACCCGCGAGTCGATCTGGGCCGAGTCGTTCGTCCCCGCCGACCGCACCCCGCTGGAACTCTCGCCCGAGGGTGACATCACCATCCCCGAGGAACTCGACCGGGCGCTCAAGGCCTTCTACGAGGCCGGCTGGCACCTGCTGCCGCTGCCCGAGCACCTCGGGGGCTTCGGCGCTCCGCCGTCGATCCGCTGGGCCGCGACCGAACTGCTCGCCGGCGGCCACGCCACCGCGATGCTGTGGCCGATCGGCGCGCTGATGGGCGCCATCATCGACCAGGTCGGCACCGAGGGCCAGAAGACCCGCTTCGGCCGCCCGATGATCGAGAACTGCTGGGGCGGCACGATGGTGCTGACCGAGCCCGACGCCGGCTCCGACGTCGGCGCGGGCGTCACCCGGGCCGTCAAGGTCGAGGACAACGGCGCCGACGACCTCGGCGCGGTCTACCACCTCGAGGGGATCAAGCGGTTCATCACCTCGGCGGACGCCCAGACCCACGACAACACCATCCACCTCGTGCTCGCCCGGCCCGTCCTCGACCCGCCCGCCCAGGCCGCCCCCGGCACGAAGGGCCTGTCGCTGTTCATCGTCCCGAAGCTGCACGTCGACGCCGACGGCAGCCTCGGCGAGCGCAACGGCGTGCGGGTGTCCAACGTCGAGAAGAAGATGGGCATCAAGGGTTCGGCGACCTGCGAGCTCTCGCTCGGCCAGGACGGCACGCCGTGCGTGGGCTACCTCGCCGGCGACATCCACGACGGCATCCGGCAGATGTTCCTCGTCATCGAGTACGCCCGCATGATGGTGGGCACCAAGGCGATGGCGACGCTGTCGACCGGGTACCTCAACGCGCTCGAGTACGCCAAGATCCGCGTCCAGGGCGCCGACATGACCCAGATGGCGGACAAGACCGCGCCGAAGGTCGAGATCATCAAGCACCCCGACGTGCGTCGGATGCTGATGGAGCAGAAGGCGCACGCCGAGGGCATGCGCGCCCTGGTGATGCTCGGCGGGTGGGTGCAGGATCAGGCCCAGCTCAACGCCGACGACGCCGAGGAGCACGCGCGCTGGATCGCCCGCGAGGACCTGCTGCTGCCCCTGATCAAGGGCTACTGCTCCGAGAAGGCCTACGAGCTGCTGGCCCTGTCGCTGCAGACCTTCGGTGGGTCCGGCTTCACGCAGGACTACCCCATCGAGCAGTACATCCGCGACGCCAAGATCGACACCCTCTACGAGGGCACGACCGCGATCCAGGCGCTCGACCTGCTGTTCCGCAAGATCGTCCGCGACCAGGGCACGACCCTGACCTGGGTCGCCGACCAGGTCCGCGAACTGGTCAAGGCCGGCGGTGACGACGACGCGTTCGCGACCGAACGTGAGCGTCTCGGTGCCGCACTCGACGACGTCCAGCAGCACCTCGGCGTGCTGATCCAGCACGCCATGGCGTCGATGGACGAGTCCAAGCGCAGCGAGGTGTACAAGACCGGGCTGAACTCGACCGAGTTCCTGTACTCGCTCGCCGAGGTCGTCATCGGCTGGCTGCTGCTGCGCCAGGCCGAGGTGGCCCAGGACAAGCTCAGTGCAGGCGTCGCGAACGGCGACACGGACTTCTACACCGGCAAGGTCGCCTCGGCCCGCTGGTTCCTGCGCACCGTCCCGGCCAAGGTCGCCCTGCGCCGCCAGAAGGCGCAGGACGAGGACGGCTGGCTCATGGACGTCCCCGAATCCGCATTCTGAGCTTGTCGATGCTCCTCACGTGCTGAGCTGCTCCCGCTCGGAACGGCCTGTACGGACATCGGCATCGACGCGGCCCGCCCCCTGCTCCCGGGGAGCGGGCCGCGTCACATCTCCCCGGGTCGCAACCCTGGTCGCGGTACCGTCGTCACACTCATCGCGTGGCCCGCCGCCACCTCGTACGTCCAAGGACCGCTCCCGTGGCCTCACGTTCCACGCCGCCGCGAAAGCAGGGCACCGCCGCACCCCGCAAGGCACCCAAGGGCCGCCAGAAGGCGGAGAAGAAGCCCTGGTACAAGCGCTGGTGGGTGGTCCTGCTGGCCCTGCCGGCCATCCTGCTCGGCGCGCTGGCCCTGCTGGTGTTCTACCTCGTGGCCTCCCGCGTCCCACTGCCCGAGGACATCGCCGCCGACGCATCGGTGGTCTACGACGTCAGCGGCGCGGAGGTGGCCGGGTTCGCCGGTCCGGAACAGGCCTCGCGCGAGGACGTCGCGATCGAGAACCTGCCGGTCCACGTCGGGCAGGCCGTGCTCGGCGTCGAGGACCGCGACTTCTACGAGCACCGGGGGGTCTCGCTGACCGGCGTCGCGCGTGCCCTGTTCACCAACGTGCGCTCGGGCTCGGTCCAACAGGGCGGCTCGACGATCACCCAGCAGTACATCAAGAACGCCACCGAGGTCGGCACCGAACAGACCTACACCCGCAAGGTCCAGGAGGCCGCGCTCGCCATCAAGCTCGAGCAGGCCTACGAGAAGGACGAGATCCTCGAGTTCTACCTCAACACCATCTACTGGGGCCGCGGCGCCTACGGGGTCCAGGCGGCGGCACGTAGCTACTTCGACGTCGACGCGACCGAGCTGACCGTCAACCAGTCCGCGACCCTGGCCGGCATCATCGCCTCGCCCGAGAACTTCGACCCGCTCGAGAACCCCGAACGCGCCGAGGCCCGCCGCCGCGTGTCGCTCGCCGGCATGCTCGAGAAGGGCTGGATCGACCAGGTCACCCACGACGAACTCCGCGCGCAGGGCCTGCCGCCCGTCATCGAGCAGCGCGCCGTCGAGGCTGGCCCGAACGCGTACTTCCTCGATGGCGTCCGGCGCGAGTTGGCCGCGTTGCCCGAGTTCGCGCAGGGACAGTTGTTCCGCGGCTACCGCATCCACACCGAACTCGATCAGCGGATGCAGGCGGCTGCGCAGGAGACCCTGGCGCAGGCCGTCGCCGAGGGACCGACCGACACCGGCGCGATCGTGACCGTCGACCCGGCGACCGGGGGCGTGCGCGCGCTGGTCGGTGGGCCGGACTTCGGCGTGCAGCAGCGCAACGACGCCTACCGCTCTGCCCGCCAGGTCGGCTCCTCGTTCAAGGCGTTCACGCTGCAGGCCTTCATCGAGGCCGGCTGGGCCCTGGATTCGCGTTTCGACGCTCCGGCCGAGATCGAGGTCACCGAACCCGACGACGACGAACCGGTCTTCATCCGCAACTACGGCGGCAGCGCCCCGGGCGAGCAGACCGTCCTGCAGGCGACGGCGTCGTCGACCAACACCGTCTACTACCAGATGCAGGAGGAGGCCGGCCGCGAACACGTCATCGAGGCCGCGCGTCGTGCCGGCCTGCCGACCGTGCGCGAGGTCACCCGCGACGGCGAGACCGTGCGCGAGCCGACGATGACCCCGGTCCGCAGCCTGACGCTGGGTGTGGCCTCGTTCACGCCGTTGCAGATGGCCGGTGCCTTCAGCACGTATGCGGCCGAGGGCACCCACGTCACCCCGCATCTGGTGACCCGCGTCGAGACGCCCGACGGCACCGTGGTCTACGAGGCCGAGACGACCGGGCCGGCCGACATCGACGTCGAGGTGGCCCGCGGGGTCACCCAGGCGCTGCGCGGCGTCGTCGAGAACGGCTCCGGCGCCGCCGCCCAGATCGGCCGCCCCGTCGCCGGTAAGACCGGCACGACCCAGGACAGCCGCGACGCATGGTTCGTCGGCTACGTGCCGCAGTTGGCCACCTCCGTCTGGCTGGGAAACGCCGACAACTCGCCCATCGAGGGCGACGCGACCGGCGGGGGTCTCGCCGCGCCCGTGTGGGGCCAGTACATGGCCCGCGCGGTCGAGGGCCTCGACGTGCTGGACTTCACCCCACCCGACCTCGACCTCGAGACCTTGAACGGGGAGGTCGCGGAGTGCCCCGAGGGCTACGCGTTCGCCGACCCGCCGGCCGAGGGCACCGACCCGATGCCCGACGTGATCGACGACATCACCAACGAGGACGGGCAACCCTGCGTCGAGACCGACCCCGAACCCGAGCCCGAGTGCCCCGAGGGCTACGCGTTCGCCGATCCGCCGCCGCCCGACGCCGAGCCGCAGCCCGACATCATCGTCGACATCACCAACGACGAGGGCCAGCCCTGCGTCGAGCAGAACCCGGAGCCGGAACCCGAACCGGAACCGACCGAGACCGAGACCGAACCCGAGCCCGAACCGACCCTGCCGGTCCCGGGTCCGACCGACCCCGAGGAGACCGAGGGCGACGGGACCGGTGACGGCTCGGGCGGCGATGGCTCGGGCGACGGGTCCGGCGGCGGAACCGAGCCCTGATCAGCGTTCCCGCAGGTCGGTGACCGTCCCGGTCACCACGTGCGGGTCGTCGAGTAGTGCCCACAGTTGGCGCGCGACCACGTCGGGCGCCACCAGGTGTCCCTCGTCGTGCAGTTGCTGGAACCGTTCGACGCCGGGGAAGTCGCGCTCGTCGGCGGCCCGCGTCTGCTCCTGCATGGCCGTGGCGACCACGCCTGGTGCGACCGAGACCACGGTCACGCCACCGCGGATCCGCTGCTCCTTGCCGACGGCGCGGACCCAGTGGTCACCGGCCGCCTTGGCGGCGCTGTAGGCGGCCCAACCGGCGCGGGCGTTGGTCGCGGCCCCCGACGAGATGAGCATGAGTTCGCGGCGGACCGGCAGGTCACGGACGGCGGCCAGGACGGCGTGCCCGATGATCTGGGTCGCCGCGCTGTTGAGCAGGACGTGGCGGCGGTAGGCGTGAGCGTCCACCTCGCCGACGAACCCGATCGGTTCGATCACCCCGGCGTTGTGGATGACGGTGATGCGCTCCCACGCCTGCTCGGCGACCAGGCGCTCGAAGGCCGTGGCGAACGCGTCCCACGCGGTGGGGTCGGCCAGGTCGAGGGCGAGGTGGCTGCCGCCGTCGGGTGCCGAACCGCTACGGCTCACGTCGACGCGGTAGGCGCCGGCGGGTGCCGTCGCCAGCAGGGCGGCGCCGAGGCCGGCGGAACCGCCGGTGACCACGACCAGGGTCGCCATCGCGAGTCTCCTTGGAGGGTCAGGCCCGGTCCACGCCGGACGCGGCATCGGGCTGGTCGTGCTCGGCGAGGAACGCGACCACGCGGCGGGCGAACCGCGAGGGTGCCTGCTCGGGGAACCCGTGCGCCAGGCCGGTCATCACCTCGAAGCGTGCACCGCGCACGCGGTCGGCCAGAGCGCGGCCGGCCTCGGGCGGGCACAGCGGATCGTGTTCGCCGCTGAGCACGAGCGTCGGGCAGCGGACGTCGCCGAGCACCGCCGTTGCGTCGTGCGCCAGGGCCGCGGCCGTCAGGGCGACGTGGCGGGCGACCCGATCGTCGGGATGCCCGGCCGGCGGCGACAGGCGCAACAGCAGGCGGCGCCGCGCCCGTTCCGCGCCCGTGTAGGACGCGTCGATCGCGAGTCGGGCGAACCGGTGCCAGTCGCGCGCCTCGACGGCACACCGCCAGTCCGCGAGCACGTCGCGCAGCCGATCGTCGGCCCGGGCGGTACCCGCCGAGAGCACCATTCCGGCGACGAGGTCGGGCCGGGCCGCCGCGAGGTGCTGGGCGACCATGGCACCCATGGAGTGGGCGAACAGCCACGCCGGCCGGTCGATCAGGCCGTCCAGCAGGTGCGCGACCTGGCCGGCGAGCGCTTCGGTCGACGGTGGCCGCGTCCCGTCCGCGACGGGGTCGGGGTAGGACACCACGAGACAGCGGAACCGCTGCATGGGCAGTGGAGCGGACCCGAGCAGCCGACGGGTCTCGGGCAGCGACACCGGTGCGAGACCGTCGCTGAGACCCGGCACGAGGACGGCGGGCGGGGCCGTCTCGAGGCCGTCGACCAGCACCGGCGCGCGCCGGCCCGCAGCCTCAACCCACCGCAACTCCATGGGGCATCCATCTGCCGACCGGACCGCGGCCGTGACCCTACCGCCAGGGAACCGGGGCTCCGGTGGCCGGTATCGTCCGCGGGATCGTGACGACCCCGCCGCCCGGACCTGCATCGACCGGCCCCGACGCCGGTCAGCGCCGTGGACCGCGCGTGACCGCCGTGCTCGTCGTGCTGGCGGTCGCGGCACTGGTCGGGGCGGCTGTCGCCGTGACCGGCGTGGTCCGC
>DATHUR010000050.1:0-16943 GCA_035462025.1 Egicoccus sp. | reverse complement strand
ACCGTGAGCAGTCGGTGACGCGACGCCCGCTGTTCCGGGCGCAACTGGCCGCCGCGCGGCAGCATGCGAACGAGCACGTGCATGGTCTCTCTCCTCGGATCACGCCGTACGGCGACCCTCGGCGCTTCCTGTCGCCCGTTCGGGACCTCGCGCAAGCGATCGCGGGCTGGTCGAGCGACCACTCCTCGGAGACCGCACGCCGCGGGGTCACGCGCAGCCACGTGATGTGCGGCCGCGAACGCTCGCGCTGCGGTGCCGTCCCCCGCCGTTAGGCTCGGTCCGCCCCGACCGAGGTACGCCCGTGGAACTCGTCACGCTGGATGCCATCCGCGATGCCCGTCGGCGGCTCGAGGGCATCACCATGACCACGCCGGTCGAGCGCTCGCGGGCAATCGGTGAACTGATCGGCGGCGACGTCTGGCTCAAGTGCGAGAACCTGCAGCGGACGGGGTCGTTCAAGCTGCGCGGTGCCTACAACCGCATCGCCCGCCTGTCGGAGCGCGAGCGCGCCAACGGCGTCGTCTGCGCGTCGGCCGGCAACCACGCGCAGGGCGTCGCGCTGGCGGCTGCGCTGCAGGGCGTGCGGGCGACGGTCGTGATGCCGCGCGAAGCGCCGCTGCCCAAGGTCGACGCCACGCAGGCCTACGGCGCCGAGGTCCGGCTCGAGGGCGACACCTTCGACGAGGCGCTGCAGACCGCGCTCGGGGACGCGCATGCCCACGGCCAGGTGTTCGTCCATCCGTTCGACCATCCCGACATCATCGCGGGACAGGGCACGATCGGCCTCGAGATCCTCGACCAGGTCCCCGACGTCGGCACCGTCGTGGTCTGCCTCGGCGGGGGCGGGCTGCTCTCGGGGATCGCGGTCGCCCTGCGGGCGCTGCGGCCCGACATCCGCATCGTCGGGGTGCAGGCCAGCGGCTCGGCCAGCTTCCCCGCCTCGCTCGAGGCGGGCGAGCCGCTGACGTTGCCGACCTGCGACACCATCGCCGACGGCATCGCGGTCAAGCGGCCGGGCGAGTTGACGCTCGCGCACGTCAAGGCACTGGTCGACGAGGTCGTGACCGTCGACGACGAGGAGATCGCCCGCGCGGTCGTGCTGCTGCTCGAGCGCGCGAAACTCGTCGTCGAGCCCGCAGGTGCCGCGGCCGTGGCCGCCCTGCTCGCCGGGCGCATCGAGGTCACCCGCGACCACGCCACCGTGGCCACCCTGTCCGGCGGCAACATCGACCCGCTCATGCTGCAGCACCTGGTCACCGGCGGCCTCACCACCGAGGGCCGCTACGTCACGCTGCGGACCCAGGTCCCCGACACCCCCGGGCAGCTGTCGCGGCTGCTGCGTCTGGTCGGTGACCAGCGCGCCAACGTCGTCGGCGTGTCCCACCACCGTCTCGAGAACCGGCTGCGGCTCGGCCAGGTAGAGGTCGTGCTCGAACTCGAGACCCGCGGTCACGACCACGTCGCGAGGTTGCAGGCGGCCCTCGAAGAAGCCGGCTACCCACTGCACCGCCCCTGAGCCGCGCGAATCGGTCGCGACCGGCGTGCCCGCCGCGTCACCCGGCCGTCGGTCGGTACCGTTTGAGGAGGCCGGGCGCGAGAGGTCGACGGCACGTGGACGAGCAGGACGCACGACGCCACCCGTGGGACCCGCCGGAGGACGGGCCCTGGGCCGCCGGTGCGCCGACCGCGGTCCCGGACGCGCCCGACGCGGACGGCCCGCCTCCGCCGCCATGGGTCGCGCGACGTCGTCGGCGCCGGCGTGCCGTCGGTGTCGTCGCGGTGGTCGCGCTGCTCGTCGCCGTCCCGGTCGGCTTGCTGTGGGCCGGTGTCTTCGACCGACCCGATGGCGACGCGGCCCAGGGCGTCGACCCCGACGTCGCCGATCCCGGCGACCCGGACGTCGCACCCGACCCGGAGGCGACCCTCGAGGCGCCCGACCCGGCCCGGTTCACGGGCAGCGACGCCGACTTCGCGACCGTCCTGCGCGGCGTCGAGGCATCCGAGCGCACGATGATGCGGTTCCAGGCCGACCTCGCCGAGGCCTTCGCCCTGGCCGGGACCGACGACCCCGACCCGTTCCTCGCCGCCGTGCGCAGCGCCGCCGAGACGGGCGCCGGCACCCTGACCGAGGCGCGTGGCGCCCTCGATGAGCCGCTGAGGACCGCCCCGGCCGACGAGGTGCGGCAGGTCTACCTCGCCCACCTCGACGCCTGGCTCGCGCTCATGGAGGCCACCGCCGGGGAGCCGTCGCTGTTCGGCCCGACCGGCGACACCGCCCGCTTCGACATCGAGATCAACGCGACCGCCCTCGACTTCTCCCGGACGCTCGAGTCGGCGCTGCCCGGCGACGCCGCCGACGAGATCACCCGGTTCGCCGAGCAGTTGCTCGACCGGGGCTTCCGCTTCGACACCGAGGCCCAGGTCTGAACGGGCGCGTCAGCGGGCCTGGGCGTCGACCCGGCCCTCGGCGATGAGCAAGTCGAGCAGACGCGCCGCGAACGTCGCCGTCTGGCCCCGCGTGACGAGCCCGGCCGGGTCGTAGAGGCCGGCGCCGACGCCGGTGGTCACCCCCGTGGCCGCGAGTTGGCCGATCGCCTCGAAGTGGGCTGCGCCAGGACCGACGTCGCGGAACATGGGTCCGGCACCGTTCGGCAGCGACACCTCGTAGCGGCCGCCCGCGACCCGTGCCATCAGCGTCGCCATCTGGTCGCGACGGATCGGCTGGTCCGGCCGGAACGTCCCGTCACCGAACCCGGCGATGACCCCGAGACCGGCCAGGCGTTCGATCGCCGGGCGCCGCGGGTGTGCGTCGAGGTCGGTGAATCCGGCGGGCACGGCCGGCACCTCCGTCCGCCCGGTCGCGTCGAGCATGCGCCCGAGGAGGCCGGCGAACTCGGCCCGGGTCAGCGGCCGCGAGGGGTCGAAGCGGTCGAGCGGGAAGATGCCGATCTCCCAGGCGTCGAGGCAGCCGGCCGCGACACCGTGGACGCCGATGCGGGCCGCGGCGGCCGCGGCGGCTGCGGCGTCCGCGCTCGGGCAGGCGCGCGTGATCGTGCGGGCCGACGCGCTCGGCGTCGCCGTCTCGGGCTCGCCGGGCGCGGCCGCCGGGGTCCCCGGGACGTCCTCGCCGGGCGCGGGTTCGAGGGCAGCCGCCACACGGGCGACGGTGGCGTCGAGCCGGACACGCCCGCCGCCGAGCGGGAACCGCACCGGTGCCGCCGTGGCGAGGAGCGCGTCCGCGACCTCGGAGGTCGACACCGCGGGGGAGACCGACAGGGCGAGGGCCGCGGCACCGGCCGCCAGCGGCGTCGCCGACGAGGTCCCGCAGAACGAGGCGTAGCCACCGCCGCTGCGGGTCGTGAGGTTGCAGCCGGGCGCGGCGAGGTCGACCCAGGTGCCGTACGTGGACCAGTCGTAGCGGGCGTCGCTGCTGGTCGTGCCCGCCACCGAGATCACGCCCGGCAGCGCGGCCGGGTAGCGCATCTGGCTGGTGCCGGTGTTGCCCGCCGAGGCGAAGACCAGCATGCCCTTGGCGCGCGCGTAGTCGACGGCGTCGGAGATGGCACGGCTCGTGCCCGTGCTGCTCAGGCTGAGACTGGCGACCTGGGCGCCCTGGTCGGCGGCCCAGACCAGGCCAGCCGCCACGGCAGACATGGTGCCCGAGCCCCCGCTGTCGAGCACCTTGACCGGCAGGATCCGACACGACCAGCACACCCCGGCGATGCCCTCGCCGTTGTCGCCGCGTGCCGCCACGATCCCGGCAGCCGAGGTGCCGTGGCCGTTGTCGTCGAGGGCGGCGGTGGTGCCGGGCACGAACGAGCGGCCGGGCAGCACCGCCCCACGCAGGTCCGGGTGGCCCGGGTCGACACCGCTGTCGAGGACGGCGACGGTGACCTCGCGGCTGCCCGTGGTGTGCTCCCACGCGTCGGCCGTGCCGATGCGCGCAGGCCCCCACTGCTGGCGCCACAACGGGTCGCTCGGCGCGACGACGTCCGCGCGGACCTCGACGTCGGGTTCCGCCCACCGCACCCGGTCATCGGCCGCGAGCCGGCGCAGCAGCGCGTCGACCTCGCCGGACGGCACCTCGAGGACCTGCACCCCCAACGGCGCGATGCGGGCGGTCACCGGCGCCGGTGAGGCGCTCGCGGGGACGATGACGTCCCGGTCGTAGGCGACCAGGATCCGCTCGGTGGGGCCGTCCCCCGCAGGCGCGGCGGCAGCAGGAAGGGCCGGCACCATGACCAGCAGCGTGGTCAGTGCGGCGAGGGCGGTGCGCGCGAGCCGGTTCGGCCCGCCGATGAACGGCGCGGACATCCATGTCCCTTACGGTTCGACCCGAGCGCGCTGATGGCCCCGTTCCGTCGGGTGCCACGCGTCAGGCGTGCCGTATCCATCGGCAGCCGCAGTCCGCAGTTTGAGCGGGTGCGCGCGAAATCGTCACGATGGACTGGTCCCCCGTCCACCGGACGACCGGCCGTCGCTAGCCGGCCGACGCACCCGCGGCCGCGAGTTCGGCGACCTGGACCAGCAGGTCGGTCAACTCGAAGTCCTTCGGGGTGAACACCGCGGCCACGCCGGCCTCGCGCAGCTTGCGGGCGTCCGCGGCCGGGATGATGCCGCCGGCGACGACCGGTACGTCGTGGCCCTCGCGGCGCAGCCCCTCGACGACCTGGGGCACGAGCGAGAGGTGCGAACCCGACAGGATCGACAGCCCCACGACGTGGACGTCCTCGTCGACGGCCGCGCGCACGATCTGCTCCGGGGTCAACCGGATGCCCTCGTAGACGACCTCCATGCCGAGGTCGCGGGCCCGGATCGCGACCTGTTCGGCGCCGTTGGAGTGGCCGTCGAGGCCCGGCTTGCCGACCAGGATGCGCAGCTTGCGGCCCAGGCGGGTCTCGACGTCACGGACCCGCCGGCGGGCCTCGTCGAGTTGGCTCGACAACGCCCCGCCGGCCGCCAGCGCCTGCTCGCCGACGCCCGTCGGCCCGCGGTACTCGCCGAACACCTCGCGCAGCACCCCCGACCACTCGCCGGTGGTCGCGCCGGCGCGGGCACAGGCGATCGACGCCTCCATCAGGTTGGCATCGGTCCGGGCAGCGGTCCGCAACCCCTCCAGGGCGGCGGCCACCGCCGCGTCGTCGCGTGACGACCGCCATGCCTCGAGGCGGGCCAACTGCTCGGCCTCGGCCGCGTCGTCCACGACCAGGATGCCGCCCTCGTCGTCGACCAGTGGCGACGGCTCGCCGGTGGTGAAGGCGTTGACGCCGATGACCTGCTGTTCGCCGGACTCGATGCGTCGCAGCCGCGCGGCGTTGGAGGCGACCAGTTCCGACTTCATGAAGCCCACCGCGGCGATCGCCCCGCCGCGTTCGAGGACCTCGTCGAGGAGGACCTGTGCGCCCTCGACCAGGTCGGCGACCTTGCGCTCCATCACGACCGACCCCTCGAACAGGTCGTCGTTCTCGAGCAGGTCGGTCTCGAAGGCGAGGACCTGCTGCATCCGCAGGCTGAGCTGCTGGTCCCACGGACGTGGCAGGCCCAGGGCCTCGTTCCAGGCCGGCAACTGCACCGCCCGTGCGCGGGCGTCCTTCGACAGCGTGACGCCGAGCATCTCGATCAGGATGCGGGCGATGTTGTTCTCGGGCTGCTGTTCGGTCAGGCCGAGCGAGTTCACCTGGACGCCGTAGCGGAAGCGGCGCAGCTTCGGGTCGGTGACCCCGTAGCGCTCCTGGGTGATGCGGTCCCACAACTCGACGAAGGCGCGCATCTTGGCGACCTCCTCGACGAACCGGATCCCGGCGTTGACGAAGAACGAGATCCGCCCGACGACTTGGGGGAATGCCTCGTCGGGGACCTGCCCGCGTTCGCGGACGACGTCGAGGACGGCGATCGCGTTCGCCAGCGCGAACGCGACCTCCTGCACCGGCGTTGCCCCGGCCTCCTGCAGGTGGTAGCTGCAGATGTTGAGCGGGTTCCACTTCGGCATCTGCGTGACCGTGTAGGCCACCACGTCGGTGGTCAGTCGCAGCGACGGTTCGGGCGGGAACGCGTAGGTCCCGCGCGAGAGGTACTCCTTGATGATGTCGTTCTGGGTGGTGCCGGCCAGCCGCGACACGTCGGCGCCCTGCTCCTCGGCGACCGCGACGTACAGCGCCAGCAGCCACATCGCGGTGGCGTTGATCGTCATCGAGGTGTTCATCTGCTCGAGCGGGATGTCGGCGAACAGCGTGCGCATGTCGTCGAGCGAGGTGACCGGCACGCCGACCTTGCCGACCTCGCCCCGGGCGAGCACGTGGTCGCTGTCGTAGCCGGTCTGGGTCGGCAGGTCGAAGGCGACCGACAGGCCGGTCTGGCCCTTCGCGAGGTTGCTGCGATACAGCGCGTTCGATGCCGCCGCCGAGGAGTGACCCGAGTAGGTCCGCATCAACCAGGGACGGTCGCGGGTCACCTCCGACGCCGCGTCGTCGCCACCTGCCGCCCGTACCGGGCCGGGACCGTTGCCGTCTGCGCTCACGAAGCACCTCCCACGAATCCGAGCGTAACCCGGCCCGATCGGGCGATCGGAACCGACGTCCGTCGCCTCCAACGACTTGAGCCGGGCTGCAGGTTCGGGTTAGCTCACGTCTCGTGGCTCGTGGCTCGACCGCGCCGGGGATGGGCGCGCCGAGGTCCGTCCCGGGTCGCTCGTCGCCAAGCGCCGCCTGCGCCGAGGTCGCCATGAACGTTCCGCGCCGCTCGTCCGCACTGCGGTCGCTGTCGGTGGCGGGCGTGCTGGTGTTGGCGGCGACCACCACCGCGGACCTCGCTGCCGGGGCCCACCCTGCCTGGGCGGCGCAGGAGCTCGACGACGTCCGCGACCACGTCGAGGGGCTGCGCGGCGACCTCGAGGCCGCGACCGAGCGCTACGAACAGGTCTGGGCCCGTGTCGAGGAGACCAACGCGGAGTTGGCGGCGCTCGAGCGTCGCGAAGACGACCTCGAGACCGAGGCGGACCGGCTGACCCACCTGCTCGTCGACCGGGCGCGGTCGGTGTTCAAACACGGTTCGACGTCCACGCTGCACACCCTGCTCGCCGCCCAGGGACCCCAGGACGCGGTCGAGCGGGCCGGGCTGATCGCTGCACTCCAGCAGCGGCAGGGCGCCAGCCTCGAAGAGGCCGTCGCGATCCGCGCCTCCCTCGACCAGGCCAGCCAGCTCGCGGCCGCCCGGCGTGCTGACCTCGAGGTGCTCGAAGCCGAACTCGACGTCCTGCAGGCCGATCTCGCCGACCGCCTGTCCGACGCCGAGTCCCGCCTGGCGTCACTGCAAGAACGCGCCGACCGGCAGCGCGAGATCGACCGCGAAGGCCAGCAGGGCGTCTACGCCTGCCCGATGAACCCGGCCGTCACCCACTTCCGCGACACCTGGGGCGACCCACGCTCGGGCGGTCGTCGCCACAAGGGCACCGACGTGTTCGGGCCGATGGGCGCCGAGGTGTACGCGATCACGAGCGGTGTCATCGCGCGCCACACCAATGGCGGCCTCGGTGGCATCTCGATCTACCTGCAGGGCGATGACGGCAACCTGTACTACTACACCCACCTGCAGGGGCGGGCGCCCCTGGGCGCCCTCGGCACCCGCGTCCAGGCCGGCGACCACATCGCGTTCAACGGCGACTCGGGCAACGCCCGCGGCGGCGCGCCGCACATCCACTTCGAGCGCAAGCCCGGCGGGGGCGCGCCCGTCAACCCCTACGCCTACCTCGCCGCCGCCTGTTTCTGATGCTCTGCCGACGATTCCTCTACCCGGGGCGCGCGAGCCGGCGATTGCGTCTGCCTGACTGGTCATCGTCGGCGGCACGTCCACGCGTGACGGGGGAGCGGACCGCCGGTCAGTAGGCTTGAGGGCTTGGCTTCTTGCACCTGTCGACGAAGGCCGTGTCGTGTCGCTCGCCGTATTCGCCGCGCTGTTCGCCGGTGCCCTGATCGCGATCCAGTCGGCGATCATCGGCAGCGCCGGACAGACACTCAACCCGTTCGTGGCCGCCGTCTGGGTCCACCTCGGCGGCCTCGTGTTCGGGGTCGTCGGCGTGCTCGTCGCGCCCCGGCTCGGCTTCGAGCTGGCGGCGGTCCGCCAGGCACCGTGGATCCTGCTCGCCGGCGTCGCGGGGATGTTGCTGGTCACCGGCATCGCGGTCGCCGTCGGTGGCCTCGGCCTCGCCTCGACCCTCGCGATCGTCACCGGCGTGCAGTTGCTGCTCGGCTTCGCGGCCGAGGCGACCGGGCTCGTGGGCCCGCGCGCCGCGGTCGATCCCGTCCGCCTGCTCGGCGCCGTCGTGGTCGTCGCCGGCGTCTACCTCGTCGCCAGCCGCGGGCCGGTGGTCATCTGATGGGCTGGGTCCCCCTTCTCGCTCGCTGCGCTCACTCGTTGCCCCCCAGCCCGCCCGTGCGTTCCCGGCCGGCGGAACCGTTGCTGGTCCGGCGACGTCCCACCGGCATGCGCACCTTCCTTGCACTCGCCTCCCTGTCCGCCCTGGCGCTCGCCGGCTGCGGCGAAGTCGGCTCCGAGGCGCGCGCCGACCTCGAAGGCGTCACCTGGGTCCTGGTCGAGGGCGAGTCGCGCGCCGGATCGCTCGACGGCAGCGCCGCCCGGGCGACGCTGCTGATCGAACCCGACGCCGACGAGGCCGGCGGCGTGTCGTTCTGCAACCACTGGTTCGGCCTGGTCGAGGTCGACGGCGACCAGATCGATCTCGACAACCTCGGCGGCACCGAGATGGGCTGCGAAGCGCCGGTGATGGACCTCGAGGCCGGCTACCTCGACGCACTGGCCGGCGTGGACACGTTCACGGTCGACGATGAACGGCTCACTCTCGAAGGCCCGAACGAGCGGCTGGTGTTCGAACGCGAGCCGGAGGCACCGACCGCCGAGCTGCTGGGAACCACCTGGACCCTCGAGTCGGTGATCAACGGCCAGGGACCCGATGGCGCCGTCGCGTCGGCCATGGACACCGCCGAGCTCACACTCGGTGACGGGACCCTGACGCTCACCTCGTCCTGCCTCGACATCGAGGCCAGGTGGGTCGAACAGGGCAGCGAGTACCGGGTCACCGAGTCGGCCTTCGAGTACGCCGACCCCGACGCGGCCTGCTTCCACGACGACCCCGAACAGCAGGCCATCGCCAGCGTCGTCGACGACGCGTTCACCGCCGAGGTGGAGGGCGACGTGCTGACCCTGCACGCGACGCGCAGCGACACCGGCCTGCAGTTCCGCGCCGCCGACTGAAGCGCCCCCTCAGGCGATTCGCAGGGCGACCAGCACGCCGTCGCGCAACGGCACCAGCGAGGTGACGTAGCGGTCGTCGTCCGCCACGGCCCGGGTCATCGCCATGATCGCCGGCGTCACGCGGTCGTATTCCTGCGGTTCCACGACCAGCCCGGCGACACGGCCGCTCCACAGCGTGTTGTCGCAGATGAACATCCCGCCGACCCGGACACGGTCGCGTGCGGCCTCCCAGGCGTCGGGGTAGCCGGGCTTGTCGATGTCGCAGTACACGACGTCGAACTCGCCGTCGACCGCCGCGAAGCTCCCGAGCGCGTCACCCACGCGGTAGTCGATCCGGTCCCACAGGCCGGCGCGCCGCAGGTACCGCTCGGCGTGGGCGGCGTTGTCGGGATCGCCGTCGGTGCAGACCACCTGACCCTCCTCGCCGACGGCCCGGGCGAAGAAGTAGGCCGAGTAGCCGTAGCCGCTGCCGAGTTCCATCACCCGACGCGCGCCGATCGCCCGAGCCTGCAGTTCGAGGTGGCGGCCGACGGCACGCCCCACGATCGGGAAGCCGTGCTCGCGGGCCCGCGCCTCCATCTCGTCGAGCACGACGTCGGACAGGCCGACGCCGGCCAGGGCGGTCAGGTAGTCGTCGACCTCGGACGGGAGCAGGGCCACGGCACACCTCACGGTCGGGACGTCGCGCCGGACGCACGGCGCGGGCGAGGGCCGATCGTGCCACGTCCGCGTCCGCAGGGCAGCCCGGGCGACGTAGGGTGCGCCCCTCGCCGCGTGAAGGACAGGAGCCCGCGTGGGACGTCACGTGCTGGTCTGGGACGCACCCAACGTCGACATGACGCTGGCCAACATCATCGAGGGCAAGCCGACCCCCAAGGAACGGCCCGACCTGGCCGTCCTCGGCAGTTGGCTGGTCGACCACGCCGAACCCGACGACGACGTCGAGGCGGCAGTGTTCGTCAACGTGGCACCACACGTCGCCGGACCCATGCGCGGCTGGGTGATGTGGCTGCTCGAACAGGGCTACCGCGTCTTCGCCAAGCCGAAGCACGGCGAGAGCGACGTCGACGACGACATGATCGGCCACCTCTGGGACCGCTTCGAGGAAGGTGACCTCGACGCCGTCTACGTCGGCTCCAACGACGCCCGCGCGTTCCTCGAGCCGCTGACCGAACTGGCCGACCATGGCGTCGCGGTCAGCGTGCTCGGCTTCGCCGAGTTCGCCGGCGGCCTGTCCACCGCCGAGGGGCTCCGGTTCGTCGACCTCGAGACGATCGAGGGCCTGTTCGGCGAGCCGCTGCCGCGTCTGACCCTCGAGTTGCTGCCCGTCGAGGGCCGCTGGTTCGAGCCGCGTGGACGACTGGGAACCGGCTCGTCGTCGCCGGGCTGGGGGGAGTGACGATGGAGGACGCATCCCCGTCGGTCCGCTCCGAGGTCGGGCCGTTGCGCACGGTGCTGCTGCACCGCCCCGGCGTCGAGGTCGAGCGGATCACGCCGACCAACATGGACCAGTTGCTCTTCGACGAACTGCTCTGGGTCGAACACGCCCAGCAGGAGCACGACGCCTTCGCCGACCTGCTGCGCGACCAGGGCGTCGAGGTGCTCTACGTGGCGCAACTGCTCGCCGAGGTGGTGGCCGACCCCGAGGTCGCCCGCGCGGTGGTGGAGCGCCACGTCACCGCACGCGACTGCGGCCCACAGGCGGTCGGCCGCATCCGGCGGCTGCTGCTCGACAACCCGCCCGAACAACTCGTCGAGCACCTGATCGGCGGGGTCACCGTCGAGGAGGTCGGTCGGGGGGAGGGCCTGGTCACCACGGTCAGCGGCCCGTCCGAGATGCTGCTGCAGCCGTTGCCGAACGCCGTGTTCACCCGCGACTCCTCGGCCTGGATCGGCGAGGGCGTCGTGCTCTCGCCGATGAACCGCCTCGTCCGGCGGCGCGAGACCGACCTGCTGCGCACCATCTACACCCACCACCCGCGGTTCGCGGAGGCCCCGATCTGGTTCGGCGGCGAGGTCACCGAGTACTTCCCGTCCACCTTCGAAGGTGGGGACCTGTTGGTGGTGGGGGAGCGCGGCATGGCGATCGGCATGTCCGAGCGCACCACCCCGGCGGGGGTCGAGGCGCTCGCCACCGCGTTGTTCGCCGCGGACGTGGTCGACCGCGTGCTCGTGGTGGACCTGCCGAAGGTGCGGGCCGCCATGCACCTCGACACGATCGTGACCCAGGTCGACGTCGACGCGTTCATCACCTACCCCACGATGACGGCCAGCCTGCGCGCCTACGCGCTCACCCCGCGTTCCGACGGGGGCCTCGACGTCGCCGAGCACGACGGGTTCGTCCAGGGCCTGGCCTGGGCGGCCGGCCTCGATCACGCCCGCGCGATCGAGCCGTCCCTCGGGTCGGTCCGGGCTGAGCGCGAACAGTGGAACGACGCCAACAACACCCTGGCGCTCCGACCGGGCGTGGTCGTCGCGTACGAGCGCAACGTCGCGACCAACGAGATCCTCGACACCGCCGGGATCACCGTCCACACCATCCCGTCCTACGAGTTGCCCCGCGGTCGAGGCGGTCCGCGCTGCATGTCGTGCCCGGTTCTGCGTGAGGGACTGGGGTAGCAAACGATTGCACGCGGAGGACCCGGCCAGCTAGCGTGCGCGCTTCGATGGCCGGGCTGGGAGGCGCGCGCATGGCAGGGGTCCTACCGGCGCTGGGTGCCGCCATCGGGTTCGCGATCTACCAACTGGTCAACCGCCGGGCCCTGCAGACCGTCGACGTCTACCGCGGCACGGCCTCGATCCTCGCGGTCGGGGCGGCGCTGCTCATGGTCGCCGCCGGGCTGACCGGCGGGCTCGCACTGGTGCCCGCGGCGCCCCTCTCGGCGCTGCTGTTCTGTGCGGCGGCGGGCTTCGTGCACTTCTTCTGTGGCTGGACCTTCCTCGCCTGGAGCCAGGTACGGCTGGGGGCCGCACGCGCCGGCATCCTGATCGGCACCGTGCCGCTGTTCGGGGCCCTGATCGCCGCCGCCCTGCTCGACGAGCCACTGTCATCGGGCGACCTCGCCGGCCTGGTGCTGGTGGTGGTCGGTGTCTGGATCGTCAGCGCCCGCAGCGGCGTCACCACCGCGACCCCACCCCGTCAGACCCGACTGGGCATCGCCGCCGGACTCGCAACGGCACTGTGCTGGTCGTCGTCGCCGGTGTTGATCCGCCAGGGGCTCGAAGGGCTGCCCTCGCCCACCGCGGGTGCGGGACTCGGCATGCTCGCCAGCGCGCTCGTCTACGCCCTCGGGGTCGTGCTCACCAAGGGCCGGGCGAGCAGGACGCCGATCGATGCCCGGACCCGCAACCTGCTGCTGGTGACGGGCGTCGCGGCCTCGTCGGCCATCTGGATGCAGTGGACGGCCTATGACCTGACGGCGGTCGCGACCGTGCTCGCCATCCTGCAGCTGACGCCGATCACCGTGGTCATCCTGGCCTCGCGCATCGGCGGCGACCGTCTCGGCGGCACGGCGCTGCAACGCGTCCTGGTCGGCGCCGTGCTCACCGTCTCCGGGTCGCTGTTCCTCGTGCTGGGCTGACCGGGCGCGACGTCACCGGCCGTCGGGGGCCGGCTCGAGCCACTCCTCGTGCAGGTCGGCGAGGACCTGGTCGTGGCGTTGGCGACCATCGTCGAAGTCGAACAGCACCGAGTACAGCGGCGGGTAGGGCTCGTGGTGGTCCAGCGGGTTGTCGACGATCCCGTGACAGCGCACGACCGTGCCGGTCCACCCGCGCAGGTAGCGCGGCGTCCGTGGGTTGCCGTCGGCGACGTGTTCGAGCACGCGGACCCGCTGACCCGTGCGCATCGACCCCTCGATCTGCGTCATCGCCGGGCTCAGTGGCTGTGTGCCCAGTACTGCTCGTCCGACTTGCTCTGCTCCAGCGACTCGGCCGACTCGAAGCCCGGGGCCATCGACGCGGCGGTCCCGGCCATGAACTGGTGGTGGTCGATGCCGAGCAGCCGGATCCAGCTCTGCTGGCCGAGCGTCAGGCCGATGGCGCAACCGAGCTCGACCAGTTCCGGCTCGCTGAAGTGGGCCTTGACGCGGGCCCACATCGCCTCGAGGTCGGTGCTGCCCGGGCCCCAGGCGATCGCCTGCGCGTAGGCCAGCGCCGCCTTCTGCTTGTCGTCGTAGACGTCCGAGGACTCGAAGTTGAGCAGGTCGTCGTACTGGGCCTCCTCGAGCCCGGCCGACAGTGCCTTCTCCGAGCGCTGGTTGCCGCAGTACTCGCACTTGACGGTGCGCGAGATGTAGACGCGGCACAGGTCCTTGATCGCGTGGTCGACGATGCCCTCGCGGAACAGGGCCTTCCACGAGTCGGCGAAGAACCAGAACGCCGCCGGCACATGGGCGCGGACGGCGCTGCTCTCGGGCCGCGGGGTGCCCTCGCGGGCACAGCGCGCCATCTCCTCGCGCATGCGGTCGTCCATGTCGTCGATGGGGACATAGCTGATCTGCTGCTGCATCGGGCGTGCTCCCATGTCGTGGTCGGCCGGGCGAATACTCGGCCATAGTGCCTGTGCAATCGATTACACGATACGCTTCGCGACGTCTTCGGTCAACGGGCAGCTCCCCGGCGGGGTGGGGATGGGCCGCTCAGGCGGACGGCGGGCAGGTGGAACCGCGCACCACGAGCGTGCCGGGCAGCCGCACCATGGCGGCGGTCGCGGTCGTGCCGTGATCGGTGACCAGCGCCAGCGCCAGTTCGGCCGCGGCCCGACCCAACTCGCGCTGCGGTACGCGGACGGTCGTGAGCGGTGGATCGAGCAGATCGACGAAGTGCATGTCGTTGAAGCCCACCAGCGACACGTCCTCGGGCACGCGACGCCCGCGCTCGCGCAGGGTGCGCAGGCAACCGATCGCGAGGAGGTCGTTGGCCGCGGCGATGGCGGTGAGGTCGGGGTGGCGGTCGAGCAGCCGGGCACACGCGCGACGCCCCTCGTCGACGGTGAGACGCTCGGTGTCCTCGACCCGTTCGGGGTCGAAGTGGCCTGCTGCGCCGAGGTGGTGTTCGAAGGCTTCGGCCCGGTCGCGCCCCGTCGAGATCCCCCGCGGTCCCGCGACGTGCCCGATGCGGCGATGGCCGAGGTCGAGCAGGTGGTCGACGGCGAGCCCCATGCACTGGGCGTCGTCGGGGACCACGGTCGGCAGGTCGAACCGGCTGCTGCGGTTGACCAGCACCACCGGAACGGGGGTGGTACTCCGATCGACGCGCCAGCTCGCGTCGAGGCGAGCCGTAGCCAGCACCAGTCCCTCGACCTGCCGGTCGACCATCGTCTGCAGCAGTCGCGCCTCGCGGTCGGGCTCGTTGTCGGTGTTCGCCACGATCAGCGTGTAGCCGGCGGCCCTCAGCACCTCCTCGACGGCTCGGACCACCGGCGGCATGAACGGATTGGTCAGGTCGGGCGCCAGCATGCCGAGCGTCGAGGATCGCCGGGTGCGCAGGCCGCGGGCCAGCTGGTTGGGCCGGTAGCCGAGTTCGTCGGCGACAGCGCGGATCCGCGCGACCGTTTCCGGGCGCAGTGAAGCTGCGGTCCGCTCGGTCAGTGCGCGCGAGACGGTCGCCACGGTGACGCCGGCCCGCGCCGCAATGTCCGCCATCGTGGTGGGTCTGCTCATGCGCTCGAGGCTAGGCGGTCGCCGGTGGGGCTCAGCCCGCGGTCGCCGACGACAGCACCAGCGGCAGCACCGGTCCGGCCCCCCGCTCGGCGAGCAGCACGGTGGCCACCGTCAGGGTCCAGCCCGAGTCGGTCACCGCGTCGACGAGCAGGACCGGTCCGCTCGGGACCTCGCCGGTGCGCTGCAGGCTGCTGAGCGCGTTGGCGGCCTGGAACGCCGAGTTGTCGAACTCGGCCTGCGGCGGGGTGTCCAGCTTGGTCACCACCTCGTGGTGCACCGGCAACCGGCCGAGTTCGCCGATCCGGTCGGCGACGGCGCGGGTCAGCACCCCGAAGGTCGCCGACGGCATCGCCACGATCGCCTGGGGCCGTCGCGGCCAGTCCCAGCGGGCGAGCAGCTTCACGCAGCCGTCCACGACCTCGTCGAACGCCGGGTGCGCAACCACGCCGGCCTCGTCCGCGCCCGACCGGGCCAGCTCGAGCAGCGCGGTGACCTGTGGGCCGAACCCGGACGCGTCGGGTCCCGACAGCGCCCTGCCCTCGGCGGCCTGCTGTTCCTTCGGGAGGTTGCCGCGCCGGTCGTGACCGAGCCGGTCCAGACCGCTCGGCCACCGGCGGCGCGGGATCACCGGCAGCTCGCGGTTGCGCACGTGCGCCCGGGCGGCCGCCACCACCTCGTCCGACGGGACGACCTCGAGCGGCTTGCCGGTGCAGCGCCCGCAGCGGCCGCACGGCTCGGCGGCGGGGTCGTCGAGCGCGGCGGTCAGCAACTGCATGCTGCACTCGGTCGTGGCCGGGTCGAGGTAGCGGCGCATCACCTCGTGCTCGGCGCGCCGTCCCTCGAGCAGCCGGCGGTAGCGGACGTCGTCGTGGACGTAGGGCCGGCCGGTCGCGAGGTAGCCGCCCTCGACCCGCTCGACGACGCCCTCGACGTCGAGCACCTTGAGCAGCAGCTCGAGCCGGGTGCGGCGGACGTTGACGGCCGTCTCGAGCGACGGGACCGAGCGCGCCTGGCTGCGGTCCAGGGCCGCGACGATCTGGTCGACCTCGCGTTCGGTTGGGATGCCGGCCACGTCGAAGTGGCGCCACAGCCGCTCGTCGGTCGGTGTCGGCAGCACGGCAACGTCGGTGTCCTGCCCGGAGCGGCCCGCGCGCCCGATCGCCTGGTAGTACGCGACCGGCGAGGACGGGGCGCCGAGGTGGATGACGAACCCGAGGTCGGGCTTGTCGTAGCCCATCGACAGCGCCGTGGTCGCGACGACGCCGGCCAGCCGGTTGGCCTTGAGCGCGTCCTCGAGGTCGGCGCGCGCGGGTGCGTCGAGGTGCGAGGTGTAGGCCTTGACGTCGTGGCCGACCTCGACGAGGAAGTCGGCGACGCGGTTGGCTTCGGCGACGGTGAGCGTGTAGATGATCCCGGCCCGCCCGACCGGTGCGTGGCCGGCGAGGTAGCCCGCGATCCACGCGAGTCGTTCCTCGTGGCTGTCGAGGTCGACCACGTGCAGGGCCAGCGTGTCGCGGGCCAGCGGGCCGCGCAGCACCGTGGTCGCCACCTCGCCGCCGTCGGGCCGTCGGGCGAGTTGTTCGGCCACGTCGGTCACGACCCGGTCCGTCGCGGTGGCCGTGCAGGCCAGCACCGGGACCTCGCCGGTACGCGCGGCGGCGAGCTGGTCGAGGACGTCGCGCAGCCGGCGGTAGTCGGGGCGGAAGTCGTGGCCGTGGTCGGAGATGCAGTGGGCCTCGTCGATGACCAGCATGCCGATGGAGGCGACCAACCGGTCGAGGATCTCGGCCCGGAAGCGGGGGTGGTTGAGCCGTTCGGGCGAGACCAGCAGCAGGTCCACCTCGCCGGCCGCGACCTGCGCCTCGATGGCGTGCCAGTCGTCGACGTTGGTGGAGTTGACCGTCTCGGCGACCAGCCCCATCCGGCGGGCGGCGCCGAGTTGGTCGCGCATCAGCGCCAGCAGCGGCGACACGATCAGGGTGGGACCCGACCCACCCTCGCGCAGCAGCTTGG
>DATHUR010000049.1:0-59956 GCA_035462025.1 Egicoccus sp. | reverse complement strand
GATGGCGGCGTCGTCGGGGGTGGTGATGTTCTCGACTGCGGCGGTGCGGTAGGTGTAGATCGCGCCGCCGATGCCACCGATCGCGCTGAACGCGCCGACCACGATGGCGGCGAAGGCGACGATGGTGAACAGCAGGCTGGGCTTGGTGGCTACGGGGGACTTGGTGGCCTGCGGGGCCGGGACGGTCGTGCTCATGTGGCTGCCCTCTTTCAGTGGGCCGGGGCACGCGCTCCTCGTCGTGCCGTTGGAAGGAAGTGTCGACGCCCACGTCACCTGCGTCCGCAGGCGCAAGCCCCGTTGTTGTGGCCGAAAGGTCCCCAACCCGGTGGGACCATCGGCGGCCACCTCGTGACCCGAGGTTTCGGCCCGATCACCGTTCGGCGTCGCGTCCCCGACGTTTCGCCTCGTACATGCGCAGGTCCGCGGCGCGGATCAGTGCCTGCGGGGTGTCGCCGTCCTCGGGCCAGGACGCCGCACCCAGGCTGATCCCGACCTGCAGTCGGCGGCCGTCGACCGTCATCGGCGCCGCCACCTCGGCCTGCGCGCGCGACACCGCGGCGGCGACGTCGAGTTCACCGGCAGGCGGGTGGAGCAGCAGCACGAACTCGTCGCCGCCGATCCGTGCCACGACGTCCCCGGCCCGGCTGCCCGACCGCAGACGCTCGGCCACGTGGCGCAGCACCTCGTCGCCCACCTGGTGGCCGTGGTCGTCGTTGATCGGCTTGAACCCGTCGAGGTCGCCGTAGGCGATGGCGAAGCTGCGCTGATCGCGACGCGCCCGCGCGATGGCGGCGCGCAGTTCGCCGTCGAAGGCGGCCCGGTTGAGCACCCCGGTGAGCGGATCGCGACGCGACTCGGCCCGCAGTTCCGCCTCGAGGTCGAGCCGTTCGAGCGCACTGGCGGCGACCCGCGCGACCGCCTGCAACGCCCGTCGCTCCTCCTCGGCGGCACCACGGATGTTCGACAGTGCCGAACTCGGCACCAGCCAGCGGACCCGGCCACGGACGTTCATCGCCGCGGTGATCTCGGGCGGCGCCGGAGGCTGCTCGAGGATGTCCACCCGGTCGCACTGCAGTAGGTCGGCTGCCACCGTGGTCGCCCGTCGCTCGACGGCGTCGGCCGTACTCAGCCCCGGCAACTCGGTGGCGAGGCCGAACAGGCGATCGGTGCGCGTGCGCGCCAGCACCATGTTGCAGTACTCCCAGTACAACACGTGGAACGCCATCGCGATCGCCAGCGCCACCAGGAACTCGACCGCGCCACGCTCGCCGATCAGGGCCAGTCCGGCGCCCACGGCCGCCGAGGCGGCATAGATCCCGGCCGCCGGCAGCAAGAAGGCGAGCACCCCGTCGTTCGGCGACCAGGGCACCCCGCCCAGCCGCGCCAGCCCGATCATGCCGGCGTGGTAGACGGCGATACCGACGAAGGCGCAGGCCACGGCGACCGGCACGAGCACGAGGTCGCGGTCGGTCACGGCAGCCACGAGCGAGAACAGGCCGAGGGCCACGAGGTTGGACAGGGTCGTCCCCGCGGCGAAGTACAGCCGCCGGTCGAGGTCGCGCCGGGCCGAGACGAGTTCGAACACCACGGTCGGCAACGTCACCGCCAACAGGGCGTCGGGGAACGGCAGCAGCAGCGCCGCCATCACGAACACCACCCCGTCGAGCACGTACGCGGCGCGTGAGCGGCCCGAACCCAGCACCAGCGGGAAGGCGGTGACGAACACGCCGGCCCCGACGACTCCAAGCACATGCCAACCGGCAATCGGCTCGCCGTCGAGGAATGCGTACGCGGCGGCCGCGACCAGCACGACGCCGGCGGCCGCGGTCAGGGCCAGCAGCACTCGTCGCAGGCGGGCAGCCAGGACACGGCCTTCCTGTCGCCGATGCCGGGATCGGGGTTCGGCCGGGAGCTTTGCACGAAGTTGTCCGGATTTGCACGGTTATTGCAGGCGATCGTGGTCATCGCTGCCGTCGCACCGAACGCCGAGCGGTGGCCGCCCGTGCTCAGCTCGACCGCGCCGTGGGGGCGATCCGGTCGAGCTCGGCCAGGTCGTCCTCGCTCGGGGACCATGCGGTCGCGGCCACGTTGGCCTCGATCTGCTCGGGCCGGGTCGCGCCCGCGATGACCGACGACACGGCCGGCTGGGCGGCCAGCCCGCCGAGCGCCACGTCGAGCAGGCCGACGCCCCGCTTGTGCGCGTAGGCCCCGAGTGCCTCGACGACGTCGAAGTAGTCGTCGCGCAACCACCGGTCCGCGCGCGGGGAGCCGCCCAGGCGCGTCCCCTCGGGAGCGCCCTCGCCGCGGCGGTACTTGCCGGTCAGCAGGCCGCTGGCCAACGGGAAGTAGGGCAGCATCCCGATCCCGAACCGCTCGCACGCACCGATCACCTCGGCCTCGACGCCGCGTTCGAGCAGGCTGTAGTGGTTCTGCGCGCTGATGAAGCGCTCGTACCCCGACGACGACGCGGTCCAGTCCGCGTCCGCGATCTGCCACCCGGTGAGGTTGGACGAGCCGAGGTAGCGGATCTTGCCCTCGTGGACCAGTTCGGTCAGCGCCGCGAGGGTCTCCTCGATCGGCGTGTCCGGGTCGGGACGGTGCAGCTGGTACAGGTCGATCCAGTCGGTGCGCAGTCGTCGCAGCGACGACTCGACCGCGCGGCGGATGTAGGCGCGTGAGCCGCGGGCCTGCCAGTCGGGGCCGTTGTGGTCGGCGTGCATGCCGAACTTGGTCGCGATCACGACGTCGTCGCGGCGTCCCTGCAGGAGCTCGCCGAGGTGCAACTCGGAGTCGCCGTACATGTCGGCGGTGTCGAACAGCGTGATGCCCGCGTCCAGTGCCGCGTCGACCACCCGTCGCGACCCGTCGATGTCGAGGCGGCGGCCGAAGTTGTTGCAGCCCAGCCCGGCCACCGACACCACGAGCCCGCTGTCGCCCAGGCGGCGGTACTCCACGATTGCGCTCCACGTCGTCGGGTACGTGGCGGCGACCCTACTGGCGGGGTCGGACGGTCGCGGCGACCGCGTGGGACCGCTTGTATGGCGGACGACCATCGCTGTCGTGAAGGACCACCGGTGCGCATCAACCTGATGATCGAGGGCCAGGAGAGCGTCACCTGGCCGCAGTGGCTCGACCTGGCGAGCACGGCCGAACAGGCCGGCCTCGAGGGGTTGTTCCGCTCGGACCACTACCAGTCGGTGAGCAGCCACACGGAACGCAGCGCCCTCGACGCCTGGGCGACCCTGACCGCACTCGGGGCCGCCACCAGCCGTCTGCGCCTGGGGACCATGGTGTCGCCGACGTCGTTCCGTCATCCGTCCGTGCTGGCCAAGAACGTCGTCACCGCCGACCACGTGTCGGGCGGTCGCGTCGAGCTCGGCCTCGGCGCCGGATGGCACGACCTCGAGCACCGCACCTACGGGTTTCCGTTCCACGACGTCGGCACCCGCTACGACGTGTTCGCCGAACAGCTCGAGATCATCCGGCGCCAGTTCGAGGAGGAACGGTTCGACTTCGCGGGCGAGCACTTCCGGCTCAGCGACTGCGAGGCGCGACCGAAGCCGGTCCAGGAGCGGTTGCCGATCATCCTCGGCGGCCGCGCCGGGCCGCGTGCGGTGGCCCTCGCCGCCCGGTTCGCCGACGAGTACAACACCGTCTACCCGACCAACGACGAGATCCGCCGGCGCCGCGCCAACGTGATGCGCGCCTGCGAGGGGGCCGGCCGTGAGCCGCTGCGGTTCTCGATCATGACCGGGTGCGTGCTGGGCGAGGACGAGGCCGACTTCCGCGAGCGGGCCGGCCGCCTCCATGCGTACGGCGGCAGCGACGAACCTCTCGACGCCTGGATCGACAAGCGCCGCGCGATCGCCGTCATGGGCACGGTGGAGCAGGCGGCCGAGCGGCTCGACGAACTCGCCGGCCTCGGCGTCGAGCGCGTCTTCCTGCAGCACCTGCTGCACGACGACCTTGACGGCGTCGCGCTCATGGGACGCCTGGTCTGAACCCGACCGACCGCGACTTCCGGGCCCGGCGCGCACACGCCGTCACCACTGGTCACGTCGCGTGGCCGTGGGCCACGGACCCTGGCCGGCGCTACCGGCTGCACCTCGCGCCCGACGGCGGCCTGCATCTCGCGGGCGACGAGGTCCGCGCCGCCGGTCTGCGCAGCGTCGACCTCGAGGTGGTACCCGGCGGACTGCCGGCCGCCGTGAGCGGCCGCGACGGCTGGTTCCACCTCGCCGGGACGGCGGCGCTCGCCGTGCCGGCCGACCTCGACCTCGACTGCTGGGTGCGGGGACAGCTCGGCGTCTCGGCCGTCGACGGCGATGGGCGCGTCGTGCGGGCCACCGGCGTCCAGATGCCGGGCCTGCTCGACGAGCGCTATGCCACCGACGTGCCCCTCGGGGTCGTGTGGCACGACCGCGTGCCGGAGGTGAGGGTCTGGGCGCCGACGGCCCGCCGGGTGGCGCTGCACCTGTTCGCCGGGCCCGATCCGGCGCTGCGGTCCGTGGTCGTGCAGATGACCCGCCGCGACGGTGTCTGGTCGTGCACGGGGGAGGCCGACTGGGACCGGCGCTACTACCTGTTCGAGGTCGAGGTCTACGCGCCCGACTCCGACCGCATCGAGACCAACCTCGTCACCGACCCGTGGTCGGTCGCGCTGTCCGCCGACTCGGCCCGCAGCCAGATCGTCCGTCTCGGCGACCCCGACCTCGCCCCACCGGGTTGGAGCGACCTCGTCAAGCCCGCCTTCGCCGGCCAGCGCGACCTGGTCGTCTACGAGTTGCACGTCCGCGACTTCTCGACCGCCGACCCCGAGGTGGCCGAAGCGCACCGGGGCCGCTACACCGCGTTCGACCTGCCCGATTCCGCCGGGCTGCGCCACCTGCGGGGGCTGGCCGAGGCGGGACTGACCCACGTGCATCTGCTGCCGGTCTTCGACTTCGCCACCGTTCCCGACCGGCCGGAGGACCGGGACGAACCGGCGATCGTCCCGCCCGACGATCCGGCGTCGGACGCACCGCAGGCCGCCGTCACCGCCGTCGCCGGGCGCGACGGGTTCAACTGGGGCTACGACCCGTGGCACTGGAGCGTGCCCGAGGGGTCCTACGCCGCCGACCCCGACGGCGGAGCCCGTGTCGTCGAGTTCCGGCGCATGGTGGCGGCCCTCAACCGCATGGGGCTGCGGGTCGTGGTCGACGTGGTCTACAACCACACCCATGCCGCCGGCCAGGACCCGGGCAGCGTGCTCGACCGCATCGTCCCTGGCTACCACCACCGGCTGTGCGCGTCCGGCGGGGTCGAGACCTCGACCTGCTGCCCCAACACGGCCACCGAGCACGCGATGACCGCCCGCCTGGTGGTCGATTCGGTGCTGACCTGGGCCCGCGACCACCGCGTCGACGGGTTCCGGTTCGACCTGATGGGCCATCACCCGAAGGCATTGATGACCCGGATCCGCGCCGCCCTCGACGAACTGACCCCCGAGGCTGACGGGGTCGACGGTCGCCGCATCGTGCTCTACGGCGAGGGCTGGGAGTTCGGCGAGGTGGCCGACGACACGCGCTTCGTCCAGGCCACCCAGCGCACCATGGCGGGTGCCGGCATCGGCCTGTTCGACGACCGCCTGCGCGACGCGACGCGGGGTGGGAGCCCGTTCGGTGACCTGCGCCGGCAGGGGTTCGCGACCGGCCTGGCCGTCGACCCGAACGAGACCGACCAGGGCAGCGCCACCGAACAGGCCGCCGATGCCCGCCGGCTCACCGACCTGGTGCGTCTGGGTCTGGCGGGCAGCCTGGCCGACTACCGGTTCGAGACCGCCGACGGCGACGTCCGTGCGGGTCGCGACCTCGTCTACGACGGCGTGCCCGCCGGCTTCACCGCCTCGCCCGTCGAGCAGGTCGCCTACGTCAGCGCCCACGACAACGAGACCCTCTTCGACGCCGTGCAGGCCAAGCTGCCGCTCGACACCCCGATGCACCAGCGCGTGCGCGTCCACAACCTCGCGCTGTCGCTGGTCGCGCTGGCCCAGGGCACGCCGTTCTTCCATGCCGGCTGTGACCTGCTGCGCTCGAAGTCGCTCGACCGCGACAGCTACGCGTCGGGGGACTGGTTCAACCGCCTCGACTGGACCGGCACGACCTCGAACTGGGGGATCGGTCTGCCGCCGGCCGAGAAGAACGGCGAGCACTACGAGGTGATGCGGACCCTGCTTCGCGCCGTGCCGGCACCCGCGCCGGGCGACATCGCCCGCTGCCGGGACCACCTGCGCGAGATGCTGCGGGTGCGGGCGTCCTCGCCGCGGTTCCGGCTCCCCGACGCGGCCGCCGTGCAGGCCCAGGTGCGCTTCCACGCGACCGGGCCCGAAGCGCCGCTCGGCATCGTGGTGATGTCGCTGACCGGGGGTGGGACGGCCACCGACGAGGTGGTGGTGGTGTGCAACGCCTCGACCTCGCCCTGGCAGCTGCACGAGCCGGCCCTGGGCGACGGGTGGTCGCTGCATCCGGTGTTGCGGCAGTCGAGCGACCCGGTCGTGCGCCGGGCGGTGTTCGTCCCGGCCGACCGGGCGTTCTCGGTGCCGGCCCGCACGACTGCCGTGTTCATCCGGGCGGCCCCGCTTGCCGAGTCGCCCGGTTCGCGCTAACTACACGCTTCGACCACGAAAGCCCCACCGTGCCCGACTCCTCCCGTCCCGCCAGCATCGGTGTGCTCACCAGCGGTGGCGACGCACCCGGCATGAACGCGGCCGTCCGCGCCGTCGTACGTACGGCATTGGCCGAGCGTGTCGAGGTGTATGCGATCTACGAGGGCTACCGCGGCATGGTCGAGGGTGGCGACGCGATCCGCCGCATGAGCACCCACGACGTCGGGGGCATCCTCCAGCGGGGCGGCACCGAGATCGGCACCGCCCGCTCGGAGCAGTTCCGCAGCCGCGACGGGCGTCGCCGGGCGGCGGCCAACCTGCTCGCCCACGGCATCGACGCCCTCGTCGTCATCGGCGGCGACGGCAGCCTGACCGGCGCGAACACCTTCCGTGCCGAATGGCCCCAACTGCTCGCGGAACTCGTCGACGCCGGTGAGGTCGAGCCCGAGGTGGCGGCCGCCCACCCGCACCTGCGGCTGACCGGACTGGTGGGCTCGATCGACAACGACATGTTCGGCACGGACATGACGATCGGGGCCGACACGGCCCTGCACCGCATCACCGAGGCGATCGACGCCCTCCATTCGACCGCGTCCAGTCACCAGCGGTCGTTCGTGGTCGAGGTGATGGGGCGCAACTGCGGCTACCTGGCGCTCATGTCGGCGCTGGCGACGGGCGCGAACTGGGCGTTCGTGCCCGAGAACCCGCCGCAGGTCGACGACTGGGAAGCCGTGCTGCAACGGATGCTGCGGGCCGGGCGCGAACTCGGCCGGCGCTCGAACATGGTCGTGGTCGCCGAGGGGGCCCGCGACCGCCACGGCAACCCGATCACGGCCGACCACGTCCGTCGGGTCCTCGAGGAAGGTCTCGGCGAGGACACGCGTGTCACGATCCTCGGTCATGTCCAGCGCGGGGGATCGGCGTCTGCGTTCGACCGCAACCTCGCCACCCAGTGCGGCTACCACGCCGTCCACGAACTGCTGCGGCTGGCACCCGACGAGGCGCCGAAGCTGATCGGCATCCGCGGCAACCGGATCGCGACGTCCCCGCTGATGGATGCGGTCGAGCGCACCCGTGCCGTGGCCGACCACGTCGAACGCCAGGAGTTCGACGAGGCGATGCTGCTGCGCGGCGGCAGCTTCAGCGAGTCGCTCGAGACGCTGCGCACACTGGTGCGGGCGCAGCCGAGCCCGCCGATCGAGGGTGAGCCGTCGCTGCGCCTGGCGGTGCTGCACGCCGGCGGTCCGGCCCCCGGCATGAACACCGCTGCCCGCGCCGCCGTCCGGGTGGGGCTCGATCGCGGTCACACGATGTTCGGGGTCCGGCACGGTTTCACCGGCCTGCGCGACGGCGACCTCACCGAACTCGACTGGATGAGCGTCAGCGGGTGGGTGTCGCGTGGGGGTGCGGAGCTCGGTACCGGTCGCCTCGTCATCGGTGCCGACGAGCGCGCCGCCATCGCCGCGACCATCGAGGAGCACCGCATCGACGGCCTGCTCATGATCGGCGGGCTGTCCGGCTACGAGGCCGCCCACGCCCTGCACACCGGCCGCGACATCCACCCCGCGCTCGGCATCCCGATCGTCTGCCTGCCCGCCACGATCAACAACGACGTGCCCAGCAGCGAACTGTCCGTCGGGGCCGACACGGCGCTCAACTCGATCGTGACCGACGTCGACAAGATCAAGCAGTCGGCCGTGGCGTCGCGGCGGTGTTTCGTCGTCGAGGTGATGGGCAAGGGTTCCGGCTACCTCGCCCTGACCAGCGGGCTCGCCACCGGTGCCGAACACGTCTACACGCCCGAGGAGGGCATCACCCTCGAGCAGTTGCAGCGTGACGTCCGGTCGCTGACGGCGGCGTTCCGCGAGGGGCAGAGCCTGGGCCTGGTGATCCGCGCCGAACAGGCCGACGCCGTCTACACCACACCGTTCCTGTGGGCGCTGTTCGAGAAGGAGGGCGGCAGGTTGTTCGACGTGCGCCAAGCCATCCTCGGTCACGTCCAGACCGGTGGGAACCCGTCCCCGTTCGACCGGATCCAGGCCACCAGGCTGGCCGTCCGCGGCATCGACTACCTCGTCGACGCGGCCACCAGCGACCGCGCCAGCGCCATGGGCGGGATCGTCGGCGGCCGGATCGAGTTCACGCCGCTCGACGACCTGCCCGCCATGCTGGCCGTGCACGCCGAGGACCCCACGGGCGTGCCCTGGTTCTCGCTTCGCCCCATCGCC
This sequence comes from Egicoccus sp., assembly GCA_035462025.1. Taxonomy (GTDB): domain Bacteria; phylum Actinomycetota; class Nitriliruptoria; order Nitriliruptorales; family Nitriliruptoraceae; genus Egicoccus. Next base: position 51,085 of record DATHUR010000049.1, on the reverse strand, counting down.
GACGTGATGGCCGATCCGTCCCCGACCGGCTGATGCGTCACTCTTCGGCGATGATGGTGGTGACGGGGACGTCGACGGCCCGGGCGATGCGGCTGGGCAGGTCGAGCTTGAGCCAGCGCGAGATGCCGACCGGCAGCGTCGACACGATCACCTCGTCGACGACCACGTGCTCGAGCACCTGCCTGACCGCCTCGGCGCCGTCGGGATCGCCCAGCTCGCCGTCGGCCGATCCGCCGAGTTCACGCAGGCGCTCGAGCATGCGGGCCAGCCGCGTCTCGCCGCGCTGCTGCGCCTCGGCGCGTGCATCGCCGATGTCGTCCATGGGGATCGCGGGCAGGGCGAAGAAGGGGTCCGGCGGCGACCACACCGCCACCTCGTAGCCCAGCTCCGTCATCGGGACCACGACGTAGAAGTTGCGCTTGCCGTCCGCGACGCGCTGGCGGATCGCGGTGTCGAGTTCCGCGCCGCCCAGCGTCTGGTTCGCGACGATCAGGCACCGACCCACGGTGACCTCCCTCTGCCGAGCGCAGCCTGCCGCATGCGCCCCGGATGACCAAGGGTTTCCTTCGACTGGCCGTTCGACCACCACAGAACGGCCAGTCCTCCCGGCCGTGCGGCGGCTGCCGTACGGCGGTGGCTATCGGCCATAGTTGCGACGCCCCCCAGCGGGCACCCCAGCTCGACGGAACCCAGCCAGTCGAGCGCTAGAGCACGAGGAGACGCTGTGCAGTCCACGCCGGCACCGGCCCCCAAGGCCCAGAAGATCGTCCCCGTTCCGACCCTCCGCTTCGACGACCCGATCCTCGCCGGCCTGCGCCTGCGGGTCGACCAGGACGTCGCGACGCTCGGCCGACGCGAGGACAACGGCTACGTGCTGCCCGACCCCCGGATCTCGCGAGTCCACGCCGAGATCCGCAAGGACGGCAACGTGCTGATCGTCACCGACCTCGGCTCGAGCTCCGGCACCAAGGTCAACAACGAGGCCATCACCGGCCCCACGGTGGTCCGCCACGGCGACCGCATCAGCTTCGGTCCGCTGACGGCCACCCTCGAGGACCCGGCGGCCGCGATGCAGCCCGAGGACGCCACGATGGTGTTCGAGATGCCCAAGGTCGAAACCGGCCCGCACCTCTCGCCGCGCCAGCAGCAGGTGCTCGAAGGCATGGCCGACGGCATGACCAACTCCGAGATCGGCGAGCAGCTCGGCGTCACCGAGCGCACCGTCAAGGCGTACGCGCAGGAGCTGTACGACAAGCTCGGCGTGCGCAACCGCGCCGGCGCCGTGTCGCAGGGCGTCAAGCTCGGCTTGCTGTAGGTCGTGAGCTCGGCTTGCTGTCGTCGGGTGCTGACGTCCTTCGTCCGGGGCCGAACGACCACTCGCACGTCCCGGAAGGCGGTACGCAGCCGGGAACTCCAGCCACGAGGATTGTCCGCGATTCACGACAACCGGAGGTAGCCCGTGATCACGCTCGGCATCATCCTGCTCATCCTGGGCATGTTCATCGAGATCCCGCTTCTGACCACGCTCGGCATCATCCTGCTGGTGATCGGCGTGATCCTGTTCATCCTCGGATCCATCGGCCGGGCGGTGGGCGGTCGACCGCACTACTGGTGATCGTTCGCGGCGGGCTGGCGTAGCCGCCGCCCGCGGACACCGATGCATGACGACGAGCCGGGCCACGTGCCCGGCTCGCCGTCATGTGTGGCTACAGACGCAGCAGCGCGGTCGTCAGCGTTGCCGCGAGCACGACGACGAGGAACGGCGCACGCAGGCGGACGGCGACGATGGCCACGGCCACCCCCGCCACCCGCGCGTCGAGGACGAGCCGCGAGCCGTCGGCGAGGGTCTGGACGGCGACGAGCGCGGCGAGCAGCGCAACCGGCAGCATCGCGGCCACGCGCTGCATGCGTGGGTGCTCGAGGATGCGGTCGGGCACCGACAGCCCGGCCAGCTTGATGGCGTAGCAGCCGGCCGAACCCGCGAGCACCGCGACCCACAACGCTGCGGAGCCCATCAGCCCACCTCGCGATCGGGCGACGTCGCGGCGGCCGGGGGCGTGGCCGGCGGGCGCGTGAACGTCGCCACGGCCGCGACACCGGCGGCGACCAGCACGGGCATGCCGGCCGGCACGAACGGCACCGAGACCAGGGCAGCCACGGCCGCCAGGGCGGCGACGGCCCATGCGGGACGGTCGCGCAACCTCGGCGCCAGCAGGGCGACGAAGGCGGCCGGGCCGGCGACGTCGAGGCCGAAGCGGTCGGGATCCTCGAGCAGGCCGGCGCCCACCGCGCCGATCAGCGAGCCGAGGTTCCACAGCACGAACACCGACACGCCGGTCGCCCAGAAGCCGACGCGTGCGCGCGGCGGGTCGTCCTGCGCCACGGCCATGGCCGCGCTCTCGTCGATGACCAGTTGCGCCGCGAGCAGCCGCCGCGGGCCGATGGTGCGCAGGAGCGAGCTGAGCTGCAACCCGTACAGGGCGTTGCGGGTGCCCAACAGCACCGCCGTGGCGGCCGACGCGAACGCGCCGCCGCCGGCGCCCACGACCCCGGCAAGCGCGAACTGGGACGCGCCGGTGAACATCAGCAGCGAGAGCGCGACGGTCTGCAGCACGCTCAGCCCGGACGCCACCGCAATGGCGCCGTACGACAGCCCGAACGCGCCCGTGGCCACCCCGATGCCTATGGCATCGCGGACGATCGCGCGACGGGCGGGGGCGGGGACGTCGGTGGAGGGCATGGCCGGTCAGACTTTCGAAAGGTCGCGCACGATATCGGCCTGTACCGACGGCCGATCGCGGGCCGGCCGCGACGCGTCGCGGCCGCTTGTCTCGTGGTCCACCCCCGAAAGGTCGAACGTGACGGTCGTACTCGCCGTGCGCTGCAAGGACGGACTCGTGATCGGTGCGGACTCGCAGATCACCGAGAAGGACCGCGGCATGACCTTCCCGGCCCAGAAGCTGCATCCGCTCGGGGACCACGCCGCCTGGGGTGGGAGCGGCGCCCGTGGGGTGCTGGGGGAGTTGGCAGCGGACCTCGAGGCCAAGTCCGAGCAGATCATCGCCTCCGAGGACGTCGGCAAGGAGATCCAGGCCTGCGCCCTGCCGATCTTCCGACACCACTACGACAACTTCATCGAGGACGTACCGGGGATGGAGGACGGTGGTACGCCGTCGGCCTACGTGCTCGCCGCGGGCTACAGCGGCGAGACGCCCTGGATCGTCGAGATCAACCCGACCGGCCTCATCGGCCGCTACGAGGACGTCGGCTTCCACGCGATCGGCAGCGGTGCGCCGATGGCCCAGCAGGCCGGCGCGTTGCTCGCCCACTTCCGCGTCGTCGAGCGGCCGGTGCGGTACGGGGTGCTGGCCATCGTGCGGGTGCTCGAGGCGCTCTCGCTCACCTCACCGAGCGTCGGCGGACCGCTCGACGTCGCCCGCATCACGCCCGAGGGTGCCTACCACCTCAGCGACGAGGAGATCAACGAGGTGAAGCAGGAGGTCGAGCGCTGGGAGGACCGCGAACGCGAGGTCCTCGACACGCTCTTCGACTGACCTGAGCGCGTCAGTGTGACCCCAGACCACCATCGAGGCTCGCTTCGGGTCACCGTGGCGTCCTGGCGTCACATGGCGTGACCGCCCGGCATGGCGGGGCTGGAGGCGCGGGGTAGCGTCTGAGGTCAACCGCATCGAGGAGAGCGACCTGGACACGCTGGACCTGCTCGCGACGCTCGTTGGCATGGACACGACCGCGCAGCACACCAACCTGCAACTGGTCGGCTTCGTCGAGGCACTGCTCGACGACCACGGCATCCCGCACGAGCGCGTGATGAGCCCCGACGGCACCTGCGCCAACCTGCTCGCGCGGATCGGGCCCGAGGTCGAGGGCGGCGTCGTCCTGTCCGGCCACACCGACTGCGTGCCCGTGGTGGGTCAACCGTGGACCCGCGATCCGTTCACGATGCACCGCGGTGACGACGGCCGGCTGTACGGCCGTGGCGTGACGGACATGAAGGGCTTCCTCGCGGTCGTGCTGGCCGCCGTTCCGAGGATGCTCGACGCCGGCCTGCAGCGACCGGTCATCCTCGCGCTCTCCTACGACGAGGAGATCGGGACGGTCGGCGCGCCCAGCCTCGTCGATCGCCTCGTCGAGGCCCTGCCGCGGCCCGAGTCGGTCGTGATCGGCGAGCCGACCTCGATGGAGGTGGTCACGGCCCACAAGGGGGTGCGGGCCTTCACCACGATCGTCGACGGTCAGGACGCCCACTCGAGCCAGCCGCAGAAGGCCGCGAACGCGGTCGCCGCGGCGGCGCGCATCGCCGCGTTCGTCGACGACCTCGCGCTGCAGCACGCCGAGGCGGGCGCCGACCCGCGCTTCGATCCGCCCTACACCACCTTCAACCTCGCCACGATCAACGGCGGCCAGGCCATCAACATCGTCCCGCGCCGCTGTGAGCTGACCTGGGAGTACCGCCCGGTCCCGGGCGACGATGGCGAGGCGATCCTCGAACAGGTCCAGCGCTTCGCCGAGGACGAGGTGCTGCCGACCCTGCGGCGGGGGAGCGGCGAGGGTGAGATCAGCTTCGTGGTGGACTCGATGGCCCGCGCGCTCGCCGACGAGGACGGGGGCCCGGCCGAGACGCTGTGCCGCGAACTGACCGGCTACAGCGGCCCGGCACGCACCGTCGCGTTCGGCACCGATGGCGGCCACTTCCAGGCCGCCGGCTTGTCCACGGTCGTCTGCGGGCCCGGCTCGATCGACCAGGCGCACATCGCCGACGAGTGGATCGAGGTGGACCAACTCGACGCGGCCGCCCGCTTCGTCGACGGCGTCGTCGACCACCTCACCCACTGATGGACTCCACGGACCACGGCGTCGAGGCGCGCGTCGCCGACCTCGTGCACCGGGCCGACGAGATCGTCAAGGCGGCACCGGCACGTCGCGACGAGTCGGCCGTCATCGGCCAGGCGGGCGAGTTGCTCGAACAGGCGCGTGACCTGCTCGACGACGTCGCCGACCCGGAACGACGGCGGGCCCTCGCCGCGCAGGTCTCGCGCCGCATCGGCGACCTCGACCGGGCGCTGGTCGCCTCGTTCCAGGGACCGTCACCCGGGGTGCGCCGGGCCCCGACGAAGGACGTCGACCCGGCCCGCATCCCGCCCAACCAGCACCTGACCGCCGGCTTCCCCGTGCTGCACGTCGGCCGCATGCCCGACACGGCGGCCGGGGACTGGCGGTTGACGGTGACGGGACTCGTCGAGCGGCGGACCGTGTTCTCGCTCGACGACCTGCGCGACCTCGGCACCGTGACCGAGCGCAGCGACTTCCACTGCGTCACGTCGTGGTCGCGGCTCGACAACGACTGGACGGGCGTGCGCGTGCGCGACGTCATCGACGCGGCCGGCGTCAAGGCCGCGGCCTCGCACGTGATCGCGTCCGGTCATCCCGCCTACAGCGCCAACCTCGACCTCGAGGTGGTGCGTCGCGACGACAGCCTGCTGGCGTGGGCACACGACGGCGCCCCGCTGACCCGAGAGCACGGCGGCCCGCTGCGGCTGGTCGTGCCGGTGCGCTACGGGTGGAAGAGCGTCAAGTGGGTCACCGAACTGCGCCTGCTCGACCGTGACGTGCACGGCTACTGGGAGGAGCGTGGCTACCACGACGTCGCCGACCCGTTCCTCGAGCAGCGCTTCGCGTAGCGATGTCGGCCGGCGTGGCTACCCGGGGTCGGGATCGCCCACGTCGTCCGTGGTGCCCAGGACCTCGAAGCGCATGCCCTGGTCCTGGAGTCGACGCCGGTACGACTCGCCCAGGGCCATGGCCGGCGTCACCGCGCCGGCGTAGGCGCCCGGGCCGTCCTGGGCCAGCGACAGCGCCGCTTCGCCGAGCATCTTGGCGGTCTCGTCGTAGCCGGGATCGCCGCCCGAGACACGGGTGACGACGCGCCGGCCGCCACCCTCGCCGACGAAGGTGACCGAGAAACGGCTCCGGGCGCGGACCGCCTCGGACGGACCGTCGCCGGCGGCGGGCAGCACGTGGCGCATCAGGACCCGCGTGGGCGGCAGGATCGCCGCGGCGGCGAACAGTCCGGCCCCGATGACGCCCGCGACGGCCGTCGGCAGGCGTTCGAGCAGGGCGTAGTGGCCGTAGGCGAACGAGCGGCCGTAGCCGGGCAGGGCGCGGGCCGAACGCAGCACGATGGCCGGGTCGACCGTCGGCAGCGGGACGCCGTAGCCGGTCAGCCCGGCGACGGCCCGGTGGACACGCGGAGCGACGCTCCGCACGCGGCGCACCTCGGGCGCGCCGTGAGCCGCGCGGCCGGCGCCGCCGGTGCGTCGGGACGCGACCGCCTCGAGGGCGCTGTGGGCCGTGCCGCCACTGAAGCGGGCCCGAGTCCACACGTAGCCGCGGACCTTGAGGTCGGCGTCCTGTGGCAGGTGTTCGGCGGTGAACTGCGCGCCGAGGTCGTGCGGAACCGAGTCGAAGCCGCAGCAGGTCACCAGCCGGATGCCGGCCTCGTAGGCCGCTTCGCCGTACCGGTCGCGGACCATGGCCACGAAACCGGGTTCGCCGGTGATGTCGGCGTACTCGGTGGCCGTGTCCACGCAGGCCGCCACGATCGGCTCACCGAGACGCATGTACGGCCCGATCGTGGTGGCGACCACGGCGGTCCGGGCCGTCACCGCACGCAGGGCGTCCGCGTCGGCGAGTTCGACGACCTCGATGGCCGGGCCCGCACCCGGGAGGTCGCGGGCGACCGCCTCGAGGCGGTCACGGGAGCGTCCGGCGATTGCCCAGCGCACGGTCGTCCCGCTCGTGCGGCGGGCCAGGTGCGCCGCCACCAGGCGGCCGGTGAAGCCGGTGGCGCCGAACAGCACCAGGTCGTAGTCGCGGTCGGTCATGCTCGCCTCGTGGGTGTGGTGGCCGCGAACGTACGACGAACGGGCGGCTCGATCGCCGCCCGTTCGTCGTGTGTCGCCGTGCCCGCTAGCCGGTGCCGTCGTCTGCGCAGTACTGCTGGCCGTCGTGCTCGATGCAGTCGCGTCCGTCGATCTCCTCGACGGACACGCCGTAGCCGATCGCGCCGCCCAGGAGCAGTCCGACGATCACACCGAGTCCCACGAGGGTCCAGATGAAGACCTGGGTCGCGTTCGACAGGCCGTCGAACTCCTGCTTGACCCGGTCGGTGTCGCCCTTGATGTCGAGTGCCATGCGCTTGCCTGTCGCTGTTGGTGCGCCGGCGCCCGGATCAGGCGAAGAGCAGGATCAGGATGATGATGAGCAGCAGGGTGCCGAGTCCGATGTACACGGTGTCCTCCATCGCGTTCGCTGGGGTGCTTGCGGTCTGTGGGCATGTAAACGTCCTGGCGCCCGCGGCGACAGGTGCTGCGCATGTACGAAGGGTGGTCCGGGGCCGCCCTGGGGCCATGGCGTTGATCCGACGGACACTGCCCGCCTACCGCCGTCCGACGGGGGTGTGCCCCGATCCGGGGCCGGACCCGCCCCGCGCCCGCCGCCGGTTACGCTGCCGTACCCGAGGGATGGTGGAGGCAGGCGATGAGCAACTCGGCTCCGGCGTTCGGCACCGTGATGGCACCGCACATGGCGGTCGCCAGCACCACCGATGGCGTCTTCGCGGCGGCCGAGGTCGTACCGACGCGACCGATCGAGTTGCATCCCGCCGCCCACGCCCTGCACTACGGAAGCGCCTGCTTCGAGGGGCTCAAGGCCCACGGCGGGGTCGACGGCAAGGTGCGACTGTTCCGCGCCGATCGTCATGCCGAGCGCCTGCGCACGTCGGCGGCCCGTCTGCTGCTGCCGGTCCCGCCGGCCGACCTGCTCGCCCAGGCGTTGCACGACGTCGTGTCGGCCAACCTCGATGTCGTGCCCGAGGCGCCCGGCGCGCTCTACCTGCGCCCGGTGCTGCTCGGTGTCGACCCCAACATCGGCGCGGCTGCGGCACCGTCGACCGAGGCGCTGCTGTACGTGCTCGCCAGCCCGGTCGGCGACTACTTCCGCGGTGGGAACACCGGCCTGACCCTCGCGGTCGAGACCGAGCTGCCGCGCACGACGCCGCAGTTCGGACAGGTCAAGTCGGGCGCCAACTACGCGATGGCACTGGGCGTGACGCGCCGCGCACGCGAGGAGCACGGCGCCGACCAGGTGCTGTTCTCGCCCGGCGGTGACGTCCAGGAGACGGGTGCGGCCAACTTCCTGCTCATCGACGACCGTCGCGTGGTCACCAAGGCCCTCGACGGGTCGTTCCTGCACGGCGTCACCCGCGACTCGGTACTGACGCTGGCCGGCGACCTCGGCTACACGGTCGAGGAGCGCGACATCTCGATCGACGAGGTCGTCGAGTGGGCCGCCGGCGGCGAGGCCGCCCTGGCCGGAACGGCCGCGGTCCTGGCCCCCGTCGGCGCGCTCGTCCACCGCGGCCGGCGCATCCAGGTCGGCGACGGCGCCATGGGCCCGAACACGGCCCGTCTGCGTGACGCACTGCTCGCCATCCAGCGCGGCCAGGCCGCCGACCCGCACGGCTGGACCCAGCCGGTTTGAAGCGAAGGGCACGCCGGGTGAACAACCCCACCTACACGATCGTCATCGGTGCCGTCCTGACGGTGTTCCGCGTCTTCAACTGGAAGGTGAAGGTCACCGGCTGGGAGCACATCCCCGCGACCGGTGGCGGCGTCGTCGCCGCCAACCACATCGGCTACCTCGACTTCGTCTTCGTCGGCTACGGCGCACTCAACCAGGACAAGCGCCGCCTGCGGTTCATGGCCAAGCGCGAGGTGTTCGACCACAAGATCTCGGGTCCGCTGATGCGGGCGATGGGCCATATCGCCGTCGACCGGGCCGGGAACACCCGGGCCGCCCTGCGCGAGGCGGCCGAGGCGCTGCAGGCCGGCGACCTCGTCGGCATGTTCCCCGAGGGCACCGTCAGCCGGTCGTTCGTGCCGCTGGCCGGCCGCCCCGGCGCCGTGCGCATGGCGATGGACGCCGGCGTGCCGCTGATCCCCGCCGCCGTCTGGGGGACCCAACGGATCTTCACCAAGGGTCGCAAGCCCACCCCGACCCGTGGCGTGGTCGTCACCGTGCAGTACGGCAGCCCGATCGACTACACCGCCGACAGCGATCCGCTCGAGGTGCACGAACGGCTGATGGCGTCGATCCGGGAGATGGTCGACCAGCAGCAGCGCAGCTACCCACAGTCGCCGAGGGGTCCCGAGGACACCTGGTGGCAGCCGGCCCACCTCGGCGGCACCGCCCCGACCGTCGAGGAGGCCGAGGCTGCCGCGAAGGCGGACTCGGCCCGGCGACGCGAGCAGCGGCGCGAACAGCACCGCGGGTCGTGAACCAGGTCCGTATCACCGACCCGGCCGACCCACGGCTGGGGGACTACGCCGCGCTCAACGATCCCGCCCTGCGCAAGCGCTACGAGCACGAACTGGGCGTGTTCATCGCCGAGGGACCGAACGTGGTGCGCGAACTGCTGACCTCGCGTTACCCGACCCGGTCCGTACTGGTCGCCGAGGAACACCTCGAGGCCGTCCGCGACGACCTGGACGGTCTGCCGGACCACGTTCCCGTGTACGTCGTGGCTCGTGCCCTGCTCTACGAGCTGGTCCGGTTCAAACTCCACCAGGGCGTGCTCGGCTGCGGCGACCGCCTCGCGGCCCCCGAACCGGACGCGGTGCTCGACGGGGCGAGGACCGTGGCGGTGCTCGAAGGGCTCAACGACCACGAGAACCTGGGCACCCTGTTCCGTTCGGCCCGGGGGCTCGGCGTCGACGCGGTCCTGCTCGCGCCGGGGTGCGCCGACCCGCTGTACCGGCGATCCGTACGCGTCTCGATGGGCCACGTCCTGCACGTGCCGTTCGCGCGGGTCCACGAACTCGGCCGGACGCTGCCGTGGCTGCACACGCACGGGTTCGCGACGGTGGCACTGACGCCGCGCGCGGACGCGACGGACCTGGCGACCACGCCGCGGCCGGCCGACCGTGTCGCCGTGCTGCTCGGCGCCGAAGGTCCTGGCCTGTCCGCCGCGGCCATCGCCGGGGCGTCCCACGCCGTGAGGATCGCGATGCACCATGGCGTCGACTCGCTCAACGTGGCCGCGGCGGGCGCCATCGCCTTCCACGCGCTCGCGGTCGACCGACGCCACCACGGCGACGGCTGAGAACCCCGACGCTGGTAGAACGCCCCCCGGACGCCATGCACGCTCCGAGCTGCCGCCGAACGGAAAGATCCCCATGAGCGCCGACGCCCCCGCCACCGCCTCCGGAACCTTCGCCATCGGCGGTGACCTGCCCGTCCATCGCCTCGGCTACGGCGCCATGCGCATCACCGGGCCCGGCATCTGGGGCGAGCCACTTGATCGCGACGAGGCGATACGCGTGCTGCGGCGCGCCGTCGAACTCGGGGTCGACTTCATCGACACCGCCGACAGCTACGGCCCCTTCGTGTCCGAGGATCTCATCCGCGAGGCCCTGCACACCGGCGGGAGCGACCCCTACGGCGCCGTGGTGGTCGCGACCAAGGCCGGCCTGGTCCGCACCGGGCCCGACGCCTGGCATGCGTTGGGCCGCCCCGAGTACCTGCGCTTCGCCTGCGAGATGAGCCTGCGGCGCCTCGGCGTGGAACGGATCGAGTTGTTCCAACTGCACCGCATCGACCGCACGGTGCCCGAGGAGGAGCAGTTCGGGGTCCTGGCGGACCTGCGCGACGAGGGCAAGATCCGCCACGTCGGCCTGTCCGAGGTGGGCGTGGGCGAGATCGAGCGGGCGCAGGCCGTCGTGCCGATCGCGACCGTGCAGAACCGCTACAACCTGCTCGAGCGCGGCTCGCAGGAGGTGCTCGAGCACTGCGAGCAGGCCGGCATCGGCTTCATCCCCTGGTTCCCGATCGCGACCGGCGACCTCGCCCGCCCCGGCGGCCCGCTCGGTGACCTCGCCGAGGAGACCGGCGCCACCCCGTCGCAGCTCGCGCTGGCCTGGCTGCTGCGCAGCTCGCCGGTGCAACTCCCGATCCCCGGCACGTCGTCGGTCGAGCACCTCGAGGAGAACGTCGCGGCCGCGACCGTGGACCTCGACGCCGACCAACTCGCCCGCCTCGACGACGTCGCCGCCTGACGACCCAGGAGCCTCCCGCCATGAGCCAACCGTTCACCGACTACGTCCCGCTGCAACGCTTCCAGCCCGTGGTGGCGGTCTCACCCGACGGGACCCAGGTCGCCTACTCGTGCAACCGGGCCGGTCAGTACCACCTGTGGGTCGCGCCGGTCGGCGGCGGGCAGCCGCGCGCGCTGACCGACGACGCCGACCTCGCGGTGCGGGCGATGGTGTGGCACCCCGACGGCGACCGGCTGGTGTTCATGGCCGACCGCGACGGCGACGAGCAGTACCAGCTGTTCGAGGTGGAGGCGGTCGGTGGCGCCCCCCGGCTGCTGACCGAGCCGGCCGACCGCCAGCACGTGCTCGCCGACGATCCCTTCGGCCCCCGCGGCGAGGTGCTCGTCTACGCCGCCAACGACCGCGAACCGGGTGTGCAGGACCTGCTCGTTCGGCGGGATGGCGAGGTGCGCCGGCTCGAGTCCGAACCCGGCGTGATGCTGTTCCCGGCCGCCGTCTCTCCGGACGGACGCTGGGTCAGCGTGACCGCCGCCCGGTCGAACACCGACAGCGACGTCGCCGTCGTCGACCTGCACGCCGACACGTTGGCGCTGACCGTCCTGACCGCGCACGAGGGCGAGGCGCAGCACATCGCCGGCCCGTGGCGGGCCGACTCGGAAGCCCTGTACGTGCGCACCGACCTCGGTCGCGAGTTCACCGGCCTGTCGCTGCAGCCGATCGGCGGGGCACCTGCCGAGCCGGTCGAGCAGCCCGAGTGGGACGTCGAACACGTCGCCGGCGCTGCGCCCGACGACGGACACGTCGTGGTCTTCAGCGTCAACGAGTCGGGCCGCTCGGTCCTGCACGTGCGACGCGACGGATCCCCGGCCGAGGTCGTCGACCTGCCGAGCGGCGAGATCGACGCGCTGGCTCTGACCCGCGACGGTGCCACGGCGGTCGTGCTGGTCAACACCGCGACCCGGCCGAGCGACGTCATGGCCGTCGACCTCGGTTCCGGAAGGGTGGATCACCTGACCGACAGCCGGCCGGAGGCACTGGCCGATCTCGACCCGGTCGCTCCCGAACTGGTCGCATATCCCACTCACGACGGTCGCGACATCCCGGCGTGGCTGTACCGGCCCCGGGGCGACGGGCCGTTCCCCGTCGTCGTCTCCGTCCACGGCGGCCCCGAGGCCCAGGAGCGCCCGATCTGGTCGTACGCGGGCCTGTACCAGTACCTGCTCGCCAACGGCATCGGGATCCTGGCCCCCAACGTGCGCGGCTCGACCGGCTACGGCGCCACCTACCAGCGGCTGATCCACCGCGACTGGGGCGGCGCCGAGTTGGGCGACCTCGACCATGCCGCGCGCTGGCTCGGCTCCCTCGACTGGGTGGACGCCGGCCGCCTTGCCGTCTTCGGTGGCTCGTTCGGCGGCTTCGCCGCGCTCTCGTGCCTGTCGCGGCTGCCCGAGCACTGGGCCGCCGGCGTCTCGATCGTCGGCCCGTCGAACCTGGTCACGTTCGCCCGGTCGGTCCCGCCGACGTGGCGGCCGCTGATGGCGGCGCTGGTCGGCGACCCCGAGAACGACGTCGACATGCTCACCGAGCGCTCGCCGTTGACGTACGCCGACGCGATCGTGGCGCCGCTGTTCGTGATCCAGGGCGCCAAGGACCCGCGGGTCGTCAAGGCCGAGAGCGACCAGATGGTCGAGCGGCTCCGCGCCCGGGGCGTCGAGGTCCGATACGACGTCTACGACGACGAGGGTCACGGCTTCACGCGCCGTGAGAACGAGATCCGGGCGCTGAGCGACGTCGGTGACTTCCTCGTGGAGCACCTGGTCGGGGACCGCCGCGCCAGCGGGTAGCGTCCGGCGTTCGTGACCGGGACCCTCCTCAACGTCGCCGCCATCGTGGTCGGCGCCCTGGCCGGTACCGCCCTCGGCGGCCGGCTGCCCGCCCGTGTCCGGGGCACCGTCACCGACGTGCTCGGCCTGTTCGTGATCGTGCTGGGCATCACCGACGCGCTCGACACGTTCGGCCCCGAACTCGCCGACCGGCTGGGGCGGGGCGCGGTCCTGGTCGTGCTCGGCTCGCTGCTGGTGGGCGGCATCCTCGGCGAACTCGTCGACATCGAGGCCCGGCTGACCCGGGTGGGCGAACGCCTCCGCGACCTGGTCCTCGGCCGCGACGCGGTCGTCCTCCACGCAACCGATGGGGGGCAACGAGGGCGCGAAGCGCCCGAGACCGGGGACCCATCGGGACTACGACACCGCTTCGTCGAGGGATTCGTGGTCACCACGCTGCTGGTGTGCGTCGGGCCGCTTGCGGTGCTCGGTGCGGTGCAGGACGGCCTGACCGGCAGCCTCGACCTGCTCGCGGTCAAGTCGGTGCTGGACGGATTCGCCGCGCTCGCGTTCGCGTCGGCGCTCGGCGTGGGGGTCGCGTTCGCGGCGCTGCCGCTGCTGCTCTACCAGGGCGGGCTGAGCCTGGCCGCCGCCGCGGTGGGCCCCCTCGCCACGGACGCCATGATCGCCGCCCTCGGTGCGGTCGGCGGCTTCCTCGTGGTGGGCATCGGCCTGCGTCTGCTCGAGGTCCGCGCCGTGCGGGTCGCCAACCTGCTGCCCGCGTTGGTGGTGGCACCACTGGCGGTTGCTCTCTGGCCGTGACCCGCTGCGCGCCGCGCGCGCAGGAGTCCGGCCGGCCGGTGCCCAACCGTTGACGACGGCGCTCTGCGCATCGACGCTGGACCCCGCAAGGCACGGGGGGTGCTGCGTGACAGGTTCATGGATCGGCCGGTCGTTGCTGCTGGTACCGGTGCTGTTGGCCGGCATCGGCGTGGGCATGGTGGCCGCCGGGGTGACGGGGTCGCCGGGTACCGGGGGACGGGCCGCGGCCGCGGTCATCCTGCTGGGGGCGCTGCGGGCACTGCGTACGGGCGTGCGCATCGATGCACGGCGCGAGCAGGTCAGGGTCCGCACGTTCTGGCGGACCTACCGCCTACCGCTGGACGCGCTGGAGCGCATCGACGCGGCGGGACGCACCGAGGCCGGGACGCCGGCCGTGCGGTTCCTACTCCGTGACGGACGCGAGTTCGGCACGCTGGCGATGGCCTACCTCGACGGGGACGGTGCCGACCAGTTCGCGGCCGACCTGCGCGCCGCGCTCGAGGGTCGCGGTGTCGAGATCTCGCTCACGTCGGCCTCGTTCCGACGCGCCGTCGGATGATCCACCCACCTGCTTGACTCGATCCGCCCGAGAGTCGGGCCGCGGGTGGCAGGCAGGCAGGTGACGGCGCGGATGGACGAGCACGATCGCGTCCCCTCGTGGCTGAGGACCGCAGCGGCGTGGTCGTGGCGGCTGCTGCTGGTCGCGCTCGCGCTCGCCGTCCTGGTCCGGGTGGCGACGCGCTTGTCGCTGGTCACCGTCCCGCTCGTCGTCGCCCTGTTCCTGGCCACGCTCGCGGTCCCCGTGGCGGGGTGGCTGATGCGCCGTGGCTGGCCGCCGGCGATCGCGGCGTTCCTGGTCGTCTTCGGTGGCTTCGCCGTCGTCGTCGCGGGCATCGTGGCGCTCGTGCCGACCCTGGCCGATCAGGGCGGGAGGCTGGTGCCGACCGTGGCGGTCGCGCTCGAGGACCTGCTGCGCTGGCTCGAGACCGGCCCGCTGGCGTTCGATCAGCGGCAGGTGCAGGAGTTGGGCCAGCAGTTCGTGACGCGCCTCGAGGAGCAGTCGGGATCGCTGGCGTTCAGCGCGCTCGGTGCGCTGGCGACCGCCATCGAGATCGTCACCGCGACCGTGCTGGCGTTGATCCTGCTGTTCTTCCTGGTCAAGGACGGCGACCGGATCTACGGCTGGATCGTGGCCCGCTCGCCGACTGGTCACCGCGACCTCGTCCGGGGCCTGGTCGTGCGCGCGTGGGACGCCGTCGGCGGCTACATCCGGGGCACCGCCCTGGTGGCCCTGATCGATGCCGTCGGCATCGGTGTCGGCCTCGCGATCGTGGGTGTCCCGCTCGTGCTGCCGCTGGCCGCCCTGGTCTTCGTCGGCGCTTTCGTGCCGATCATCGGGGCGTTCGTGTCGGGCATGGTCGCCGTGCTCGTCGCCCTCGCGGACGGCGGGCCCACCACGGCGCTGATCGTGCTCGCCATCGTGGTCGTGGTGCAGCAGGTCGAGTCCGACGTCCTGCAGCCGCTGATCATGCAGCGGCTCGTCGCCGTGCCGCTGCACCCGATCGTCGTGCTCGCCGTCCTGGTCGCCGGCACGGTGCTGGTCGGCGTCGTCGGCGCGTTCCTGGCGGTCCCGCTCGCCGCGGCCGCGTCCGCCGTCACCAACGAACTGCGGCTACGGCACCAGACCGCGGTCGGCGGTCCGCACCCGCTCGGTGGTCGGCGTGGCCGGCTCGACGCCGACCCGCACCCCGTGGTGGCCCTGGGGCGGGCTCAGCGGCGGTGGCCGCCGAGGCGTTCGTAGAGCGGAAACGCCTCGAGCCATCCCTCGGGGGCGGGGCCTCCGCCCTCGAGCGCCGCGTGGAGGCGGTGGCGCTGCTGGCGCAGCCAGGCGAGCGCGGCGACCTTCTGGTCGTTGGTGAGTTCGTCGGTCTTCACCGCGACGGATTCGTCGCACTGCACCATGAACCGTTCCCACTTGGTCCGTCGCACCCAGTGGTCGGGGTCCTCGAGCAGCCAGCGCAGCAGTGCCCGCTGGCGGTCGTCGAGGTGGTCGGGCACGACACGGCGCGAGCCTGGCATGTCAGGGGGCATGGTCGTGGTCACGAAGGTGGCGATCCTCGCCTCGGGGCCATTCGGCCACCATCCTAGGCGGTGAGTCAGCGCAGCTACGACGGGTGGACGACCAGGTCGGCGACGCTGCCACGGAACCTTCCGCCGTCCGGACCCAGATCGGTGAACCACAGCAGCACGACCGCACCCTCGGTGTCGTCGGCCAGGTCGATCTCGACGGTCTGCTCCTCGGCGACCACCGCGCCGACCTCGCGGCCCCAGTCACCGGGCGCCTGCCCGCCGTCGGGCCGGCCATCGCCGACGTAGACCTCCATCCGGTATCCCGGGTGGGCCGAGGTGACGGTCAGCAGGTCGAAGGCGGCCGGCTCGGCGAGTTCGACCCACAGGCCGACACCGTCCTTGCCGAGCGCGTCCAGGGGATCGTCGTAGCCCTCGGTCTGCCAGACGGTCGCGGGATCGCCGTCGACGGCATTGCCCGCCGCGTCGCCGTTCTCGCTGCCGTCGCCGAACGGGTCGTGGTCGCCGGCCCCCGCGATCTCGACCGAACCGGCCGCGGCCCCGGTCGAGTCGCCGTCGGCCTGTTCGTCGGTCGGCTCGTCGCCCGACCGCTCACCGTCGCCGAGGCCGTCGGGCCACACGAACCACAGGCCCAGGATCAGGACGAGCAGTGCGGCTGCCCACGGCAGCAGCGGCCGGCGCGCGTGCTCGTCCGACTCGGGGGCCGGCTGTGGCCCCTCGCCGCTGCGCGGGGTCGCGTCCAGCGAGCGCACCGTCGGCTCGTCCACCGACGACCGAGGACCGGGCGCCGGGGCCGCGGACGACGCGACGGGGCGTGCGGTGGGTGGCGTGATGGGGGCGGTCGCGTGGACCGGGTCGCGCTGGATCCTGCGGATCCGCGCGGCCAGTTCGGTCGCCGCCTGCGGCGCGGCGAAGGGCGCGAGCGCGGCCGCCAGCGCTGCCCCGTCGGCGAACCGCGCGTCGGGGTCGATCGCGGTGGCACGGGCGATGATGTCGTCGAGCGGAGCCGGCACGCCGGACACCAGGCTGGAGGGCCGGGGAAGCCCGTCGGCGACCAGGCGGCGCGCGGCGACCTCGGCGGCGGTGCCCTCGCCGAACGGCAGCGCGCCCGTCACCGCCTGGTGCAGCATCAGCCCGAGCGCATAGACGTCGGCCCGGCCGTCGACCTGCTGGTCACGCAGCTGTTCGGGCGCCAGGTAGCGCGCCGTCCCGATGACGTGGCCGGGGGTCGTCAGTCGCGTGGTCGCCTCACCCAGCGCCCGGGCGATCCCGAAGTCGGCCACCTTCGCGACACCGTCGCGGGTGACGAGCACGTTGGCCGGCTTCACGTCGCGGTGCACGAGGCCGCGCCCGTGGGCGGTCCCGAGGGCCCGGCCGATCTGCGCGCCGAGCGCCGCGGCCACCCCGGCCGGCAACGGCCCCTGGTCGAGCACGTCCCCGAGCGTCCCGCCCTCGACCAGTTCCATGACGAGGTAATCGCAGCCGTCGACGTGGCCGATGTCGTAGACGATCACCGCGTGCGGATGGGTGAGCTTGGCCGCCGCAGCGCCCTCGGCGCGGAACCGGGCCGCGGTCTCGTCGTCACGCGCGAGGTCCTGGTGCAGCAGTTTGACCGCCACCGTGCGGTCGAGGACCTGGTCGTGGGCACGCCAGACGGCGCCCGCACCGCCCGAACCGAGTTGGTCGAGCAGCACGTAGCGGTCGTCGAGCACCTGCCTAGTGGTCGTCTCTTCCACGTCCCGTCACGCTCGTCGGTCGCGCCCGGTGCAGTCGGGCGCCGGTGTCGTGGCACGACCCTACGCGCTCGGGCGGCGGGCATGTCCAGCCGGCCACGGTCCGGTGGACGCCTCCCGCGAAACGTCCGGTCAGTGCGATTCGCGCCAGAAGGCCGCGATCTCGGCCAGTGCGGCCGCGAAACTGCGGTTGGGACGGAATCCGAACACCTCGGGCAGTCGGTGGGTGGCGTACGAGCCGCGCCAGGGTTGGTCGTCGGAGGCGGCGGCCGTGGCCGGCGGTGCGGGCACGAATTCGCGTAGCGCGGCGAGGTACTCGCCGAAACTGGTGTGCCCCCCGACCACGTTCACGGTCGCCTGCGCGTCGCTGTCGAGCGCCACCAGCGCGGCCTCGACCAGGTCGTCGACGTGGACCCAGCCGAACGTTGTCGCGGGCGGGATGGCCGGCAGTTCGCCGTCGCGGAAGCGCTCGGGCATCCGCGTGCCCCACGTGGAGGTGCGCCCCGCCCCCAGCACGGCCGGTGGGCGCAGGATCGCGACCGACAGGCCCTGCGCGCCCCCGCGTGCCACCTCGGCCTCGGCTTCGGCCTTGGTGATCGCGTACGGACTGCCGGCGCTGCTGGCGGGGGCGGCCGCCGCGTCGGCTCCGGCCAGCGGAGCGTCTTCGTCGAGCAGGCCGTCGCCGCTCGCGTCGCGGTCGTAGACCGACGTGGTCGAGACGTGCACGAACCGGGGGCACCAGGCGGCCATGGCGGCGTCGACCAGCGACCGGGTGCCGACGGTGTTCACCGTGCGGGCGGTCTCGAGGTCGGGGCCTGCCGTCGCAGCGGCGTGGACGATGCCGTCGGCACCCTGCAGCGCGGTCGTCAGGCCGGCGACGTCGTCGAGCGCGACCACCGGTTGCTCGATGCCGAGGCCGGCGAGTCCCTCGCTCGGCGTACGTACCAGCGCCACCACCTCGTCGTCCCGCTCGCGCAGGGCACGGGCGATCCTGCCGCCAACGAATCCGGTCGCTCCGGTCACCACGATCCGTCCCACGCCCACCTCCGAGTCTGCGTCCGACGTCGGTCGAACGTAGCGCCTCCGCGTCCGACGTACCCCGGCGGCCGTCCTAGGCTGTGCCCTGACGCGAACCTTCCGCCCCGAGTTCCCTACCCCTTCGGAGAAAAACGTCATGGAGATGGAATACCGCCGGCTCGGCACCGCCGGCATCAAGGTCAGCGCGCTGTCGTTCGGCTCGTGGGTGACCTTCAAGAACCAGGTCGACGTCCAGCGTGCGATCGAATGTCTCGACGCGGCCAAGCAGGCCGGTGTGAACTTCTTCGACAACGCCGAGGCCTACGCCGGCGGCGAGTCCGAGCGCATCATGGGCCAGGCGATCCGCGAACTCGGCTGGGAACGCCACAGCTACCTGGTCTCGTCGAAGTTCTTCTGGGGTCTCCACGAGGGTCCCAACACCATGAACACGCTCAACCGCAAGTACCTGCTCGAGGCGATCGAGGCGTCCCTCGACCGCTTCGACCTCGACTACCTCGACATCGTCTACTGCCACCGCGCCGACCCCGAGACCCCGATCGAGGAGACCGTCCGCGCCATGTCGGACGCCATCGAGCGCGGCTGGGCGCTGTACTGGGGCACCTCCGAGTGGTCGGCCGACGAGATTCGCGCCGCCTGGGAGGTCGCCGACCGAAACGGCTGGCACAAGCCGGTCGTCGAGCAACCGCAGTACAACCTTTTCCACCGCGAGCGGGTCGAGAAGGAGTACGCGCGGCTGTACGAGGACATCGGTCTGGGCACCACCATCTGGTCGCCGCTCGCGTCGGGTCTGCTCACGGGCAAGTACCTCGACGGCATCCCCGAGGGCAGCCGCGGCGCGCTCGAGGGTTTCGGCTGGCTGGCCGAGCGGCTCACCGACGCCGAGCAGAACGCGATCGTGCGTGACCTCAAGGAGGTCGCCGACGACCTCGACTGCTCGCTCGCGCAACTCGCGCTCGCGTGGTGTGTGAAGAACCCCGACGTGTCGAGCGTCATCACCGGCGCGTCGCGGGTCGAGCAGGTCAACGAGAACATGCAGGCGCTCGAGGTCGTGCCCAAGCTGACCGACGACGTGATGGCCCGCATCGACGAGATCACGAAGGCATCCTGAACTACCAGCCCCGTTCGAGCGGGCGGCCCTCGGCGTAGCCGGACCTGGTCTGGACGCCGATGACCGCCCGCTCGGCGAATGCGGGCAGGTCGGTCGCGCCGGCGTAGGTGAAGGCACTGCGTACGCCGGCCACGATCGTGTCGAGCAGGTCCTCGACGCCCGGGCGCTGCGGGTCGAGGTACATGTGGCCCGAGCTGATCCCCTCCTCGAAAAGGCTCTTGCGGGCGCGCTCGAACGCGTTCTCGCCCTCGGTGCGCTGCTTCACCGCGCGCGCCGACGCCATCCCGAACGACAGCTTGAACGGACGCCCGTCCGCATCGTGTTCGAGGTCACCGGGGGACTCGTGCGTCCCGGCCAACCACGATCCGACCATCACGTTGGACGCCCCCGCCGCCAGGGCCAGGGCCACGTCGCGGGGATGGCGCACGCCGCCGTCGGCCCAGACGTGGGCGCCCAGGCGCGACGCCTCGCGGGCGCAGGCCAGCACGGCCGAGAACTGCGGCCTGCCCACGCCGGTCATCATCCGGGTCGTGCACATCGCGCCGGGTCCGACGCCGACCTTGCAGATGTCCGCGCCGGCCGCGACGAGGTCGCTCACGCCCTGCTCGGTGACCACGTTGCCGGCGACCACGGGCACCTGCGGGTCCACCTCGCGTACCGCCCGCAGGGCGTCGAGCATGCGTTCCTGGTGGCCGTGCGCGGTGTCGAGGACGAGCACGTCGACGCCCGCGGTCAGCAGACGCTTGGCGCGGTCGGCGGCGTCGCCGCTGACCCCGATGGCCGCCGCGATCCGCAGCCGGCCGTCCGCGTCGAGGCTGGGCTGGTACAGCGTCGAGCGCAGCGCCCCGGTGCGGGTGAGCAGCCCGAGCAGCCGCCCGTCGCCGGCCACGACGGGCGCGAGGCGGTGGCGTGCCTCGGCGAGCCGGTCGAAGGCGGTCCGTGCGTCCACGGTCTCGGGCAGCGTGGTCAACTGCTCGCTCATCACGCGGCCGACCTGGGTGAAGCGGTCGACGTCGACCAGGTCGACCGGCGTGACCACGCCGATGGGCGCGCCGGCGTCGACGACCACGATCGCCCCGTGGGCGCGCTTGTTGATCAACTGCAGTGCGTCGGCGACGGTGTCGGTGGGGGCAAGGGTGATCGGGGTCTCGAAGACCGGGTGCCGGGCCTTGACCCAGCCGACCACGTCCTCGACGACGTCGAGCGGGATGTCCTGGGGCAGGACCGCGAGACCGCCGCGACGGGCCAGCGTCTCGGCCATCCGGCGGCCCGACACCGAGGTCATGTTCGCCGCGACCACGGGGATCGTGGTCCCGCTGCCGTCCACGGCTGCGAGGTCGACGTCGAGCCGTGAGGCGACGTCGGAGCGACCCGGGACCAGGAACACGTCCTCGTAGGTCAGGTCGGTCTGCGGCTCGTGGCCGTCGAGGAAGCGCACCGCCATCCCTTGTCGTCGCGGTCCGGCGACGATACCGCCGCGCGAGGCACCTCACTCAGGTGGGGTCGATGCCGCCGGCGCGGCGCTCACGCCAGCGACGCCAGGTCCTGCGTGCGGTACGCAACAGCAGCAGCGCCACCACGACGCCGACCACGAGCAGGACGGCCACCACGACGATCGCGAGGACGGGATTGGTGACGGCCAGCCAGACCACGAAGGCGACGATGCCGTCCTCGCCCAGGCTGACCACGCTGTTGGTGAACGGCTCGGGGGAGGCGTTGACGGCCGCGCGGGTCGTTGCCTTGGTCAGATGGCTGACCGTCGCCAGGCCGCCGGCGGCCAGGGACGAGCCGACCTGTTCCCACGCGCCGGCGTCACCGGTGAGCAGCCAAGCGACCCCGACGGCGCCGAGCGGCCGGATCGCGGTGTGGACGACGTCCCACAGGTCGTCGACGTAGGGGATCTTGTCGACCACGAACTCGACGAGGAACAGGATCCCGGCCACCGTGAGCACCTCGGGGCGCTCGAAGACCGCCGGGACGTCGGCGACGTCGTAGCGACCGAACAGGCCGAGCAGGGCGACCACGGCGTAAAGGTTGAGTCCCGACGCGTAGCCGACACCCGCGACGAGTCCGGCGATGCCCTCCATCAGCGCAGGCTCCGTGCCGCACGTCGCGCGAGGCGGTGGACCGCCCCGTCGGGCAGCAGCCCCGACAGGCGGCCGACGTCGGCACCGCCGCCTGCGAGCAGTGCCGCGGCGATCCGCGTGCGGTCGCTCGCGCGCCCGAACAGCCCCAGCAGCTCGACCGGATCGACATCGCCGAGGAGCCCGTCCTCGAGCAGGCGGTGCGCCGCACGGCGGCGCTGCCATCCGTCCGGGAACCGGCGCAGCAGGCCGAGCAGGTCGTCGGCACCGGAGGCCCCGTCCGCCGCCTCGTCGACGGCACGCAGGCGCGCCTCGGCGTGCGTGGGCCGGTGGTTGCGTGTCGCGGCCGCCGGCGGCATCGGCACGGGCGGCGGGACCGGCTCGGGCGGCGGGACCGGCTCGGGTGCGGGAAGCGGTTCGGGCTCGGGAAGGGGCGTGGGTTCCGGGAGCGGCTCGGGCAGCGGCTCGGGCTCGGGGAACGGCTCGGGCTCGGGGAACGGCTCGGGCGGCGGTGGCGGCGGGGGAGCCTCGCCCACCACGGCATCGAGCCGGGCGAGCAGGTCGTGGCCGGTGCGGGCGTCGAGGTCGAGCAATTGCTCGGCCGGTGGACGCGACTGCTCCCACACCGGGGGCGGCGGCAGATGCGGGTCGAGTTGGCCCGCGAGGTGGTCCACGCCCCCCTCGGCCAGCGCCCGCCCGAGTTCGCGGCGCTCGTCCACGGACAGCCGCCGCAGCAGGCTGCCGGCCTCGGCGACCACGCGCGCCCGGTCCATGTTTCCGGCGGCGGTCTGCCAGCGGTGCAGCAATGACGCGAGTTGGTCGAGCGCCATGGCGGCCTCCTCAGGCCTCCTCGCCGCGGCTCGTGCCGAGGCGGCCGAGCAACGCCTTCAGGTCGAGACCGGTCAGGTCCGAGCCGATCTGGATGCCCTGTTCGACGTTGCTGGCCACGTTGCGGGTCAGGTCCGAGGCGCCGTCGGTCGAGATCACGGTCAGCTTCTCGATCGCGCTGATCGGTTCGCTGGCGGCACTGACCAGGTCCGGCAGGATCTTGGTCAGCAGGTCGATGATCGCGGCCTCGCCGTAATGGCTGAACGCCTCGGCGTTCTTGCGGCGGGCCTCGGCCTCGGCCTCACCCTTGGCCAGGATCGCGGCCGCGTCGGCGCGGCCCTCGAGCTCGACCGCCTCGGCCATGCGCGCACGCCGGGCCTTTTCGGCGTCGGCCTCGAAGATCGCGGCGTTCTTGGCCGCCTCGGCCTCCTGCTCGACCCGGTAGCGCTGGGCGTCGGCAGGCTTGCGGATCTCGGCGTCGAGCTGGCGGTCGCGCAGTGCGGCCTGCTGCTCGGCGACGAGCTGCTGCTCCTGGATGACCTCGCGGTTGCGGGCGGCCTCGCGCAGCGGGCCGGCGGCCGCGGCCTGGGCCTGGGCCTCGTCGATCTCGGCCTTGATCTCGGCCTGCTTCAGCTCGAGCTGGCGCTGCTGGATCGCGACGGCTTCCTCGGCCCGCAGGCGCTCCTCCTCGGCGGCCTGGTTGGCGCGTGCCTCGGCGATCTTGGCGGTCTGCTCGACGCGGGCGGCCTCGGGGCGTCCGAGGTCGGTGAGGTACTCGCCCTCGGCCTGGATGTCCTGGAGCTGGAAGGTGTCGAGGGTCAGGCCCTGGTTGGTCAGCGAGGTCTCGGCCTCCTCGGCGACCGCCGACGCGAACGTCGCGCGGTCCTTGATGATCTCCTCGATCGTCAGGCGACCGACGATCGCGCGCAGGGACCCGGCCAGTACCTCGGTGGTGAAGGTGTCGACCTCGCGCTGCTGGGTCAGGAAGCGCTGCGACGCGGCGCGGATGGCGTCCTCGTTGCCGCCGACCTTGACGACCGCGACGCCGTCGAGGTCGCACTTGATGCCCTGGCTGGACACCGCGCCACGGATGCTGACCGAGATGCGGCGGCTGGAGAGGTCCATGACGTGCAGGCGCTGCACGAACGGCAGCACGAACACGCTGGCGCCCATGACGACCTTCTGGCCACTCATGTCGTGGCTGACCTCGCCGGTCTCGGGGTTCTTGACCGGCGAACCCTTGCGGCCGGTGATGATGTACGCCTCGTTCGGCCCGGCCACCTTGATCCGGTTCACGATCAGGTACGCGACCAGGATCAGCAGGATGGCCACGCCGATGATGGCGGCCACCAGCGGCGAGTTGAAGATGAAGTCGAGCATCGCAGCCCCTCTGTATTCGATGCGTTGCGCCCCGCGCTCGAGGCGACACGATGTCGGTGAGAACCCGCGTTTGGTGGGCTCCGGGCGAAGATCTGGTGTGTCAGTCGGCGTCGACGGGTTCGACCTGGACCGCCGAGGCGGAGAGCACGGCGGTCACCCGCACGGTCTCGCCGGCGCGGATCGGTTGGCGGGCGCGCGCGTTGTACTTGTTCTGGCTGCCGTGGTGGCGGATCGTGACCTCGCCGAAGCCTTCGGCCGGGATCGTGGTGATGACGATTCCGGTGGTGCCGGCCAGGCCGGACGTGGAGACGGTCTCGTCGGTCGGCATGTTGATCAGCGAACGCATGATCCCGAGAGCGATGCCGCCGACCACGAGGCCGCTGGCGAGCCCGCCCAGTGCGCCCAGTGCCGCGCCGGCGCCGGTCGTGTAGATGATCAGCGCCGCGCCGAACCCGAAGCTGGCGAGGAACGCGCCGAGCACCGGGCCGGAGAAGATCCCGCCGCCACCGGCATCGACGTCGAACCCGCCGAGCAGGCCCTCGAAGACCTCACCGAGCACCAGCGACAGGACGAGGAGCCCGAGACCCACCGCACCGATCACGATGAACGGCGTCACCGTCTCCCCCCTGAGCAGGAACTCGATCATGGCCGCGACCCTAGTCAGGATGGGCCGGTCGATGTCGGGCCTTCCCGCTCGCCGCAACCGACGTCCCGGACGCCGCCACCGTCTGCTACGGCCCGACGCGCAGGAGACGGTCGTCGTTCGACACCGGCGACCCGCGACCGTCGCGGTTGGAGGTCAGCAGCCACACGGCGCCGTCTGGTGCGACACGTGCCGTGCGCAAACGGCCGAACTCGCCGACGTAGAGCGCCTCGGCGTCGGCGACCTGCTCGGCGTCGAGGTCGAGCCGGTACAGGCGCTCGCCGCGCAGCCCGGTCACGAGCAGGTCGCCGTCCCACTGGGGGATCGCTCCGCCATCGGGGATCGTCGCGCCCGACCACGACGCCTCGGGCGGCTGCGCCACGAACTTCGCGTCGACGACGCCCTCTGCGCCGGGTGCGCCGGTCACCTCGGGCCAGCCGTAGTCCTCGCCCGGCTCGATCAGGTTGATCTCGTCGTCGCGGTCGGGCCCGAGTTCAGCCGCCCACAGGCGCCCGTCGGCGTCGAACGCGAGACCCTGGACGTTGCGGTGCCCCAGCGAGTAGACGGGGGAGTCCTCGAACGGATTGTCGTCGGGCACCCCGCCGTCGCGGTCGACCCGCAGGATCTTGCCGCCGAGGGACCCGGGATCGGCCGCGAGCGCGCCGTCGCCCGAGTCGCCGGTGCCGACGTAGAGCAGGCCGTCGGGGCCGATGGCGAGCCGGCCGCCGTTGTGGGTGCGTCCCTTCGGTATGCCCGTCACGATCGGGACCTCGTCGCCGTCGACCTGGTCGAGGCGGACGACGCGGTTGCCGTCACCGCCGGTGTAGTAGACGAACAGCGCGGCGCCGTCGCTCGCCAGCCCGAGCAGACCACCCTCGCCGGCCGGGTCGACGTCGAAGCCGCGGACCTCGGTCGCGCTGCCGTCGGGGGCGATCTCGAGGAGGCGCCCGGTGTCACGCTCGGTGACCAGGACGCGCCCGTCGTGCTCGATCACGTCCCACGGCACCTCGAGGCCGGTCGCCACCTCGGTGACGGTGAGTTCGACGGGTGCGGCAGGCGCCGCGGTGCCGCCCCCGGTCTCGGTCGGCGACGCCTCGGTGTCGTCGGGAGCTGTGTCCGGCTCGGTGGTCGGCGTGGGGCTGGGGGCGGACTCGACCGGCGCCGGCTCGGGCTCGCTCGTGTCGATGCGCAGGCAGGCCCCGAGCGTCAGGCCGAGCGTCAGGACCAGCAGCACGGTCCGGTGGCGACGCATGGCGACCCCCGTCGTCGGGTCTTCTAGGTGAGCAGGTCCTGGGCGACGTCGAGCCACAGTTGCGTGGACAGGCCGAGCGAGTCGACGTCGATGCGTTCGTCGTGGCCGTGGAAGCGGGACTGGAACTCCTGCAACGACGCCTTCGCACTGAACAGCCCGGCGCCGTAGCTCGGCACGCCGCGGTCACGGAAGAACGCGGCGTCGGTCCCGCCGACCAGCATCCAGGGCAGCACCTCGGCGTCGGGGTGGGCGGCCTCGGCGCGGCGCTTGAGCGTGTCCCACATCGGCGTGTCGGTGCCCGACGCGGACGCGGGCCGCTCCTTGACCACCGGCGAGATCTCCACCCGGCCGGCGAGGTCGCCCAGCGCCTCGGCGAGCATCTGGTCGACCTCGGCGCCGCCCGTGCCGGGCAGGGTGCGGATGTCGACCTCGAGTTCGACGCGGTCGGGGATGATGTTGGTCTTCTCACCGCCGTGGATCTTGTTGGGGCTGAACGTGGTGTGGGTCATGGCGTGGCAGTAGCGGGCCAGCTTGGGATCCATCGCCGCCAACGCGTCCCGCAGCCGTCCGGGGTCGAGCAGTGCGTCGCGCTGGTCGTCGGGCAATGCCATCGCCTCGACCATGCCGCGCCAGAGGTCGCCGATCACGGCAGTGGGCGAATACGCCTGCAGACGCCGGACCACCTCGGCGGCGAGCAACAGGGCGTTGTCGGCGCCGTAGGGCATCGAGCCGTGGCCCGGGGTGCCGCGCACGGTGATCCGTCGCCAGCCGATGCCCTTCTCGGCCACCGTCATCACGATCTTCTTGCCCGAGGGCATCGGCGCCGGGATGCCGCCGCTCTCGGTCAGCACGTAGTCGCAGGCGACGTCGTCCCAGGCGTGCTCGGCGATCCAGTCGGCGCCCCAGGTGCCGCCGGCCTCCTCGTCGGCGACGCCGAGGTACTTCAGCGTCCCGCGCAGCGGCGTCCCGCGCCGGTGCAGTTCGCGCACCGCGACCGCCATCGAGGCGGTGAGGTTGAGCATGTCGATCGCGCCGCGGCCCCACACTTCGCCGTCGATCAACTCGCCGCCGAACGGGTCCTCGCGCCAGTCGTCGGGGGAGACCGGCACGACGTCGGTGTGGCCCATCAGCAGCACCGTTGGCGCGGTCGGGTCGGTGCCCGGCAGGGTCACCAGCACGCTGCGCCGTCCGTCGATCGGCTCGTAGTGCGTCATCTCGAGCCCGTCGAGGTAGTCGCTGAGCAGGTCGGCGTTGCGCGTCTCCTCGCCCGAGGACGGGCTGCCGTCGTTGACGCACGCGTTGCGGATCATGTGCTGCAGCAGTTCGACCGTCTGGCCGGTCAGCGCCGGATCGACCTGCGTCATGACCGCCCCGTGACCGCCTCGAGGCCCCAGCTGACCAGCGAGATGATCAGGGCGCCGAGGAACGTCCAACCGAAGTGGTCGCTGGTCAGGCCGAGGTCCATCGCGCCCGAGATCGCGATCACGATGGCAAGGGCGATCGCGTTGATCACGAGCAGGAACAGCCCGAGCGTGAGGATCACGAGCGGCAGCGAGAGCACGCTCAGGATCGGCTTGATGACGACGTTGACCACGCCGAGCAGCAACGCGATCCCGAGCAGCGCCAGCCAGCTTCCGGTGAACTCGAGCCCGTCGAGCAGTTGGATCGCGACCCACAGGGCGGCCGCGTTGAACAGGATCTTGATCAGCACGCCCACGTGCGCTTCCTTCGTCGGCCTGGTCGTCCGGGCCAGAACGCTAGCGGGCGCGGCCCCCGCCGGGGGAGACGAGGCCGGTCGTGCCCCCGGCGCCCACCATGCGGGGCCCCGGCGGTGGCGGTGGGACGACGGGCCCGGTGGGTGCCGCGAGCGTGAGCAGTTCGGCCGCGGCGATCGCGCCGACGGGACGCGAGAACAGAAAGCCCTGCCCGTGGGTGCACTCGAGCTGACGGAACTGGCTGAGCTCGCTGGCGTGCTCGATGCCCTCGGCCACGGTGAGCAGGTCCAGCGAGCGGCCGAGGTCGACGATGGCGCGGGCGAGGGCCGGGCTCTGGCGGCCGGAGGCGACCGAGGTGACGAACGAGCGGTCGATCTTGAGCACGTCGACCGGGAACCGGTGCAGGTAGGCCAGCGACGAGTAGCCGGTGCCGAAGTCGTCGATGGCGATCCGGACGCCGAGCTCCTTGAGTTGCGTCAGGGTCGTGATGGTCGCCTCGGTGTCACGGGCGAGGGCCGACTCGGTCAGCTCGAGGGTGAGCGCGTGGGCGGGCAGTCCGGCGTCGTCGAGCGCGGCGGCCACCTCGGCGACGAGATCGGTGCCCGTGAGCTGGTGCATCGAGACGTTGACGCTGACGGTGAGGTCCTCGGCGCCGGCGACCCCGCGGCGCCATGTCGCCACCTGCCGGCAGGCCTCGCGCAAGACGAACCGGCCGATCGGCACGATCAGGCCGCTCTGCTCGGCGAGCGGGATGAACCGGTTGGGGGGCACCAGCCCACGGGTGGGATGGTGCCAGCGCAACAGCGCCTCGTAGCTGGCGATCCGTTGGTCGGCGAGGGTCACGATGGGCTGGTAGTGGACCTCGAGTTGACCGCGACCCAACGCGACGGCGAGGTCGGCCTCGAGTTCGAGCCGCTCGACCACGCGCACGTGCATCGAGGTCTCGAACACCTCGAACCGGTCGCGGCCGCTCTCCTTGGCCAGGTGCATCGCGATCCCGGCGTTGCGGAGCACGTCGGCGGCCCGGACCCCGTCCTCGGGATGGGCGATGCCGATGCTCGCGGTGAGTGCGACCTCGCGGCCGGCCGCCTCGATCGGGCGGCGTACCTCGACGAGCGCCCGCTGCGCCACCTTCGCCGCGTCCACCTCGTCGTCACCATGGTCGAGCAGGATGGCGAACTCGTCGGCGCCGACGCGCGCCAGCGTGTCGGCGCCACGGATGGTCTCGAGCAGGCGCTGGGCGACCGTGCGCAGCACGGCGTCGCCGACCATGTGCCCCTGGGTGTCGTTGATCGCCTTGAAGCCGTCGAGGTCGACGAACAGCACGGCGTAGCTGCCGCCCAGCCGGCTGCACCGCGCCGCCGTGTGGTCGAGCCGGTCGAGCAGCAGCGCCCGGTTGGCGACGCCGGTCAGCCGGTCGTGGATGTCGCGGTCAGCCAGTTGCCGCTCGAGCGCCTTGCGGTCGGACACGTCACGGGAGTTCACCACGAAGCCGCGGATCTGCGGGTCGTCGAGCATGTTGCGGCAGTTGGACTCGACGTCGATCCACCGGCCGTCGGCGGCCCGCAGGCGGCACTCGACCAGACCCGAGTCCCCCGGGTGGGCGAGCAGGTTGCGCACGAAGTCGATGGTCGGGGCCCGGTCGTCGGGGTGGACCAGGTCGAGGTAACTCGTGCCCTGGAGCGCCTCGGCTCGATAGCCGAGCATGCGTTCGCTCGACGGTGACTGGTAGGCGATGCGGGCGTCGCTGATGACCATGGTCATGTCGCTGGCACTGGCCAGCAGCGCCCGGATGCGCGATTCCTCCTCGACGAGACGTTCGTTCGCGTCCTCGCCGTCCGCCGCCAGGCGCGTGACCCGTGCACCGACGAGCCACACCGTCAGCAGCCCCAGTGCGGCCATGCCGTGGGAGAGCGTGCCCGGCAGCACCGTGGGGGCGACTTCGGTGGCGACGGCCAGTTGCCCGACGCCGACGGCCATGGCCGCCCAGCCGACCGCGATCGGGCCGGCACGCGATCCGGAGTAGCGCACCGTGTCGGTCACCGGCAGCAGCAGGAGGCCCGCGAGGGCCGGCCCCGCTCCAGCGGCGTACAACAGGACCGCGAAGGCCCCCATCTGGATCGCGGCGCGCACGTGCACCCCGCGCAGGCCCGTCTCGCGGCCCCACACCGTGTAGGCGGTGACGCTGACCAGGACCGCGACCACGAGCAGGACGAGCATCACGAACAGGCTCGTGCTCGCCGCGCCGGTCGCGCGCGCGACCGTGACCACGAGCGCGGCGCCGAACAACTCGGGCGCATGCACGAGGAGGCGTCGTCGGATCCCGTCCGTCGTCGCACCCACGAGCCGTCTCCTCGGTCGGGTCGGTCGCCCGCTCCCGGCGGGCACCGTGCGGACACGCGAGGGGCGCGTCCGTACGACCATCGGCACGTCCCGCGAGGTACTAAAGCGTCGGTTCGTTGCCTTTCGTTGTGGCCGGTGAGGTGGTTAGCGTCGCCGCATGTCCCCTCCACCGCTGCCCGGCGCCCCGCTGCCCGTCGATGCCGTCCTCGACGACGTCGTGGCCGGGCTGCGTTCGTGCGGCCGGGTCGTGCTGGAGGCGCCGCCCGGCGCCGGAAAGACGACGCGTGTGCCGCTCGCCCTGCTCGCCGACGGTCTCGACGGGCGGCTGGTGTTGCTCGAACCGCGGCGTGTCGCCGCCCGGGCCGCCGCCCGACGGCTCGCAGCCGGTCTCGGCGAGCCGGTCGGTGCCACGGTCGGGCTGACCACGCGCGACGAGCGGCGGACCTCACGCGACACGCGGATCGAGGTGGTGACCGAGGGTGTTCTGTTGCGCCGCCTCCAGCGCGACCCCCTGCTCGAGGGGACCGGCACGCTGTTCTTCGACGAGTTCCACGAGCGCAACCTCGAGTCCGACCTCGCCCTGGCGTTCGCGATGGAGACCCGGGCGACGGTGCGCGACGACCTGCGCGTCCTGGTGGCGTCGGCCACGCTCGACGGGACCCGGGTCGCCGCCCTGCTCGCGACCACCGCCGGTGCACCCGCCGTGATCCGGGCCGCCGGCCGCAGCCACCCGGTCACCGTCGAACACCGGGACCGACCGGCGCCGGGGCAACTGGCCGCGACCGTCGCGGCGACGGTGCTCGAGGGCATGGCCGAGCGGGAGGGCGACGTGCTGGTGTTCCTGCCCGGCACCCGCGAGATCCGACGGACCGAACGCGTGCTGCGCGGCCGCGTTCCCGCCACCGTGGAGGTCCGGCCGCTGCACGGCTCGCTCCCGCCGGCCGACCAGGACCGCGCCCTGGCGCCGCCGGCGCGGGGACACCGCAAGGTCGTGCTCGCCACCGACCTGGCCGAGTCCAGCCTGACGATCGACGGTGTCCGCATCGTCGTCGACGCCGGCCTGGCCCGCGAGCCCCGGTTCGACGCGCGGACCGGGATGACGGGCCTGGTCACGGTGCCGGCCTCGCGGGCGGCGGCCGAGCAGCGCGCCGGTCGCGCCGGCCGGACCGCGCCGGGGCACGCCGTGCGGTTGTGGCCGGCGGCCGAGCACCCCAGCCGCGACGCCTTCCCGCGGCCGGCGATCCGGACCGACGACCTCACCGGTGCGGCGCTGGAGGTCGCGGCCTGGGGGACGCCGGTCGAGGATCTCGCGCTGCTCGACCAACCCGATCCGGCGGGCTGGCTGCGGGCGCGCACGACGCTGGCCGAACTCGGCGCGCTCGACGACGACGGGCGCATCAGCGGGCACGGCCGGGTCCTGGCGCGCCTTCCGGTCCATCCGCGGCTCGGTCACCTGCTGGTGCGTGGCCACGCCGTCGGGCTCGGGGAGATCGCCATCGAGGTCGCCGCCGTACTGGCCGACCGCGATCCGCTGCGCGTCGAGCCGGGCGTCTCGATCGCCGACATCGGGGTCCGACTCGCGCTCCTGCGCGGTGGGGCGCTGCCGCGTGGCGCCCGGGGCCGCCCCGGCGCGCGCGAGCGCCTGCGTCGCGAGATGGCCCGTCTGCGCCGGGCCTGCCGCGATCTGCCGCCGGCGGCCGAGCGCGGGCGGATCCAGGACGACGACGCGGTCGGTGCCCTGGTCGCGCTCGGCTGGCCCGACCGGGTCGCGAGTGCCCGTGGTGGCCGGGGCCAGTTCCTGCTCGCCAACGGCCGCGGCGCGCAGGTGCCGGAACACGACCTGCTCGCCGGCGAGGACCTGCTGGCGGTCGCCGCGGTCGACCGCGGCGACCGTGAGGCACGCATCCACCTCGCGGCACCACTCGACATCGAGGTCCTTGGCCGCGTGCTCGGCGACGAGGTGGCGACGGTCGAGGAGGTCGCGTGGCGTGACGGCGACGTGGTCGCCGAGTCGCGCCGCCAACTCGGCGCCATCGTCCTCGAGCGCCGCCCTTTGCCGGACCCGTCGCCGGACGCGCTGCTCGCGGCGGTGGTCGAGGGCCTCCGCCGGCACGGCCTCGACCTGCTGCCGTGGACGCCGGCTGCCCGCCAACTGCAGGCCCGGGCGCAACTGCTGCACCGCCACCTCGGCGACCCGTGGCCCGACGTCAGCGACGCCGCCATGCTCGACGACCTCGACACCGCCGTCGCGCCCTTCCTGCTGCGGGTCCGCCGGCGGGCCGACCTGCGGCGCGTGGCCCCCGCGGACATCATCCGGGCCAGGCTGCCCGCCGGCCACGAACGCGACCTCGACCGTCTCGCGCCGGCCACGGTGACGGTCCCGTCGGGCTCCCAGGTGCGCGTCGACTACGACGGCGATCGTCCCGTCCTCGCGGTCCGCCTGCAGGAACTGTTCGGCGCCACGTCCACCCCGGCCGTCCTCGACGGCCGTCTGCCGCTGCTGGTGCACCTGCTCTCGCCCGCCCGGCGCCCCGTGCAGATCACCGACGACCTCGGTGGCTTCTGGGACCGCGCCTACCCGCAGGTCCGTGCCGAACTGCGGGGCCGCTACCCCAAGCACGCCTGGCCCGAGGACCCCCGCACCGCCCAACCGCTCCGCGGCACCAAACGCCGCCGTTGAGGATCAGGGCTCCTGGGTCAGAGCGTCGAGGACGTGGGGGGCGGTGCGACGGCAGATCGCGACGACCTCGTCGAAGCCGTCGGCCGCACCACCATAGGGGTCGGGGACGTCGAGGTCGTCGCCCGCGTCGGGGTCGAATTCGCGGAAGCGTCGGATCGGTGTCTCGATGCCGGCGAGGTCGGCCATCCGGCGCAGGTCGGCGAGGTTGTGCCGGTCCATGGCGACGACCAGGTCGGCCCAGGCGAGATCGTCAGGCGTGACCTGGGCCCCGGCGCCGTCGACCGTGAGGCCGACCGCTGCCGCGGCGGCGACCATCGGCGGATTCGGTGGCGCGCCGACGTGCCAGTCCCCGGTGCCGGCCGAGCGGACCTCGAGGTCGAGGCCGCGTTCGGCGGCGGCCTCGCGCAGCGCGGCCTCGGCCGTCGGTGACCGGCAGATGTTGCCGAGACAGACGGTCAGGACACGGTACGGGCGGGTGGACATCACGGGTTCCCCAGGTCGCCGACGTCGCTGCCGAGCACCACGGTGACCCGGGCGACGTCGCGGGTCTCCTCGACCGGTGCGCCGCCCGGCAACTCGTCGGCGACCAGGGCCGCTTCGGCCGCGGCGCCGGGCGGGTGGCGCACCACGGTGCGCGTCGTCGGTTCGGCGTTGCCGATCTCGACGACGTCGTAGCCGCGCCCGGTCAGCAGGTCGGCGACCTGTCCGGCGAGTCCGGCGACGCCCGCCCCGTTGTGGACCGCGACCGAGACGTCGGCCGGGACGATCGCGGCCGGCTCGGTGTCGAACACGGTGCCGTCGCGGAACGCGGCGAAGATGGCCTCGGCCTCGGCCTGGCGGACGTAGAGCACCTCGGCGCCGCCGGAGGTCCGGCCCGGGTCCGCGGGCACCACGTGGGTCGTGGCACGACCGTCCGCCAGCGCCCGACCGCCCCAGGCCACCCGGGCGAGCGGGATCATGCCCATCCCGCGGTCGGTGGCGATGGCGTCGCCGACCTCGTTGGAGATGCCCAGGATGCGGCCGGGGTTGAACAGCGTCGAGGGTTGCGCGATCTCGCCGGCGAGGGCGCGCAGGAACGTCTGCTGGCGGCCGATCCGTCCGAAGTCGTCGTCGATCTTGCGGACGCGGACGAACCCGAGGGCGTCCGTGCCGTCGAGGGTCTGGCAGCCGGCCGGCAGGTCGATGCCGGCGTCGCGGTCGCTGATGGCGTTCTCGAGACACAACTCGACGCCACCGACCGCGTCGACGACGTCGCGGAACCCGCCGAACGTGACCTGCACGTAGTGGTGCACCGGGATGCCCGAGAGGTCACGCACGGTCCGGACGAGGCAGCCGGGCCCGTCGATCTGCACGGCCGCGTTGATCCGGCCCTCGGAACCGTCGCAGCGTCGCACCATGAGGTCACGGGGGAGGGCGAGCAGGGCCGCGTTGCCGCCCTTGACGCTGAGCAGGAAGATGGTGTCGGTGCGCTCGCCCTCGGCGCTGCCGGTGCTCAGTTCGTTGCGTTCCTCGCGGGTGAGGTCGGCGCGGCTGTCGGAGCCGACGACGAGTACGTGCAGCGGCGACCCGGAACCGGCCAGGTTGTCGACGTCGATCTTGGGGATCCGAGAGGTCACCCAGGCCGCGAGCAGCACCGCGGCGAGCAGGACGACCAGCAGCAGCGCGGCCAGGCTGCGCACGATGGGTGGACGACGTCGTCGGCTGCCGCGGCCACGCACGCGTGGGCCCCATTCCTGGTCGACGTCGGTGCTCACACGTGCTCCTGGTTGCCGGCACCCGGAAAAGGGCGGGGGAGTGTGGCACGTCCGACGTGGTCGGCCGTGCAGGCGTCCCTGGCACCCGCCGGATCCGGGCGCCGCGACGACGCTAGGTCACGGAGTCACGCCGTGACCAACTCGGCGGGCAGATGTTCGACGTCACTGAAGTACTGCAGGCTGAAGATGTGGCCGCTGCCGATGGGGGTCGTACGGAGCACGGTCAGCGAGGCGTGGTCCGAGGCGAACCGCTCCCACTCCCACGGCTGCGGTTCCAGATCCAGCAGGTGGCCGAGCACGACGCTGTTGGTGCCGCCGTGGGCGACCATCACCAGCCGCTCCGGCAACGTCTCGGGCAACTGCCAGAACCCGTAGTCGTCGCGGGCGAGTCCGAGGTCGGCCAACTCGCCCTCGAGTCCGGCCGTGACCCGGGCGTGGAAGTCCCGGAAGCTCTCGCCGCCCGGGATGCCCTCCCACCAGTCCTCGCGGCCGCGTATCCGGGCCTCGCGGAAGGTGCGGTCGACCTCCTCCTGCGGCGTGCCCTCCCAGTGCGCCGGCATGCGGATCTCGTGCAGCCACTCGCGCACCTCGAGCGTGCCCGTCGGGCGCAGTTCGTGCAGCGGCGCGGCCGTCTCACGTGCGCGCGTGGCGGTCGAGACCAGCAGTCGGTCGAAGGGCCGGTCCGCCAGACGGCGGGCGACCAGTTGCGCCTGTCTGCGGCCACGCTCGGTCAAGCCGGGGTCGACACGGGCCGTGCGGTCCCGGGACCATTCGGGCTGGGCATGCCTGACGAGAACGAGTTCCATGGGGCGTGACGCTATCGGGCCGCGCCGTCGGGCCGATCCTCGACAGCAGGACCTGTTCGTCCGGCCGTGGGTGGTCGGCTCCGACGCCCCCGCCTCCCGCAAGGCCCGCCGTGCTGCATCCGCACCTCGCCGATCACGAGCATTCCCGTCCGGCCGCGCCGGACGGGCCGCCGTGGCTGGTTCCGGACGTCCGCGGGCGGCTGGACCGGATCGCGCGTACCGCGGCGGAGTTGCTCGGCCTGCCCATCGCGTCGGTGAGCCTCGTCGACCGCGGCCGGCAGGTGCCCGCCTCGGTCGTCGGCGGGCCGACCCGGTCGGTCGAGGGCGAACTGCACTGGTTGGCCGAGGTCGTCGCTGCCACCGGACCGCTCGAGGTGTCCGACCTCGACCTCGACCCGCGCTTCGCGGGTCGCCCCCGCGCCGCCGACGGGACCCGCCTCCGGTCCTACCTCGGCACACCCGTGCTGGACGAGGGCGGCCACGTGTTCGGCACCATCGGCGTGGCCGACCTGTGCCCGCGCGAGCTGTCGTCGGTGCAGCGGGAGTCCCTCGCGGCGTGGTCGGCCTGGATACGGGCCGAACTCGGCCGTGCCGACAGCGCGACACTCGCCGTCGAGCGGATGAAGGACGAGTTCCTCGCCACGGTGAGCCACGAACTGCGCACCCCCCTCACCTCGGTCAAGGGCGCGCTGTCGCTGGCGCTCGCCGGGGTCCTCGGCGACATCGACGACGAGGTCAGGACCGTGCTCGAGGTCGGGCTGGAGAACACCGACCGGCTCGTGCGGCTGGTCAACGACATCCTCGACCTCGAACGCCTGCGCGGCGGTCATCTCCCCCTGACACCGATCGACACCGATGCAGCGGCCCTGGTCGCCGCCGCCGTCGACGCGGTGCGTGCCCGTGCCGACGCGGCCGGGGTGAGCATCGACGTCGCGGTCGAACCCGCGGCGTTGTTCGTCGACGCCACCAGGACCGTGCAGGTGGTCGGCCACCTGATCGGCAACGCGATCAAGTACTCCCCGGCGGACGGCGTCGTCACGGTCTCGACCGCCGCCTCCGCCGAGGGCGTGGTCATCGTCGTCACCGACCAGGGACCCGGCATCCCTCCCGGCGCCGGTGAGCGGATCTTCGAACGGTTCGCGCACGCCGACGCCACCGACCGGCGTGAACAGCCGGGCTCGGGGCTGGGTCTGCCGCTGGCTCGCGGCCTCGCCGAGCAGCAGGGCGGCTGGCTCGAGGTGGTCGGCGAACCCGGTCCTGGGGCAAGCTTCCGCCTCACCCTCCCCCCACCGGTCCGAAGCAAGGTCGTCCTGTGACCCCACACGCCCTGATCGTCGACGACGAGGCCGCCATCCGCATGGTCGCGCGGCTCGGCCTGGAACGCGTCGCGGGCTGGTCGGTCAGCGAGGCGTCCGGTGCCGACGAGGCCCTGGCCGCGATCACCGAACGCCGGCCCGACGTGGTCCTGCTCGACGTGATGATGCCGGGTCAGGACGGGCCGCAGACCCTCGAACACCTGCGGGCCCTGCCCGGTGGCGCGCAACTGGCCGTGGTCTTCCTCACCGCCAAGGCGATGCGCGCCGAGGTCGAGCGGTTGCGTGCGCTCGGGGTGGATGGCGTGATCGCGAAGCCGTTCGACCCGATGACCCTCGCGGCAGAGGTCTCTGAGGTGCTGGGCTGGGCCAGCGTATGAGCCAGGACCCGATCGCAGCGGCGGTCGCCGCCCTGTGGCAGCAGGTCGGGCCGGGGCAGCTGACGGCCGCCCGCGAACTCGAGACGGCCGCGGGGCAGGTGCTCGCCGATCCGGCCGACACGGCCGCCTGGGATCGCGTCCGCGACCGGGCCCACCGCCTGGCGGGCACGCTCGGCTCCTTCGGACAGCACGAGGCGGGGGCGATCGCCCTGGCGTTGGAGGACGCCGTCGAGGGCACGTCGACGCCGGACGCGGCGTTGCGCAGCCGTGCCTTCGACCTCGCCGGGCAGTTGCGTGCCCGGCTCGAGGCCTCGCTCTAGCGGCCCGGCCGCTGCGGGGGTGCGGCCTCGGCGACGGTCGGTCCGCGCTCCTGCCCGGGCACGAAGCAGCAGTCCATCGGGCAGACGTCCCAGTTCGGTCCGCGCGTGCCCAGCGCCTGGGGCTCGACGCCCTCGACCCGCTCGCGCACCAGGTCGCGAATGCCGCGCACGAACGCGTCGTCGGTCCCGACCGTTGCGGCCCGCACGAAGGCCAGCCCGAGGCGCTGGGCGGTCTCGGCTGCCTCGACATCGAGGTCGTAGATGACCTCCATGTGGTCGGAGATGAAGCCGATCGGGACGACCACGACCGCACGCACCCCGTCGGCGGCGAGCCGCTCGAGATGGTCGTTGATGTCCGGTTCGAGCCACGGGACGTGCGCGGGGCCCGACCGCGAGTTGTAGGCCAACTGCCATCGGCGGCCCGGGAAGGCATCGGCGACCAGCCGGCACGTCTCGTAGTGCTGGACCTCGTAGTCGCTGTGACGCGACATCGTGCGCGGGATCGAGTGGGTCGTGAAGACCAGGTGCGCCTCGTCGCGGACCTCCGCAGGAAGCAGGGCGAGTGCGCGCTCGACGATGCCGACCTGAGGGGTCACGAACCCGGGGTGGTTGTAGTAGACGCGGAGCTTGTCGAGTTCGGGGGCGCCCTCGCCGACCTCGGCGCGGGCGGCGGCGAGGTCCTCGCGGTACTGCCGGCACCCGGAGTAGGACGAGTAGGCCGAGGTGACGAAGCACAGCGCACGGCCCACCCGGTCGTCACGCATCTCGCGCAGGCTGTCGGCCAGCAGCGGGTGCCAGTTCCGGTTGCCCCAGTAGACCGGCAGATCGGGGCCCTCGGCGGCGAGCAGGTCCTCGAGCGCCGCCTTCAGGGCCCGGTTCTGGTCGTTGATCGGCGAGCGGCCCCCGAAGCGGAAGTAGTGCTGGCTGACCTCCTCGAGCCGCTCACGTGGGATCCCCCGCCCGGCGGTCACCCGCTCCATGAACGGGATCACGTCGGCCTGCTGCTCGGGTCCACCGAACGAGACCAGCAGGATCGCGTCGTAGGGGGTGGTCATGCGCGTGCGTCCTTGTCGTCGTCTTCGTCGTCGCCGGCTGCGGGCCCGTGCGTGATCGTGTCGGCCGGCAGGCCCCACAGCTCTTCGAGGCGACGTGCCCGCGCGGTTGTGGGCGACCCGACGAGCAGGGCTGCGAGTGCGGCAGCCGCGCCGGGCAGCACCACCCAGGCCGGCCCCATGACGTAGGCGAGGGCGACGGCGAGCAACAACGGGAACTCCGCGATCGCGAGTTGCAGGAACCCGTGACCGCGCAATGCTCCGGCCGCTTCTGTCGCGGTCGGCGACTGGCGTTCGAGCATCCGCTTCGCGGCCACGCCCCCGCCGACCGCCGCCGCACCCGTGACGACGACGAGCAGCACCGGCAACACGGCCGGCACCGTCGAGTCGGGCGTCGCCGTCGCCAGCACGAGGGCGGCGAGCAGCGGGATGGCCGCGATGGTGATGAGTCGGATGCGGCGCAGGGGTGCAAGGGCGGGGGAGGGCACGATCGGCTCGAGGAGGGCTTGGGGCCCAGATGCTACGTCTTGAGTTCCTCGAGCTGTTCCACGGGGTCGGCGGGCCGCCGCTGCGCCAGCCAGATGCCGGCGCCGATGGCCGCCCCGCCGAGCAGTTCGGGCAGCCCGAACCGCTCACCGAGGAACACCGCTCCCGCCGTCACAGCGACCAGCGGGATCAGGTAGGTCACCAGCACCGTGTTCGTGGCGCCGACCCGGTCGACGAGCATGTAGAAGGCCAGGAACGCCAGGCCGGTCCCGAGTACTCCGAGCGCGACGACCGCCCCCACGACCTCCCACCGCAACGCTGTCCGGGTCGGAAGGTCGTCGAACACCAGGGCCATGGACATGGCGGCGACGAACGCGGACCCGACCTGGCCGGTCGCGACGACCAGTGGGGCCGCCACACCGGCGACGTAGCGCTTGGCGTAGACAGTGCCGGCGGCATACAGCAAGGTCGCACCGACGACCGTGATGATGGCGAACACCCGGCCGCGGTCACCGAGGCTGGGCCCGACGATGATCGCGACGCCGCCGAGTGCGACCGCGAGCCCGACGATGCGACCGGTCGTCACCCGCTCCATGCGCAGCGTCGCCGCGACCACGAAGGTGCTGGACGGGACCAGCGCCATCAGCAGCGCCACCAGGCCGGACGGGATCTGCCGCTGGGCCATGGCGAGGATCGCCCACGGCGCGGCGTTCGAGATGACGCCGAGGATGGCCAGGTGGCGCCACAGGGCGAGCGACCGGGGGAGCCGCTGGCGGCGAGCCTTCAGTGCGGCGTACAGCACGATCGCGCCGACCAGGGTGCGGCCCGCGACGATCCAGATCGGCCCGAGCCCGCGCAGGGCCACCTCGATGAAGAGGAACGACAGTCCCCACATGGCGCCGAGCGAGAGCAGCAGCGCCGTGTCGGTCGGTGTGAACGTGGCGTTGGCACGTGCGGGGGCATGCATGGCGGAGTGCCTGTCGGAACTGGGGGACGCGGACCCGCCGACGCTACCCCACGGGGGTGTCACCGCCTGTCCGCATAGGCTCGCGGCGTGACGGACGCGAAGGGACAGCGACGTGGAGGCAGTGGGCACAGCGCCGGCCTGGTTCCTGGCCGCCCTCGAGGACCGACCCGAGGAGCACCACCTCGAGGTCGAGGAGGCGCGCATCACCTACCTCGCGTGGGGAACCCCCGGCCGGCCGGTCCTCGTGCTGGTCCACGGTGGCGCCGCCCACGCCCGCTGGTGGGCACACCTCGGGCCGTTGCTGGCCGAGGAGCACCGCGTGGTCGCCATCGACCTGTCGGGCCACGGCGACAGCGACCACCGTGAGCACTACCGCGCCGACCAGTGGGCTCGCGAGGTGATGGCCGTCGCCGACGCCGAACGTGCCGAGGGCCGCGCGCCGGTGGTGGTCGGCCACTCGATGGGCGGGTTCGTGACGATCGTGGCCGCGGCCGAGCACGGGCATGCGCTGGCCGGCGCGATCGTGCTGGACTCGCCCGTGCGCCGCCCCGACCCCGAGTCCGAGGAGGGGCGGCGGCGCGGGCCCAACATGTTCCGCCAGCCCAAGGCGTACCCCGACCTCGAAGCGGGTGTCGAACACTTCCACCTCGTGCCGCCGCAGCCCACCGAGAACCCGTGGCTGACCCGCGAGGTCGCGCGGCACAGTCTGCGTCGGTGGGACGACGGCAGCTGGCGCTGGAAGTTCGACCCGAAGGTCTTCGTCGAGCGGACCGGACCGAGTCAGCCGAGCGACTACGCGGCGGATCTTCGCCGTGCCGCCTGCCGGCTCGCGATCGTCTCGGGCGCACGGTCCGCCATCGTGGACGAGGACGTGATCTCGCACATGCGCGAACTGGTCGCCGGTTCACCGGCCGCGTACGCCGGTGTGCCCTTCGTCCGGGTGCCGGAGGCCCACCACCACCTGCTCCTGGATCAGCCGCTGGCCACGGTCACCGCTCTGCGGGCGATCCTGGCCACCTGGCGTCCCGTCGGCGCCCAGCCCGCCCCCGTCCCAGGTTCACCTGCCTAGTCGCCGCGACCGGACTCCGCACCACGCGCCGCCGCCGGTGACCAGTTCGGCAGACGCCGACGTTCGTGGGCCGGGCACTGGGCACAGGAACCGGCGGCTACAACTTGCGTAGCCGGACGGTGTGGACGGCGTGGTCGGCGGCCTTGTGGAGTACCAGGTCGGCGCGCGACCGGGTCGGCAGCACGTTCTCGCGCAGGTTGACCCCGTTGATGCGGTTCCAGATGTCGCGGGCGGTCGCCTCGGCCTCGTCGTCGCTGAGCGCGGCGTAGCGGGTGAAGTACGACCGGGGGTCGCGGAACGCGGTCCGGCGCAGCGTGTGGAAGCGCTCGACGTACCAGCGTTCGACGTCGGTCTCCTCGGCGTCGACGTAGATCGAGAAGTCGAAGAAGTCGGACACGAACACGCGTCGTTCGGCGGCGGTGCTGCCGGTCTGCAGGACGTTGAGCCCCTCCACGATGAGCACGTCTGGTTGTCGGACCAGCACCTTCTCGTCCTCGACGATGTCGTAGGTGAGGTGGCTGTAGACCGGTGCGGGGACCTCCGCGTCCCCCGACTTCACCCGGGCGACGAAGCGGACCAGGCTCGCGACGTCGTAGGACTCCGGGAAGCCCTTCCTTTCCATCAGGCCACGCCGTTCGAGTTCGGCGTTTGGCCACAGGAACCCGTCGGTGGTCACCAGGGCCACCTCGGGATGGTCCGGCCAGCGCGACAGCAACGCCTGCAGGATGCGCGACGTGGTCGACTTGCCGACCGCCACCGAGCCAGCGATGCCGATCACGAACGGCACCTTGGCCGCCAATGAGCCGAGGAAGGTGTCGGTCGCGCGGTGCAGTTCCTGCGTCGCGGCGACGTAGAGGTTGAGCAGCCGGGACAGGGGCAGGTAGACCTCGGCGACCTCGTCGAGCGACACCCGGTCGTTGATCCCGCGCAACTGGGCGAGGTCGGCCTCCGACAGCGTCAGCGGGGTCGCCGAGCGCAGTGCCGCCCACTCGCGGCGCTGCAGCGTGATCCAGGGCGTTGCCGGGTCCTCGCCGGATGCCGGGCCGAAGCCCCGGAACGGGGGCGACTGATCGGGCGACTGCGGCACGTCCGCCACCTGTGTTCGTGACCGGGCGGCGGAGCGTAGTGCCGAACCGCCGGTGGAGACGAAGCCGGCGGCGTGAGCACATCGCGCCGCGATGCGCGACACTGTCCCGGGCCCGCCGCCCCGCCAGCATGCGGGCGTGACGGGACCGGCAACCGTTACTTTGCCGCCTACTCACCGCAGTCAGTCGTCGCGTCAGTCAGGGAACCGTGAGCAGCAACGGGGCCGTCCGATCGCTCGTGTGGCACCGCATCGCCGCGGTGCTGCTCGCTGTGGTCGCGGTGCCGCTGGTCATCGCGATCGGCGCCGTCGCCGACGAGCAACCGATCCGCGAGGGCGAGCCGGCACCGCGCACGGTCTTCGCCGACCGCCAGATCCGGGTCGTCGACGACGAGGCCACCGAGCAGGCCCGCGACACGGCCGCCCAGTCGGTCGAGCCGGTCCGGGTGGCCGATCCCGCCGCCCAGGCCGGGATCGTGTCCGACGCCCGCCGCGTCTTCACCGCCGTGCAGGCGGTCAACGAACCGGTGGCCGGCGAAGGCGGTGCGGCACCGCGTCCCCGCACCAGGCAGGAACGGCTGGCCGACCTGCAGACCCAGGACCTCGGTCTCGACGTCGCGGTGCTCGAGGCGCTCCTCTCGGTCCCGAGCAGCCAGTTCGGCAGCATCCAGCAGGCGACGGTCGACATCGCCCAGGGCTTCGCGCGCCAGCAGGTGCCCGACGGTGAGGTCGATGCGGTCCTCGACGACCAGCTTCCGGTGGAACTCGCCGTGCAGTCGTTGCCCGACGACACCGCCTCCACCATCGTGGAACCGGTCATCCGCAGCGTGATGCGTCCCACCGTCGTGGTCGACCCCGAGGCGACCGAGGCGCGCCGTGCCCGCGCGGCCGAGGAGACCGAGGAGGTCGCCCGCTCGTGGCGCGCGGGCGAGGCGGTCGTGCGCGAGGGGGCGGTCGTCGACCCGATGCAGGCGCGCGCGATCGAGCGCCTGGGCCTGACCGGGTCGTCGCCCACACGTGCCCTGCTGCGCGCCTTCGCCGCGATGGTCATGGTCACGGTCGTGGCCGCCGTCTACCTGCAACGGATGCAGCCGCGCGTCTGGGTGTCGGGCAAGAAACTGCTGTTGCTCGGCCTGTTGCTGACCGCCTATGCCGGCCTGATCGTCGGCGCCGCCGCGCTGATCGGGTCCACCTCCAACGGCTGGTCCTACGTGGTGCCCTCGGGGGCGCTGGCGATGCTCGCCGCGTTGCTGATCCACCCGGTCGTCGGGATCGCGACGATGCTGCCCGCCGCTCTGCTCGTGTTGCTGGTGGCGCCGTCCGCGGCGCCGGTGGCGCTGTTCGCGGCTGCGGCCGCGTTCTTCAGCGTGCCGTTGACGACGCGGATCACCTCGCGGTCGGACCTGCGCTCGGCGACCTTGCGGGCCGGGGTCAGCTACCCGATCCTCGCGGCGGTGCTCGTGCTCGTGTTCGGTCCCCGCGACCAACTCGTGACCGCGGTGCTCGCGGGCGCGCTCAACGGTTTCGTCACCGCCGTGGTGGTGCAGGGGGCGATGCCGTTCCTCGAGAACCTGTTCCGCCTGCCGACCGTGACCGCGCTGCTCGACCTCGCCGACCGCAACCACCCGCTGCTGCGCGAACTCGAGGCCAAGGCGCTCGGCTCGTACAACCACTCGGTCATGGTCGCCTCGCTGTGCGAACGGGCCTGTCGCGCCATCGGCGCGCAGCCGCTGCTCGGCAGCGTGGCCGCGCTCTACCACGACATCGGCAAGGTCCGCCAGCCCCACTTCTTCATCGAGAACCAGCAGGGCATCGCCAACCCGCACGACGACCTCGAACCCGAGGTGTCCGCGGTCATCATCCAGAACCACGTCGTCGACGGCGTCGAGATGGCCACCGAGTACCGGTTGCCACCCGAGGTCGTGGCCTGCATCGGCAGCCACCACGGCACCATGCTGGTGACCTACTTCTACGAGCAGGCCCTCGAGGCGGTCGGTGGCGACCACGACGCGGTCGACGAGGACCACTTCCGCTACAAGGGTCACAAGCCGCGCAGCAAGGAGGCGGCGGTGCTCCTGCTCGCCGACTGCAGCGAG
This sequence comes from Egicoccus sp., assembly GCA_035462025.1. Classification (GTDB taxonomy): domain Bacteria; phylum Actinomycetota; class Nitriliruptoria; order Nitriliruptorales; family Nitriliruptoraceae; genus Egicoccus. The sequence goes on along the minus strand of DATHUR010000049.1, from coordinate 7,089 downwards.
GCCGCGACGCGGGCGATGGCGATGTCGCGCGGCACCCTGCCGCGCGACGAGATCGAGTCGACCGTCGACAAACTGCTTCAGGAGCGCATCGACGACGGCCAGTTCGAGGACTGCGACCTGACCTTCCGCGAACTGATGACCGCGCGCGACACGATCATCGAGTCCCTGGTCGGCATCTACCACCCGCGCATCGCCTATCCGCGCAAGCAGGTGCCCGCCGACGAGGGCGAGGGTGGTCAGCAGCCGCCCGAGAGCGGGGTGGCCTGACCCGCGCTCAGATCGGGTCCTCGCCCAGCGAGAACCCCTCGTCGAGCACCCGGGGCGAGTAGCTACGGAACGCGATCACGGTCTCGGAGCCGGCCACGCCCGCGATCTTGCCGATCCGGCCGGTCACCACGTCGGCGAGGTCCTCGTTGCGGGCGACCCTGACCTTCACGATCAGGTCGTAGCGGCCGGTCACCGAGTAGACCTCGACGATGCCGTCGACATCGCACAGCGCCTCGGCGACCTCGGGTACCTGGTCGGTCTGGACATCGAGCAGGACGAATGCGGTGATCACACGGACTCCTCGCGGTGCTGACCACCGCCACGCTAGCGGTCACGGTGGGCGGCTAGCGTCGCCGCCCATGGGCTCGGCGGACCGTTCCGACTTCGAGGCCGCGGTCCTCGCGGTCCTGTCCGGGCTCGGTGACGGCGAGGTCGTCAGCTACGGCGAGGTGGCTGCCGCGGCCGGGTTCCCGGGGGCAGCGCGCGCCGTCGGCAACCTGCTGCGGACCTGCGACCGGCCGGTGCCGTGGTGGCGCGTCGTGACGGCGACCGGGCGGCTGGCGCCGGGCAAGGAACGCGAGCAGGCCGCCCTCCTGCGGGCCGAGGGGATCCGGACGCGGAACGGTCGGGTGCGTGCCGGTCCGTGACGGCCGCCGTCGGGGGAGCGGTAGCGTGCGCGGCACGAGCGACGGGAGCGTGATGTCCGAGGTCGAACACCAGGCGACGGCGCCGCGGCGGACCCCACCACGGGTCGGCGGTCTCCACCACGTGGAGTTGTACGTCGCCGATCTGGCCCGCTCCGTGGAGTTCTGGGGCTGGTTGCTGCCCGAACTCGGCTACGAGGTGTTCCAGGAGTGGGACGAGGGCGTGTCGTACCGACTCGACGACGTCTACCTCGTGTTCACGCAGGCACCGCTCGCGTCCACGGGTCTGGACCGCCGCGCGGTCGGCCTCAACCACCTCGCCTTCCACGTCGCCGCGCCCGCCGACGTCGACCGTCTGACCGCCGCGATGACCGACCGCGGCGTCCGGGTGCTCTACCCCGACCGGCATCCGCACGCGGGCGGCCCCGACCACTATGCGCTGTTCTGCGAGGACCCCGACGGGCTGAAGGTCGAGTTGGTCGCCGCGACCTGATCCGCCCGATCCCCAGGTTCGCGCGCACACCGCACGTTTGGGGTAGCGGAGGACGCGAACTGCCGATATTGCACGTTGACTCTCCTGAGACCGACCTGAACGGCGCGTCGTGCGTCCATAGGGTCACCATCCCCCGCCCCTCACCCATCTCTCCCGTCCCAGCGTCGGCACCACGGTGTGTCCGGCTCCGAACCAGACGTGCGAGGGTGGAGCAAGACCCCTCCCGAAGGCGTACGGCCGGCGTCCTGCCGCGCTCCGCAACGTCCGGCCCCCCGCCCTCGCGCCCGCGTCCCGCCCCCGCTGGCGCGCTCGCCCTCCGAACCTTGAAGGAGGCCCCGGTGAACGCAACCGAACTCCCCACTGCCGAAGTCGCCGTCGAAGAACTGCTCGAGCGCTCGTCCGAGCGCGGTTACGTGCTGCTATCCGAACTGCAGGAACTGCACGTCCCCGAACTCCACGGTGACAACTGGCTCGACGATGTCGTTGCCGAGATCCGCGGCCGCGAGATGCAGGTCGTCGACGACGTCGCCGACGACGCACCTGAAGAGGTCGCCGAGTACACCGGCGCCATGACCACCGACCTCGTGCGTCAGTACTTGAACGACGCCGGCCGGCACTCGCTGCTGACCAAGGAAGACGAGGCCGACCTCGCCAAGCGGTACCAGGCCGGTCTGGCCGCCGACGAGATCCTGGCCGCCAAGCCGAAGCTGACCCGGGCGAAGAAGGCCCGCATGCAGCTCATCAGCCGCGACGGCGAGCGCGCCAAGGAACGCATGGTCCAGGCCAACCTGCGCCTGGTCGTGCCGCAGGCCCGCAAGTTCTCGGGTCGTGACCTCGACTTCATCGAGCTGATCCAGGAGGGCAACCTCGGGCTGCTCCGTGCCGTCGAGAAGTTCGACCACACCAAGGGCTACAAGTTCTCGACCTACGCGGTCTGGTGGATCCGTCAGGCCCTGCAGCGCGGCGTGGCCTCGAAGGGCCGCACCATCCGCGTCCCGGCCCACGTCTGGGAGCTGTACGGCAAGCTGCGTTCGGCCGAACTGCGCCTGCGCCAGAGCAAGGGCGGCGACCCCACCGAGGCCGAGATCGCCGAGGAGGTCGGGCTCACCGAGCAGCGCGTCCGCGAGGTCCGCGAGGCGATGCAGGAACTGGTCAGCCTCGACCGACCGATCGGCGAGGACGGTGACGCGACGATGGGGGACCTGATCCCCGACGCCGCCGGTATCGACCCGGCCGAGACCGCGCTCGAGGGCGACGCGATGTCGCAAATCGAGGCGGCCCTGTCCGCCCTCGACGAGCGCGAGCGCATCATCCTGGTCCTGCGCTTCGGCCTGCACGGAGAGGAGCCGCAGACGCTCGAGGAGATCGGCGCCCACTTCGGCCTGACCCGCGAACGTATACGGCAGATGCAGAACCGCGCCCTGGCGAAGCTGCGTCACCCGTCGCGGGCCCACAACCTGTCGGGTCTGCTCGACGTGCTCGACCGCGCCGCCTGAGCGTCGCACCGGCCTAACATCCACCCCTCGGCCACGTCGAGGGGTGGATGCATGTTCGCGGACCGCACCTCGCGCGGGTTGCTCGCCATCGTCGCCGTCCTGCTCGTCGCCACGGCGGTCGGGATGGTGCGGTTGTGGCCGACGCCGGCCGCGGCCGACGAGACGGCACTGGAGCCGCGCTACGCGGGGGTGGTGCGCGGCGTCGAGGTCCTCCCCGGCGACGCCGATCCCGTGCTGGGCGTCTCGGGCGACGAACTGGTGCTCGAGGTCGAGCTGCTCGACGGTCCCGACGCCGAGCAGATGGTGACGATCCGCTCGACCGCCGACGGGTTGCCCGAGATGGCAACCGGCGACCGCATCGCGGTCCAGGGGTTTGCCGACGCCGACGGCACCACGCAGTACTACGTCGCCGACTTCCATCGCCTGCCGGCGCTGGCCGTCCTCGTCGGCCTGTTCGTGCTCGCCGTACTGGCCGTCGGTGGCTGGCACGGGTTGCGGTCGCTGCTCGGCCTGGCGGTGAGCCTGTTGATCGTGGTGCGTTTCGTGGTCCCCGCCATCCTCGCCGGCTCGAGTCCCTTCCTCGTCGCGCTCGTCGGCGCCATGGCGGTGATGGTCGTCACGCTCTACCTCGCCCACGGCGTGACGCCGATGACCACCGCCGCGATCGTCGGCACGGCGGCCGCCCTGTTGTTCACCGTGGCGCTCGGCGTGGTGTTCATCGACCAGGGCCGCATCACCGGCTTCGCGTCCGAGGAGGCCGGCCTGGTCCGCTTCGCCGTCGAGGGCATCGACCTGCGCGGACTCGTGCTCGCCGGGCTGATCATCGCCGCACTCGGCGTGCTCGACGACGTCACGGTCAGCCAGGCATCGACCGTGTTCGCCATCCACGACGCCGACCGGACGCTCGCGTGGCGGCCGCTGTTCGGCCGGGCGATGAAGGTGGGTCGCGACCACATCGCCTCCGTGGTCAACACCCTGTTCCTCGCCTACGCCGGTGCATCGCTGGTGTTGCTGGTGCTGTTCTCCACCAACGCGGTGCCGGTGGTCGAACTGGTCAACTCCGAGATCCTCGCCGTCGAGATCGTCAAGACCGTCGTCGGCTCGCTCGGGCTGATCGCGGCGGTGCCACTGACGACGGCCCTGGCCGCCGCGCTGGCCGTGCGCCGTCCTCCGCCGCTGCGGCTGTCGTAGCGCCCGACGCCTGCGCTGCTAGAACACCTCCACCACGGACGCGGGAGCGTGTCCGCGCCGGCGGTGTGGGTGCCGGGCGACGTCGGGAGAGCGCAGAGCATGGAGCAGAATCCACTGGTCGAGATCGGCCTGCCGATCGCGCTGTTCGTCATCATGGTCGGCATCGGCCTGACCCTGACCACGGCCGACTTCCGGCGCGAAGCACGGACCCCTCGGGGCGCCGTCGTCGGTTCGGCGGCGCAGTTGCTGGTCATGCCGGCGCTCGGGTTCGCGATCGCGGCCCTGCTCGGCCTGCCACCCGCCCTCGCCGTCGGCCTGGTCATCGTCGCAGCATGTCCGGGCGGCACCAGTTCGAACCTGGTCAGCTTCCTCGCGAAAGCGAACGTGGCCCTGTCGATCGTGCTGACCGTGGTCGCCAGCGTGGTCACGATCGTCACGCTGCCGATGTTCGCCAACCTCGCCCTGCGCTGGTGGCCCGTGGGCGACGACGTCGCGGTCAGCGTGCCGCTCGCCCGCACCATCGGCCTGCTGGTCGGCATCGTGCTGGTGCCGGTGGTCCTCGGCATGGCCGTCCGCCGCCGGGCCCCGCAGCGGGCCGCCGCAATGGAACGCGCCGTGTCCGCGTTCGGCGGGTTCATCCTCGTGGCGCTCATCGTCGGGATCGCGATCTCGTTGCGTGACGAGTTCTTCACCCTGCTCGCCGATGCGGGACCCGCTGCGCTGTTGCTCAACCTGCTCGGCCTCGCGGTCGGGTGGGCAGCATCACGCGCCGGCGGGCTCAGCGACAGGGACGGGCTGACGGTCGCCGTCGAGCTCGGCATCAAGAACTCGACCCTCGGCATCCTGATCGCGGTGACCGTGATGGGTTCCGAGGCCATCGCGGTGCCGTCGGCCGTCTACGGGCTGCTGATGTACCTCTCCGCCGCGGTGCTCGTCGTCGTCGGCCGGCGGGCGGCCGGTATGCGCATCGAGCCCGCCGCCCCCTGACCTGTCCCCACCGCCCCCGTCCGCCCCCGGCGGAATTGGGGGGCCAGCCCCCAGGTGCTGGTGCTCGGTCCGGAGGCACGCTGTCGTCGTGCGCACACCGGGTGCGCGGACGACGACGTGGAGCGTGCGACGTGGCGACGAGTGTCCTGGACGTGACGAGCGCACCGGTGACGGCCGGACGCGACCGGGTGGTGGACCTTGTGCGGGCGGTCAGCCTGCTTGTCGTCGCCTTCGGTCACTGGCTGCTCGCCGGCGTGTGGGTGGACACGGCGGGTGGGGTGCACGTCGATCACCTGCTCGCGGTGGCACCTTGGACGCAGTGGCTGACCTGGGCGGCGCAGGTCATCGGCCTGTTCATGCTGGCCGGCGCCTACGCGAACGCGACCAGTTGGCGCAACCATCTCGCGCGGGGCGGTGGCTACGGCGCCTGGCTCGCCGGTCGCTTCCTGCGTCTGCTCGGCCCGACCCTGCCGTTCGTCGCGTTCTGGATTCCGAGCGCCTGGGTCCTCGGCCGCACCGGCCTGATCGAGCCCGACGTCCTGCGCCAGGCCACCCAGGTGGTGGCGGTGCCGGTCTGGTTCCTGGCCGTGTACGTGCTGCTGGTCGCGGCGACGCCGGTGCTGCTCGCCTGGCACGACCGGGTCGGCCTCGGCGCCCTCGCCGGCCTGCTCGCGGCCGCCGTCGCCGTCGAGGTCGTCTCGCGCGGCTTCGGGATCGGCATCGTCGGCTGGCTGCAGTTCCCGCTCGTGTGGGGCAGCGTGCACCAACTTGGCTTCTTCTGGCAGGACGGCAGCCTGCGTGCCGCGGGCCGGCGCACCTGGGCTGCGCTCGCCGTGGGCGGGCTCGGCGGTCTGCTGCTGGTCTCCTGGGTCCTCGACCTCTACCCACTGTCGATGGTCGGCGTGCCCGGTGAGGTCCGCAGCAACAACACACCGCCGAGCCTGGCCATCGTCCTGCTCGCCGTCGGCCACCTCGGCCTGCTCATGCTCGCGCACCGGCGCCTCTCGGGCTGGCTGACCCGTGCGGTCGTGTGGCGCACGACCGCGAGACTCGGCGCCATGGCGATGTCGGTCTACCTGTGGCACCTGACCGCGATGGTGGCGCTGTTCGGGACCGCGCTGGTCGTGCCGGGCGGGGCGCGCTGGCTGGCTGCTCCCGCGAACACGGCCGCGTGGTGGTCGGCCCGTCCGCTGTGGCTGGTGGCCTTCGCCGCCGTGACGCTGCTCGTGGTGCGGCTGGTCGTCCCCGTCGAGCGCGCGACCGTCGCCGCCGTCGCCCGACTGCGCGGGCGTCACCTCGACGGGCGGCCGGTCGTGGTCGCGACGGTGCTCGCCTGTGCCGCGATGGCCAGCTTCGCGGGCCAGGGGTTCACCGTCCCGGGTGCGCTCGGCGCGCTGCCGACGACCGGGCTGGCGTGCCTCGTGGCGTCGCTGGCGCTGTTGTGGCGGGCGGTGGGGTCGGCACGCCACGTGGGTGGCTGAAGCGGCCGAGTTCCGCTCGTGCGCCAGACGGGACGGGCGCGGCCCGCGGTCCCCAGCTTGGCCGCCGTGGCGAGCCGACTGGCCGAAAGGCGGGTACCGTCCGCGCCTTCACGCCACCCGCATCCGGTGACGGGTTCGGGAGCCCACCGCTACCTTGCCGGGTCGCGGCCTGCCCCGTCAGCGTCGCGACACCTGGCGTCCCGAGTTCGCCCGCACGAGACGGAACACCTCTTGAGCGACGTCACTCCCATCTCCGAGTTGTTCGAGCGCGGCGCCTCCCGCGGCTACGTGCTTCTGTCGGAGTTGAACGACCTCTTCGACCCGCTGACCATGCCGGACAACTGGGTAGAGGACACGGCACAGCAGGCGCGCGACCTCAACATGCAGGTGCTCGACGACCTCGTCGAGGACGCCGACCGTCCCGAGGCCACGCCGCTGTCGGCCTCCTCGGACTCGGTGCGTCAGTACCTCAACGAGATCGGGCGCACCGACCTGCTCACCCCCGAGCAGGAGGTCGACCTCGCCAAGCG
>DATHUR010000048.1:0-28254 GCA_035462025.1 Egicoccus sp. | reverse complement strand
GTCGCGGCCGCGACGCCGTTGGCCGCGGCCGCGCGGTCCAGGTCACCGAGCTCGGTCAGCAACAGGGCGCGCTCGAAGCGGGCGAAGAAGCGGGTCTCGCGCACGACCGGGTCGTCGGGGTCGGCGGCATCGGCGGCCTGGCCGAGCGCTTCGCACTCGGCGAGGGCCGCGTCGAGGTCACCGACCTCGTGCTGCTCGAGGATCCGGTCGGCTCGCTGCCTCAGGCTGCGTGCGACGGCATCCATGCCCGGTTCACCAGCGCAGGAGGGCGGCCACGCCGTCGTGCTCGCCGAGCGGGGCGGATGGCGCCTGCGCGACCGGTGTGACCTGTGCGCCCGTCGAGATCGCCTTCTCGATCATCCGCTCGACGAACAGCGGTTCCTCGGTGAACTCGACGCCCTCGCTCTGTGCGAGCTGGCCACCGACCTCGGGATGCAGCGTGCCCTCGGACGAGCGGTACCCGGTGAGCTGCAGGCGGTCGTCGAACAGCAGGTGGGCGACCCGGCCCTCGTTGAGGGCGTCGCAGACCTTCTTGAGCCCGACGGCACCGGCATTGCCCGACAACGCACGGTCGAGCGCGCGGTCGACGAGTTCGTGCTCGCGTTCCTCGTGGACCGAGCGGAGCAGCGGCCAGGCGCCGGCCGAGATCTGCGCCGGGGTGTGGTGCTCCCAGTCCGCGTCGGCATGGAGCAGACGGACACCATCGGACTCGCCGACGGTGTTCGCCACGTACTCGCGCAGCTGCGCGCCCCCCGAGAGCACGAGCCGGTCCCAGCCCTGCTCCTTGGCCGTACCGAGTACCTCGTCGACGAGCGCACGCAGCCAGCGGTTGCGGTTCTCGTCGACGCGGTGCTCGTACATCTCCTTGTGGTCGACGCCGTGACCCTGGACCTGCGGCGCCGACGGCGACGGCCCGCTCATGCGCCCCGCGTTCTGGGCCGCCTCGCCGAGTTCGAAGGTGTCGGAGGACAGCTCCTCGGCCTCGCCGACCTTCCAGTTCAGCAGGCGTGCGCCGCTGCGGGAGACGACCAGGATGCCCGCGGGGCGGCCCTCGTCCACGGCGGCGACCAGCGGCCGCAGGAAGGCCTGCTCGTGCAGGACGACCCGTTCCTTGAACGGGATCTGCAGCGCGACCGACGCGGTACGGCCGGACGCGACACCCACGAACAGTGCCCGCCCCTGACCGTGGGCCTTCGGATCGAGGAACCGCTCGAGTTCGCCGTTGATGGCGTCGAGCCGGCTCTCGACCGCGACCGCAAGCTCCCGATCGCCGTCCGCCAGCCGGGCCTTGAGCGCCTTGACCTGGTTGCGGATCTCGATCGGCTGGGTCGGCTGCGGGTCGGCTGCCTGAGCCGGCGTGTGCCCCACGTAGAACGAGAGCACACCCTGCTCGTCCGTGAAGTCGATGAGTTCATTGATGAGCGAGTCAGCGAGTTTCATGTCCCCGACCGTAGTCCCCGGCACGCGCGCCTGCGCGGCGCGCAGCCACCGACGGACGGCGGGGGGCCCCGACCCCGCCGCAGCCACCGACCGGAGCGGGCCAGCGATGCGGGTACCGTCCCCGCATGTTCTCCCGCGCCATCCGGCTCGCCCGCATCCGTGGCGTCGAGGTTCGTCTCGACGTGTCGTTGCTGCCGTTCGCCGCCCTCGTGGCCTGGTTCTTCACCGCCCGGTTCCGCGAGCACAACGATCTCGGGGTCGCGCTGGCCATGGCCGTCGTCGGCGGGCTGCTGTTCTTCGGCTCGATCCTGGCCCACGAACTCGGGCACGCGCTCGAGGCCCGGCACCGTGGCCTCGACGTGCAACGCATCACCCTGTTCCTGTTCGGCGGTGTGACCGAGATGCACGCCCGGTCCCAGACCCCACGCGACGAGTTCATCGTCGCCGCCGTCGGCCCGTGGATCAGCCTGGTCTGCGGCGCGTCGTTCGGCCTCCTCGCCACCTTCGCCGACCTGCTGTTCCCGGCGGGCCTGGGCGCCCCCGTCGCCGAGGTCGCCGGCCTGCTCGCCTGGGTGAACGTGCTGCTGGCCGTCTTCAACCTCGTGCCCGGTGCCCCGCTCGACGGCGGACGCGTGCTCCGCGCCGGACTGTGGTGGCTGCTCAAGGACCGCCACCGGGCCCTGCGGATCGCGGCCAGGGCCGGACAGGTCCTCGCCGTCGCCGTGGTCCTGCTCGGGCTGCGCGGCGTGCAGGTCGCGGGCCTCGGCGGGCTGCTCGGTGCGGTGATGTGGCTCGTCCTCGGGCTGTTCCTGTGGAACGCGGCCCAGTCCGAGATCCGTCAGAGCGACCTCGACCGACTCCTCGACGGCCGCCGTGCCCGCGACCTCGTCGGCGTCCTGCCCGAGGCGGTCGGACTCGACCAGCCGCTGTCGACGGTGCCGGTGCCCGCCGACGTCGGCGACCACCACCTGCTGCCGGTCGTCGACGGTGGCGAGTTCGTCGGTGTGCTGCCGGTCCGCGACCTGCGGGCCGTACCGGACGCCGACCGTCCGGATCGACGGGTGCGTGACCTGGTCCGACACGTCGACCACCTGCCGCGGGTCGACCTCGACGCCGACGTCCGCGCCCTGATCGACGCGTTCGCCGACAAGGTCCACGCCGTCCGTCTGCACGACCGTGGCCGCGAGGTGGCGGTGGTCACCGAGCGCGAGGTCGCGCGCGCCCTGACCCGACTGCGTCGAGGTGGCACGCCACTGACCGCGGCCACGGCCGCAGAGCCGTCCACGTGACCGGGTCGCCCGACCGGCGCGAGCGGCGTCTCTCGTGGCGCGCGGTGTTCTACCTCATGACCGTCGCGGTCGTGCTGTGGGCGGCGGTCCTGGTGCCACTGCCCTACGTCGAGTACCTGCCGGGCTCGCCCAACGAGATCGAGCCGCTGATCGAGATCGACGGGGTCGAGACGACCGAACTTCACGGACGGACCGCGCTGCTGACCGTGCTGCTCCGCCAGCAGCCGACCCTGCCGGCCCTCCGCGCCGTCCTGTCCGACCAGCGGCGGCTGCTCGACCTGCAGACCGTGTTCCCGCCCGACGTCGACCGGGACGCCTACTTCGCCCGCGAGCGCGAGATCTTCGGGCGGCAGTTCGAGATCGCCGCCGTCATCGGTGCCGAGGCCGCCGGTTTCGAGGCCGAGATCCTGAGCGAACCGGTCGTGGTGACCGTGCTCGGGGGCAGCCCCGCCGACGGCGTGCTCGAACCCGGCGACGTGATCGTCGAGGTGGACGGAGAACCGGTCGTCGCCGCCGAGGAGATCCAGGCCCGCACCCGGGCCGGGCACATCGGCGAGGTACTGCCGCTGCGGGTGCGCCGTGACGACGAGGTCTTCGACACGTCCGTGACGCTGGGGGAACTGCCCGGCGTCGACCACCCCGGCATCGGCATCACGATCGAGACCGCCGTCCACGACATCGAACTGCCCTTCGAGATCGGCTTGGCGGAGGGCACCCGGATCGGCGGCCCGAGCGCCGGCATGATGACGGCGCTGACCGTCTACGACCTGCTCGCCGAGGAGGACCTGCTCGCCGGCCGCGTGGTCGTCGGGACCGGCACGGTCGACGCCGACGGCCGCATCGGCCCCGTCGGTGGCGTGCCCGAGAAGATGCTCGCCGCCGCCGAGTACGGCGCCGAGGTCGTGCTGGTGCCGGCCACGCAACTCGAGCAGGCGATGACGACCGCGCCGCCGGAGTTGACCGTCATCGGCGTCGAGACCATCGACGACGCCATCGCCGCGCTCCGGGATTGAGCCCGGGTCCCCCTTCTCGCTCGCGTCGCTCGCTCGTTGCCCCCCGGGCCTGCCTCAGGCCGTGACGGCCTCGGCAGCCTCGTTCGAACTGCAGCGGCGGACGAAGGCGCCGAGCAGTTGCATGCCCGCGCTGGTGAGCACCGACTCGGGATGGAACTGCACCCCCTCGACGTCGAGTTCGCGGTGGCGCAACGCCATGATCAGCCCGTCCGAGGTCTCGGCGGTGACCTTGAGCACCGGCGGCAGGCTCTCGCGGTCCACGATCAGCGAGTGGTAGCGGGTCGCGTCGAAGGGCACCGGCAGGTCGGCGAGCACGCCTTCGCGCCGGTGGTAGATCGGGCTCGTCTTGCCATGCACGAGCACCGGGGCACGCACGATCCGGCCGCCGTAGATCTCGCCGATGCACTGGTGTCCGAGACACACGCCGAGCACCGGTCGTCGGCCCGCCGCGAGGCGGATCACGTCGTTGGACAGTCCGGCGTCGGACGGGACGCCCGGTCCGGGCGAGATCACGATGCCGTCGGGCAGGTCGGCCTCGAGCTCGGCGAGCGTGAACGCGTCGTTTCGGACCACCTCGACGTCCGCCCCGAGCTCGCCGAGTTCCTGGGCCAGGTTGTAGGTGAACGAGTCGTAGTTGTCGACGAGCAGCAGTCGCGGGCGGGTCGTCCCGGTCACCTCGCTCACCTCCCTGCCAACTGGCGGCGCAGTTCGTCACGGTCCAGATCGCCGGCACTGGTCTCGGGCAGGCGGTCGACGACCGTCACCCGGTCAGGGACCGCCTCCGGTTCGAGCAGCGTCCGGCAGTGCTCGACCATGATGTCATTGCTCGGGCGGCTTCGCCGACGCGTCACGATCGCGGCCAGCAGCAGGTCGCCGGAGGCCACGACCCCGGCCCGCACGACCGCGGGGTGGCGCGCCAGTGCCGACTCGACGTGGCGGGGCGAGACGAAGCTGCCCTCGCGCTTGACCACCTCGTCGATCCGCCCCACGTGGGTGAACACCCCCTCGACGTCGACCGTGGCCAGGTCACCCGTCACCAGCCACCCGTCGACGAAGGTGGATCGGGTCAGCTCGGGACGATCGAGGTAGCCCTGCGCGACCTGCGGGCCGTGGACGAGCAGCATCCCGGGGGTGTCGGGCGGCAGCACGCGGCTGTAGTCGTCCGGATCGACGACGACCGCCACCGTGTCGGTGACCGGCAGCCCGATCGTGCCGAACGTGGCCCGGCCGTAGACCGGTTGCGCGTGCGTGAGCGGGGCGGCCTCGGCCAGACCGTAACCCTCGCGCACCCGTGCCCCACCGGTGCGACGTTCGACCTCGGCGGCCAGCCGCTGGTCGAGCGGTGCGCCGCCGGCGACGCACACGCGCAGCGACGTCAGGTCGCGTCGGGCGCTGTCACGGTCGGCGAGCAGAGCCGCCAGCCGGGCGGGGACGGTCGGGAACAGCGTCGGCTGGTCGCGCTCGATGGCGCGGGCGAGCTCGGCCGGGTCGGGGCGATCGAGCAGGATCACCGTGGCCGCCGACAGCAGTCCGGCCAGCAGGCCGAGCGTGAGCGGCAGCACCTCGCACAGCGGATCGGCGACCAGGACCCGTTCGCGGCCCGCCTGCACGTCGGGCACCCACAGCCGCGCCTGGAACGCGTTGGCGAGCAGGTTGGCGTGGGACAGTCGCACGCCGCGCAGATTGTCGCCCCGCGCCCGGTAGACCAGCATCGCGAGCGCGTCAGGCGCCGGGACCGGGGGCAGCGCGGCGCGGCTGTCGGCGGCCAACAGGGCGGTCATCGTCAGCCGTCCGCCGCCGATCCCGCGACGGCGCAGCCGCAGCCGCACCCGCCGCCGGGCGCGCCACTCGTCACCGCCGACCTCGACGGCGACGGGTGGCAGCGCCACGTGCTGGCGCAGTTCCTGCAGGACCCTGGACGTGCCGACGACCGCAGCGATCTCGGCATCGGCGGCGATCGCGCGCAGCCGTTCGGCCGGCAGGTCCGGCGACACCGGCACGACCACGGCGCCGAGCCGCCACAGTGCGAGCAGGCTGACCGGCGCGGCCACGACGTTGCGCAGGGCGACGAGGACGCGTTGCCCCGGCCCGATGTCGAGGTCGGCGAACCGGCGGGCGAGGTCGTCGACGCGCTCACGCAGTCCCGCGAAGTCGACGCCGGCGCCATCCGCGAGCAGTGCGGCCGTACCGGGGAAGTCCCGCGCCGCATCGTCGAGCAGGCGGGTCAGCGCCACCGACGGCAACCGGTAGGTGGGCGGCACGCCGGGCGGATAGGCGGCCAGCCACGGGCGGTCGAGCGACGCCGGGTCCGGCGGTCCGGCCACCGGCGGACTCCTGGAGGTGTGGATGACGGGCAGCCTCCGAGTGTAGAGCGCGGATTCTCCCCCCGGGCCCACCCCAGCCTGTCTCCCCCCGGGGCCCACCAGCCTGTCTCCCCCCGGGACCCACCAGCCTGTCTCCCCCCGGGGCCCACCCAGCCGGGCCGCTAGCGTGGTCCGCCCGTCCTCGAGGCCGCCGTGACCACCGCCCCTGCTGCCCTGACCCGGCTGCGGGCCGAGGTCGATGCCGCGCTCGCGCCCGCCCTCGACCGGCGCCTGCCGCGCCTGGTCGACTACCACCCGGCCCTCCAACCCGTCGCCGACCATCTGCGGGACTTCGTCGGCGGCGGCAAGCGGATTCGTCCGGTGCTGCTGCTGCTGGGCTCCTCCGCGGCCGGCGGTCCCGATCACGCCGCGGTCATGGGGCCTGCCATCGCCCTCGAGTTGCTGCACACCTGCGCGCTGGTCCACGACGACGTCATCGACCGCGCCGAGACCCGCCGTGGTCGTCCCACCATCCACCACGCGTTCGCCGACGTCCACGGCGACGCCGGATGGCAGGGGGATGGCCGGGCCTACGGCGAGGCCGTCGCCATCCTGCTCGGCGACCTCGCGTTCGTGCTCGCCGACGAACTGTTCCTGACCGCGGACGTCGCCGCCGACCACCTGCTCGCCGGTCTCGCGGGATTCACCCGGCTGCGCGAGGAGGTGATGGCCGGGCAGTACCTCGACCTGTGGGCGGCCACGAGCCGCACCACCGACCGCGACCTCGCCGAGCGGATCGCCGCGATGAAGTCGGGCTGGTACTCGGTGGCCCGTCCACTCGAGATCGGGGCGCTGCTGGCCGGCGCGGGCCCGGATCTGGTCGCCGGTCTGGTCCGGTTCGGCGACCCCTTGGGACGCGCGTTCCAGGTCCGGGACGACCTGCTCGGGGTGTTCGGTCAGTCCGACGCGACCGGAAAGTCCACGCTGGGTGACCTCGCCGAGGGCAAGCGCACCCTGCTGATCGCCGAGGCCGCAGCCCGGCTCGACCCGCAGGGATGGGCCGACCTCGACGCGCACCTCGGCGATCCCGACCTCGACGACGCCACCGGCCGCCGCATCCGTGACGCGTTGGTCGCCTCGGGCGCCAAGGCGGCCGCCGAGGCCTACGTGCAGGACGAGATCGCGGCCGCCCGCCGGGAACTCGACCAACTCGAGGTGCCCGGCGACGTCGCCGCCGCACTGGCCGCCGTCGCCGACTACCTCGGGGCACGCGACACCTGAGCGCCGTGCGTGCTCGGCTCCGCCTCCGCGCCACCGGCGACAGCTGAGTCGGCCATGCCCATGGTCGGGTCCTCGAGGCGGGACTCGACCCAGGGGAACACGGTCGTGAACAGCACCACGATCGCGGCCGCGATCACGACGACCAGCAGGACGATCCGCAACCACCTCGGCACGTCGCGCTCCTGTCTCGTTCTCGGCGGCATCAGGCCGCGGGGTCGTCGACCAGTTCGCCCCACACGATCAGGCGCTGGGCGGCACTGAACAGCGGGTGGCAGGTCGTCAGCGTGATGGTGGGCTCGCCCGTGCCGCGGGGGTCGTCGCCGACGACCCAGACGTCGCCCGGCGCGACGATCCGCTGCTCACGGTAGGCGTAGACCCACTCGGTGCCGTCCCGGTCGACGACGTGGATGCGATCGCCCTCGCGCAGGTCGTCGAGCGCCCAGAACGGCCGGCCGTAGGTGGTCCGGTGGCCGGCGATGGCGAGGTTGCCGTCCTCGCCGGGTGCCGCCGAGTCGGGATAGTGCCCCGGGCCGAGTTTCAGGTCGGGCACCGCGACGCCCTCGACGACGTAGAGCACGTCGGCGGCGACGACGGGTTCGCCGTCGCGCTCGAACCACAGGGCCGCATAGCCCTCGCCGGCGTCGACCGCCGGCGCCTCGTCGTCGTCGTCGGGTTCGGTGGCGGCGTCGGGTTCGTCGTCCGCCTCGACCCCCGGCGAATCGGCCACCTCGACCTCGCGCTGCCAGGCCTCGGCGAGCTCGCGCTGAGCGGCGTTGGTCGACAGGTCCGTGAACCACAGCAGGTAGACCACGTACAGCAGCACGACCGAGCCGGCGACCACGAGGGTCCACCCGACCCCGCGCACGATGCGTGTCACCCGCGTCCCTCGTCCCACCGCTGCCGGCGCCTCGGCGGCTGGCGAGGGTAGCCCGCACGAGCGGTAGGCTCCCCCCGCCTCCCGACCCGTCACGGCGCGAACCGTGCGGGCGGGACACCAGCCAGCAACTGACGCCGAGGCGACACCCGATGCCCCAGTCAAAGCACCGCCGCAAGGGTCGCAACCGGCCCCGGGCGTACCAGACCGCGCCGCCGGCCAGGAACCCCACGCCGTCGCCGCCCTGGGTCCCCCGTGTCGGCGTCGCACTGCTCGTCGCCGGCGTCGCGGTGATCCTGCTCAGCTACCTGCCCGAGGTCAGCGAGTGGATCGGGACGATCCCGCCGTTCGGTGGCAACTGGGGCCTGGTCGTCGGCTTCGTGCTGCTGTTGACAGGCTTCGGGTTCCTGATCCGCTGGCGGTAGCCGAACGCCGCGTTTCCCCAGGTCAGGCCCGAATTCGGGTGTTTATCCCCAGTTTTGCCCTGTCCGCACGTCCACATCCTGTGGATAACTCCAGTGTTCGTGTGGCGCCCTCCACAAGCGCTGTCCACAGGCACGTGGACAGCGGGGTGTGCTGCGGCGGGTAGCGTCGCGAGCGCCCGTTGCGCCGCCGATCCCGGTCGAAGGAGCCGTCGTGCCGGTCTACGAGTACGCCTGCACCGACTGTGGACAGCTCACCGACCGCCTGCTGCCGCACGCCCGCGCCGACGCCCCCGGGCCGTGCCCACACTGTGACGGCCACCTCAAGCGGCGGTTCTCCCGGGTCGCCGTGCGACTCAACGGTTGGGGCTTCTCCCGCACCGACGGCATGGTCCCCGACCGCCCCGGCCGCGGCAGCTACCGCGAGGTGTCCGAACGCGCAGAGCGCATCTCCGAAGGCGACACCTGAGCCCGTCCCCGCTCCGGTGGCCGGGTCGGGTCGCCTGCGCAGGGGGCGTTCCGCCCCTGACCCTCGGCTCCACTCGCCAGCTTCGCTTCGCTCGCTGTCAGCCCCTGCTACGGCGACCCGCCCCGTCCCCCTCCGCTCCCCTTCCACCCGCGGACGCCGTGTCGTCTCACCGAACACCGGCCATCGCGGACGTGGCGCGGAGAGCGGCCCTGGGAGCGGAGGATGGGGTGACCGCCGTCAGCAGGGGCTCCGAGGCGAGCGAAGCGACGCCGAGGGAGTGAGTGAGTCTCAGGACGAACGCCCCCTGCAGAGGCGGTCACGCCACCCGGAGCGGGCGCGGACCACCCCGGAGCGCGACGAGGACGCAGAGCGTCAGTTGAGGATTTCGGTTCGTTCGTGCATGCGTTGGCCGCAGTGGCTGGGGGCGCGGGAGGTGCCGCGGACGAGGAGCAGGACCTCGGTGCCACATTCCTCGCACCAGAACAGGGTGCGTTCCTCGGCGCCGACCGGGGTCGCGACCACGTCGTCGGCGGGGGCGCCGGGGGCCTTGGCGTCCTTGCCCAGCGCGCGCAGTGAGCCGAGCAGCCAGGTCAGCATCGCCCAGCCCAGGATCGGCGCGAGGACCCACTTCCAGCCGAACAGGATCCCGACCGCGACGGCCAGGCCCACGCCGGGGATCAGCAGCAGCAACACGAAGGCGACCTCGGGGGACGTGGACGACGGACACCAGTGTGCCCGACGGCGGTCAGTGGGTCGCGCGCCACTCGTCCGGCCAGGCGTCCTCGCCGAGGTGCCAGCGGGAGGTGCGGTGGACCAGGGCGTGCAGGCTCGCGACCAGGCGCCCGTCCGAGGACACCTCGATCAGGTAGGCGCCCGTGCGCGTGGTGCGGTGCCGCTCGCGGCCTTCGGCGACGAGGCGCTCGCCCGGGGCGGCCGTGGCCAGGAACTGCACGTCGACGCTCAACGCGACGGCCAGCCGTCCCCACGAGTTCGAGGCGACGGCGAACGCGACGTCGCCCAGGCCGAAGCTCACCCCGCCGTGCAGCCAGCCGGCGAAGTTGCGGTGCTGGTCGGTGACGGTGAGCCCGACCCGCGACCAGCCACCACCCCAGTCCTCGAGTTCGGCACCGAGACGGCCGGCGAACTCGTCACCGCGCCACAGCACGCCGAGTTCGGCGTGGTTGGGAACCTCGGTGGCCGGACCGCCCTGGGGCACGGTCAGCCCAGACGTTCGATGATGGTGGCATTGGCCATGCCACCACCCTCGCACATGGTCTGCAGGCCGTAGCGGCCGCCGGTCTGCTCGAGCACGTGGAGCAGCGTGGTGGTCAGCTTGGCGCCCGACGCACCCAACGGATGGCCGTTGGCGATGGCACCGCCGTTGACGTTGACCTTGGCGAGGTCGGCGCCGGTCTCCTGCTGCCAGGCGAGCACGACCGGCGCGAACGCCTCGTTGACCTCGAACGCGTCGATGTCGCCGATCGTCATGCCGGCGCGCTGCAGGACCTGCTGGGTCGCGGGGATGACGCCGGTCAGCATGAAGATCGGGTCGTCGCCGGCCACCGCCATGGCGTGCACCCGTGCGCGCGGGGTCAGCCCGAGTGCTTCTGCCTTGCTGCGTTCCATGACCAGCACGGCCGCCGCACCGTCGGAGATCTGCGAGGCGCCACCGGCGGTCACGACCCACTGGATCTGGGGGAAGCGCTGCGCCAGTTCGTCGGAGAAGAACGCGGGCCGCAGGGCCGCCAGGCTCTCGGGGGTCGAGTCGGGACGGATGCCCTCGTCGGCCGTCATGGTCTCGCCGGTCGGGCCCTCGCCGCGGTCGACCGCGACCGGGAGCAGTTCGGTCTCGAACCGGCCGTCGGCGGTCGCGGCCGCGGCGCGCTGGTGCGAGGTCGCGGAGAAGGCGTCGAGGTCGTCGCGCGACAGACCCCACTTGGCCGCGATCAGTTCGGCCGAGATGCCCTGGTTGACCAGGCCGTCGGGGTAGCGCTCGAGGATCTTGGTACCGAACGGGTCCTGGCCCATGGTGGACGAGAACATCGGCACCCGGCTCATCACCTCGACGCCGGAGGCGATGGCCACGTCGTAGCTGCCCGCGATCACGCCCTGCGCGGCGAAGTGCAGCGCCTGCTGCGACGAACCGCACTGCCGGTCGATCGTGGTGGCCGGCACCGATTCGGGGAAGCCGGCGGCGAGCACGGCGTTGCGGCCGACGTTGAAGGCCTGCGCCCCCGCCTGGGACACGCACCCGGCGATGACGTCGTCGACCTCGCCGGGGTCGATGCCGGCGCGCTCGACCAGTCCCTGCAGGGTGGTGGCCAGCAGATCCACCGGGTGCCAACCCGACAGGGCACCTCCGGGCTTGCCGCGCCCGACCGGGGTCCGTACCGCTTCGACGATCACCGCTTCACGCATCGCGTGCCTCCTCTACCGCACGAGTGGGCGGGCTCGGCGTCGCTCGGCCACCGGGCGCCATCCGCCGCGGCCAAGGCTACCGGGCGTCGTCGACCGAACGGAACGGCAAGGCACGATCCGTTCCGTCAGGACGGCAGCACCGCCGTCGCGCCTCCGCGGCGGTGATCGCCCGCGGCGGCGCCGTCCGCGGCCACGACGTGGGTCCCGCCGAAGTACAGGTCCGTGACCTGCCACACGTTGACGGCCCGCTCGTTCGCGAGGTCGGCCAGCGCCTCGGCATCGAAGCCGGGTTCGACCTGGACCACGCCGCCGTCCCAGTGGATGCGCGGGGCGGCGACCGCGGCCGGCACGTCCATGCCGTGGTCGACGAGGTTGACGATGACCTGGGTCATGGCGGTCCGGATCCGCTCGGAGCCGCCGCTGCCGAGTGCGATCGGCGGCAGACCCTCGCGCAGCAGCAGCGACGGCGCCATCATCGAGCCGACCCGACGTCCGGCGGGGTGGCGCAGGCGCGGTGGCTCGGCCCCTTCGCGCAGGTGAGGGTTCAGATCGGCCTCGCCCATGATGTTGTTCGCCATCACGCCCGTGTCGCCGAGCATGACCCCGCTGCAACTGCCGTTCGAGGTCGTCATCGACGCGAGGTTGCCCTCGGCGTCGCCGACGCTGAGGTGGGTGGTCCCCTTGACCGCGATGGGGATGTCGTTGTGGTGGCGCCACACGTCGTCGAAGACGACGACGAGACGGCGCAGGCGCGGCCCGGACCCGAACGGCGCCGGTTCCTCGGACCGCAACTGCTCGAGACCGCGGACGATCAGGGTTCCCCCGAGCGACGGCGGCGGGTTGGTGACCAGCGTCGCGTCGCGGTAGGTGACCGTCAGCGGCTCGCGCTCGATGACGCGGTAGGCCTGGAGGTCCGCGACGCTGACCAGGCCGCCGTTGGCGGCCATGTCGGTGGCGATGGCGGCCGCCAGGCCCGGCTCGGCGAAGCCGGCCGTGTCCCCACCGGCGACATGTTCGAGGTAGGCCGCGAGTCGCGGGTTGGTCACGCTGGCATCGGCCGTCAACGCGACATCGCCCGGCCGGAACCGTCCCCGGCCCTCGTCCGATCGGGTCAGGATCGGTTCGAGCAGGTGGACGACCGAGGTCTGGTCCGCGCCGAGCACGACGCCGTCCGCAGCCAGCCGTCTGGCCGGCTCGACGACCTCCGCGAGCGGCAGCCGTCCCAGCCGCCGGTGGACGTGCAGGTAGCCCGCAAGACACCCGGGGACGGCGACGGATCCGTGGCCGACGTGGAAGATCTGCTCGGCGCTGCCGAAGCGCAGGGTCACCGCGTCGAGTCGCGGCTCCACGTCGGCGTCGACGTCACGGCCCGGGCTGTCGACGAAGAAGTCGAACACGACCGGAGGACGACCTGCCGGGCGGGCGAGGAGGAACCCGCCGCCGCCGAGACTCGACAGGCACGGTTCGGCCACGGCGGCCGCGAACCCGCCGGCGACCGCGGCGTCGAAGGCGTTGCCGCCGGCGTCGAGCACCCACGCCGCGGCCGCGACGGTCTCGGCGTGGCCGGCGGCGACCACGCCGCGGACGGGCGCGGCGGCGGTACGGATGGCGGGACTCCTCGACGACGGCAGCGTGCGAAGCCTGCCACGCCCGGAGGGCCCGCGACGCCGCCCGCGACGCGGTCGGGCGGCGACAGCGTTCCTCGCTACACAGCGTTAGCTTTCCTATACTCCGCTCGCGAGTGGCCGTCCGAGGCCACCGGGAGCCGGACATGCCCAATCCCTTCGAGGAGGCCACGCCCACGGGCGCCCTCGACCCGGCGGCCAACCCCTTCCGCCCCGGCATGGGACGCGTCCCGCCCGACTTCGGGGGCCGCGAGCCGGCGCTGCGACGGGCCAAGGTGGTCGTGGACCGGCTCGCCCGGCCGGCCGCGGCGCCACCGGTGCTCTACCGCGGTGTCCGGGGGGTCGGGAAGACCGCCCTGCTCGCCTACGTGCGTCAGCAGGCGGACCAGCGTGGCGTGCACACCATCGCCGTCGAGGCCGACCGCGGCGACAAGGACCTCGCGGCCTCCCGCGAGACGCTGCGGCGGGGGGCCGCCGACCTCGCCGAACACGCCGACGACGAGGTTCTGCGGCGTTGCGCGAGCCTGCGACGCGGTCGCGACGGCGGCATCGAGGCCCGCTCGACGGGCACGGCCGGCGCCACCGTCGAACGGATCGTCGCCGACCTCGGCCTGCTCGGTGCCGCACTCGGGCGTGGTGTCCTGCTGACCGTCGACGAGGTGCAGGAGGCCGAGCAGGTCCTGCTCAAACCGTTGCTCCGCGCCGCCCACCTCGCCTCGCAGCAGGACCGGCCACTGGGCGTGCTGCTGTCGGGTCTGCCGTCCGCCGCCGAGACCCTGTTCGACGAGGGTCAGACCTACACCGAACGCCTGGAGCGGCTCGAACTCGGACTGCTCGACCACGCCGGCACCGTCGAGGCGATCCGGCGTCCGTTCGAGCGCGAGACAGACGCGGTGGTCGACGATCACGTCCTCGACCTCGTCCACGAGGAGTCGGGCGGCTACCCCTGGTTCGTCCAGCTGTGGGGCGCGGCGTTGTGGGACGCCGCCCGCGCACCCGACCACGTCGCCCTCGAGGACGCGCGCACGGCCGGCGTCGAGGTCCACGAGCGTGTCCAGGCCTTCTTCGCCGACCGGTGGCGACGTGTCCCGTCGGGCCGCGGGACGTTGCTGGCCGTCGCACTCGCCGAGCAGGGCGGCGACGCCGAGATGGGCGACCTGACCGAGGTGCTCGACCTGACCCACCAGGCGCTGTCCCCGGCCCGCCGCGACCTCGTCGAGCGAGGGCTGTGCTGGGCTCCCGCCCGTGGCCGCCTCGCCTTCACCGTGCCCGGCTTCGCGGACTGGATCGGCCGCACCCGTCCGGACCGCGCGTGATCGGACCCTTCCTGCGGCTGCAGCCACCACGAACCGTCGCCGCCGTCGCGCGACTGCGCCGCGACTGCGCCGCCTGGGCCCGCACCTGCGGCGTGAACGACACCACCATCGATGACCTGTCCCTCGTGGTCAGCGAACTGGCGACCAACGCCGTCCGGCACGGCTCCGGAGCGCGCATGCGGTTGGTGGTGGCACGCATCGGCGACACGATCGACCTGCGCATCGATGACGACGGGCCGCCGTCCGACCCACCCGACGCACCCGACGGGGCCGGGCGTGGCCTCGCGATCGTGCGCGCCCTGGCCCGCGAGCTCACCCTCGATCAGGGCCCGGCCGGCACCTCGGTGCACGTCCGGCTGCGGATCCTGCCCGACACGGCGCCCCCGGCCGGCGCCGCTACCCTTCCCCGCGACCAGGGCCCGTAGCTCAGTTGGCAGAGCGCTGCCTTTGCAAGGCAGATGTCGTCGGTTCGATTCCGATCGGGTCCACCTCTTCCACCTCTTCCGCCCGCCCGGTGCCGATCCTGGTCGCCTGTCCGGCGGCCCGGGCGGGACCAAGGGCTCTGATCACCGGTCCGGACCACGCGTAGCGTCGGTGGTGTCCGGGGCGGAAGAGGACGGCACATGTCGCTGCCGACTGCAGTGACGATCGGGGCGCCGGTGTTCGCGCGCCTGCTCGAGGTCCTTCGCGAGGACGGCTACACCGTCCTCGGTCCGACCGTGCGCGACGAGGTCGTCGGCTACGGCGAACTGACCGGGGTGGACGACCTGCCGAACGGGGTCGGGGACGTGCAGGAGCCCGGGCGCTACCGGCTGGCCCAGCGCGACGACGGCCGCTGGTTCGGCTTCGCGGTCGGCCCGTCCGCACCGAAGCGCCAGCTGTTCCCGCCACGCCAGCCGCTGTGGCAGGCGGTCGCCGACGGGGACGCGACCTTCCACGTCGAGGAGGCCGCCGTCGAACCCGCCCGCATCGCGTTCGTCGGCATCCGGCCCTGCGAGCTGGCGGCGATCCGGATCCAGGACCGCGTGTTCCTCCAGGGCCCGTACGTCGATCGGATCTACGCCGTCAACCGCGCGGACGTGCTCCTCGTCGCGGTGGAGTGCGCCAGCCCGGCGGGCACCTGCTTCTGCGCCTCGATGGGCACCGGACCCGGCGCCGACGACGATGCCGCCGACCTCGTGCTGACCGAGCTGGTCGAGGGCGAGCACCGCTTCCTGGTGCGCAGCGGGACCCCGGCCGGAGCCGAGCTGTTGGCGCGCCTCGAACCACGACCGGCCGACGAGCACGACCACGACGAGCGGGAACGGCAGCTCGCCGACGCCACCACTCGGATGGGCCGTCACCTCGACACCGACGGCCTGCACGACCTGCTCCTCGGCAACCTCGAGCACCCCAGGTGGGAGGAGGTCGCCGAGCGGTGCCTCGACTGTGGCAACTGCACCCTGGTGTGCCCGACCTGCTTCTGCACCACCATGGAGGACACGACCGACCTCACCGGCGGGTCCGCGCGCCGCGATCGGCGCTGGGACAGCTGCTTCGGGCTCGAGTTCACCCACGCCGGCCCCGCCAGCGTCCGCAGCTCGACCCGTGCGCGCTACCGGCAGTGGATGACCCACAAGCTGGCCACCTGGATCGACCAGTTCGACAGCTCCGGCTGCGTCGGCTGTGGGCGGTGCATCACCTGGTGCCCGGTCGGCATCGACATCACCGAGGAAGCGGCGGCCATCCGCGCCAGCGACGGCCGGGAAGCCGTACCGACAGGAGCAGGGCGATGACGCTCCACGCCGGCGCGGCCGCGCCGCCCGCTCCGCCGATCACCACGCCGGCCGACGCCCTGACGGCGCGCCCGTACCTGGTCTCGACCGTGCGGCACCAGACCCACGACGTCGTGACCATCGACGTGCGACCCGAGGCCGAGCCGATCCAGTTCGCACCGGGCCAGTTCGACATGGTCTACGTCTACGGCACCGGCGAGGCCGCCATCTCCATCTCCTCGGACCCGGCCACCCCCGAACTGCTCTCCCACACCATCCGCGCCGTCGGGTGGGTCACCCGGGCCCTCAACGAACTGCAGCCGGGCAGCACCATCGGGATCCGCGGACCCTACGGGCGACCGTGGCCGTTGGCGGCGGCCGAAGGTCGCGACCTGGTCATCGTCGCCGGCGGGATCGGGCTCGCGCCGGTGCGGCCGGCCCTCGTACAGGCGCTCCGCCAGCGTGACCGGTTCAACCGAATCGTCCTACTCGTCGGCGCCCGCAGCCCCCGGGACCTCGTCTTCCGCGACGACCTCGAGCGGTGGGACACCGACCCGGGGATCGACGTCCACGTCACCGTCGACAGTGCGGTCCGCGGCTGGGCCGGGCGGGTCGGCGTGGTCACCAAGCTGATCCCGCGCGTGCCGTTCGACCCCGAGTCCGCCGTGGCGATGATCTGCGGACCCGAGGCGATGATGTGGTCGACGGCCCAGGACCTGCTCACCCGCGGCGTCCCTCCCGAGCAGATCCACGTGACCCTCGAGCGCAACATGCGCTGCGGGATCGGGACCTGTGGCCACTGCCAACTCGGGCCGCTGTTCCTGTGCCGGGACGGCCCGGTGTTCGCCTGGCCCGAGGTCGCGCACCTCCTGGGCGTCCGCGAACTCTAGGAGTGGAGGCAGCGACATGGTCGGAGCACTCGCGGCACCCCGGGCCAGGCCCGGCGGCATCGGCCGCCCGACGCTGGCGGTCTGGAAGTTCGCCTCGTGCGACGGCTGCCAGCTGGCACTGCTGTCGGCCGAGGACGAACTGCTGACCCTCGCCGGCGAGGTCCACATCGCCTCGTTCCTCGAGGCCACACGCGAGGTCGCCGAGGGCCCATACGACCTGTCGCTCGTGGAGGGCTCGATCACCACCGAGCACGACGCCGAGCGCATCCGTCACGTCCGCGCCATCTCGACGACCCTGGTCACCATCGGCGCATGTGCCAGTGCCGGCGGGGTGCAGGCGCTGCGCAACGTGGCCGACGTCGACGAGTTCCGCTCGCTCGTGTACGCCCGTCCCGACTACGTCGACACCCTGGCCGAGTCCACGGCCATCGCCGAGCACGTGCCCGTCGACTTCGAGTTGCGCGGCTGCCCGGTCGAGGTGGGCCAACTCGTCGAGGTCGTCAACGCGTTCCTGGCCGGCCGCAAACCGGTCACGCCGAACCATGCCGTCTGCGTCGAGTGCAAGCTGCGTGGCGCCACCTGCGTGACGGTGGCGCACGGCACGCCGTGCCTCGGGCCCGTGACCCAGGCCGGCTGCGGCGCGCGATGCCCCGCGTTCGACCGCGGCTGCTATGGCTGCTTCGGGCCCGCCGAGTCGCCCAACACCGCATCGCTGAGCCGGTGGCTCACGCGGCAACTGGGCGTGACGCGGCCGGAACTCGTGCGGGCCTTCCGCAGCTTCAACAGCGATGCGCCCGCGTTCCGTACCGAGGCACGCCGCCAGGAGGAGGCGCAGCCGTGAGCCACACCCACGACCGCGACATCAGCGTCGAGGCGCTCGCCCGGGTCGAGGGCGAGGGCGCCCTGCACGTGCGCGTCACCGACGGACAGGTGGATCACGTCCAGCTCGAGATCTACGAGCCACCACGGTTCTTCGAAGCCCTGCTCCGGGGACGCAGTCACCTCGAACCGCCCGACATCACCGCCCGCATCTGCGGCATCTGCCCGGTCGCCTACCAGTTGTCGGCCACCGCGGCGATCGAGTCGCTGTGCGGCGTCGGCCCGCGCGGGTCGGGGGCGGCGATCGAACTGCCCGACGGCATCCGTGCCCTGCGGCGACTGTTGTACTGCGGCGAGTGGATCGAGAGCCACGTGCTGCACGTGTTCCTGCTCCATGCGCCCGACTTCCTGGGCTACCAGGGCGCGATCGAGATGGCTGCCGACCACCGCGACCTCGTCGAGATGGCACTGCGGATGCGCAAGGCCGGCAACACGCTGCTCGAGGTGGTCGGTGGCCGGGCGATCCATCCGATCAACGTCCGTGTCGGCGGCTTCCACCGCGCGCCCGACCGGGCCCAGCTGACCGCGTTGCTCGATGAGCTGCGGTGGGGCCGCGACGCGGCGGTCGCGACGGTCCGCACCGTGGCCGGGTTCACCTTCCCGGAGTTGCACCACGAGCATCTCGAGGTGGCCCTGCGTCCCGAACCGCACCTCGCACCCCCGGGCGCCACCGGCTATCCGCTCGAGGCCGGGCGGCTGGTGACCAGCGACGGACTGGATGTCCCGATCGAGTCGTGGCCCCTGCACTTCTTCGAGGAGCAGGTGCCCCACTCGACCGCGCTGCACGGGCGCACGACCGCAGGCGGCACGTACCGGGTCGGCCCGACGGCACGCTTCGACCTGTGCGGCGACCGGTTGCCCGAGGACATCCGGGCACTGGCGGCGGAGGTGGGGCTCGTCGCGCCGGTCACCAACCCGTTCCGCAGCATCGTCGTCCGGGCGATCGAGACGGTCTACGCCTTCGACGAGGCGGTCCGGCTCATCGAGGCCTATCGGCGTCCGCCGGTGCCGGCCGTCGAGGTCCCGCCCGTCGCCGGGGTCGGCCACGGCGCCACCGAGGCGCCACGCGGGCTGCTGTACCACCGCTACGAACTCGATGGCGACGGGCTGATCCGATCGGCGGTGATCGTGCCGCCGACCTCGCAGAACCAGCCTGCCATCGAGGAGGACCTGCGTTCGTTCGTGCAGTCGCACCTGCACCTCGGCGACGCCGACCTGCAGTGGCAGTGTGAGCAGGCGATCCGCAACTACGACCCGTGCATCTCGTGCTCGACGCACTTCCTCGACCTGCGACTGGAGCGGCGATGACGACGCTCGTGTACGGCGTCGGTCACCCCGACCGCGGCGACGACGCGGCCGGGTGGCTGGTCGCCGACCGGTTGGTCGCCGGTCCCGAGTTGTGGGTTCGGCGCGTCACGGCCGACCCGGCCTCGCTGCTGACCGACCCCGCATGGGACGACGCCGAGCACGTGATCATCGTCGACGCCGTGTGCACCGGTGCACCGGTCGGGACGGTGTCCGTCCTGGATGCCGGCGAACTGTTGGCCGGCGGCGTGCCGACCGGTGGCGGCACGCACGACCTCGGGCTGGTGACCATCCTGCGGCTGGCCGGGGCGCTGGGCCGCCTTCCCCGTGATCTGCGTGTCATCGGCATCGAGGCGCGCGAGTTCGGCGCCGGCGCGGACGCCGACCCGGCGGTCTACCGGGCGGCGGTGAGCGTGGCCGACGCGATCAACGGCGACGCGCTCGCGTCGCTTGAGGCGAGACCTGCCGACGTCGCGGAGGTGGGTCATGTGTCTGGGTGAGCTGGGGCGGGTCGTGCACACCGACGCGGCGCTGGCGACCGCGACCGTGCGCACCGTCGGCCGCGACCTCGAGGTGTCGCTGCTGCTGCAGCCCGAGGTGCGCGTCGGTGACGAGGTCCTCGTGCACACCGGCTTCGTGCTGGAGGTGCTCACCGCATCCGAACGTGCCGCGGCCGATCGGCTGCGCGGCGAGAAGGAACCGACATGAACCGCAGGGGACAGGGGATGGCCCTCGCCGGCGCCACCGCCGCGATCAGCGGCGTCGCCGTCGCGATCAACGGCTTCGGAGTGCGTGCGTTCGGTGACGCCACCGCCTACACGACCGCGAAGAACCTGGTGGCCGGCGTGCTGCTGACGGGCCTGGCCATGGTCGCGGTTCGGCGTCGGCCGGGCGCGGCGCCGCGCCGGCCGACCACCCGTGGAGGATGGTTGCGGCTGACGGCCATCGCCGTGATCGGCGGCAGCGTGCCGTTCGTGCTGTTCTTCGAGGGGCTGTCGCGGGCGACCGCCGCCGATGCCGCGTTCCTGCACAAGACGCTGGTCGTGTGGGTGGCGCTGCTCGCGGTACCTCTGCTGGGCGAGCGACTCGGCCGGCTCCAGATCGCGGCGGTGGCCGTGCTCGTGGCCGCGCAACTCGTCCTGGTCGGCGGGCTTCCCGAGTTGGCCGCAGGGTCGGGTGAGCTGCTCATCCTCGGGGCCACGCTGTTGTGGTCGGTCGAGGTCGTGGTGGCCAAGCAGGTGCTTCGCGAGATCACGCCGGCGACGGTCGCCGTCGCGCGCATGGGGGTCGGTTCGGTCGTGCTGGTCGCGTGGACGGTCGGGACCCGGGGCCTCGGTGTGCTGACCGGCATCAGCGCGACCCAGGCCGCGTGGGCGCTGCTGACCGGCGTGGTCCTGGCGGCCTACGTCGCGACCTGGCTGGCCGCGCTGTCGCGGGCACCGGCCGTCGACGTCACGGCGGTCCTGGTCGGTGGGGCGGTGCTGACCGCGTTGATCGACGCGGCCCGCGGGACCGTCGTGCTGGCGCCGCTGGCGCCGGGGCTGCTCCTGCTCCTGGTCGGGGTGGGCCTTGCCGTCGCGGGCAGCCTGCGACGGCCGGCGCTGTCATGACGACCGCGCTGGCACCGCTGCCGCCGGCCGTGCGCGACGCCGGTGCACAACTGTTCGCCCGCTATGCCTATCCGCCCAACGTCCACGGCTACTGCGGACCGGATGCCGCCACCGAGGTCCTGGCGTACGCCAGCGGCGCGCAGGCACCCGATCCCGGGCTGCGGGCCCATGCACAGTCGTTCCACGGCGCGTGGCCGTACCTCGACCTGATCGCCGACGCCAACGGCGTCGCGGACCGGCTCGACCCCCGGGTGGTGCGCGGATACTGGCTCGGCGAGGCGGCCGTCGGCGCCGTGCCGACCGGAGCACTCGTCGACCACCTGCAACGCGTCGTCCGGCCCCGGCTCGGACGGTCGTGGTCCGCCTTCGTCGGACTCCTCGGGGCCGAGGCCGTTCCCGACCATGCGTTCCACGTGCTGTGCGTCTACCCGTGGATCGGCCTGTTGCGCGAGGGGGCCACGGAACCGGCCCGCAGCGTGATCGAGTCGTGCTGCATCCGCCCGGGCCGCATCGTCGGCGTCGAGGTCGAGCACGCGACGGTGGTGACACCCGCGTTCGTGTGGAACGGCTCACGCCTGCAGCTCGGCCGGCCAGAGACCCGGCGGGTGCGCTGGCGGCGCGACGGACTGGGGACCCTGGGTGACGATCCGGCGCCGGGTGACGCCGTCACCGTTCACTGGGACTGGATCTGCGAACGCGTGTCCGACACGCGGCTGCGGCGTCTGACCGCGGCCCTCGCCCGGCGCATGGTCACCACCCGTTGGTGAGTTCCCGGCCGGCGCGCCGGGCGTCGCGGTCCACGCCGCGGCCGTTAGCCTTTCGACGTCCACGACGCCGAGGCCGCCCGTGACCCCGCTCCGCGACCTGCCCGTCCCCGACCGTGACGCGTTCGCGTACCACCGCCCGATGCCGACCCGGTGGCACGACAACGATCACTACGGTCACGTGAACAACGTCGTCTACTACGCGTGGTTCGACACCACGGTCAACGCCTACCTGATCGAGCGGTCGGGCGTGGACGTCCGCGAACTCGACGCCGTCGGACTGGTGGTCGAAACCGGCTGCCGCTACCTGCGTCCCCTGTCGTTCCCCCAGCACCTCGAGATCGGCCTGGCGGTCGAACGGCTCGGGTCGAGCAGCGTGACCTACCGCCTCGCCGTCTTCGACGACGACGACGACGCCGCGGCGGTCGGCCGCTTCACCCACGTCTACGTCGACCGGTCGGGCGCCGCCGTGCCCGTCCCCGACCTCGTCCGTCGGACGGTGACACCTCTGCTGCGGCGCTGACCCGTCGGCCGCGGCCGGTCGTCCGCCCCCGAGCTGGATGGTGGCACGCCGGCCGGTGCGCCGTCCCGGCAGGAGCCGTGATGCCCGCGACGGTGGTCGCTCCGACCGAAACGACGGAGCACGCATGGCACGCAACCTGTGGCTACTCGAGGGCGACGAGCACGTGATCGGCATCGCTGAACAGGCCGGACCCGGCGACTACGTGGTCCGCCGCAGCGGGGACCTCGTCGAGGTCGGTGAGGTGTCGGACGGCGACGAGCCGGCCGTCGCGTGGTTCGGTGAGGTCGAACCCGACCTGTTGCCGACCACCGAGGGCGTCGAGGTGGCCGAGGACCGGCGTGGTCCACTGCAGCGCATCCCCGACGACGGCGACCTGCGCGCCGCCATCGAGGGCATCGCCACCGCAGAACGCAACCGCGGCGGCTGACGTCGAGCACCCTTGGATTCGGCGCGCCGGCACGGCACCATGCGGCCGGCGCGCCGTTTTCCGCGTCGGGGGCGAGAGCGGCGGCCGATCCGCTACCCGCTGCCCGAGGATCGTCGTGGACCCCTACGCCCCGATCGCCGCCGGCCTCCGCGGCCTGTGGCACACACTGGGGGTCGACGTCCGGCCCATCGGCTACCACCACATCCCGGCGGTGGGGCCGGCCATCCTGGCCAGCAACCACATCGGCTACCTCGACTTCTCCTTCGTGGCCCTCGCACCGCCCCGACCGCGCAGGCGGGTGCGGTTCCTCGCCCGGCACGACCTGTTCGACGGCGTCGTCGGCACCGCGCTACGGGCCATGGACCAGATCCCGGTCGACGTCCACGGCGACCCGGTCATGGCCTACGCGGCCGCCGAGGCCGCCCTGGCACGCGGCGAGGTGCTGGGCATCCACCCCGAGGGGACGATCAGTCCGTCGTTCGTCCCGCGGCGGGGACGGACGGGCGCCGTCCGGTTGGCGCAGGCGAGTGGCGCGCCGATCGTGCCCGTCGCGGTCTGGGGCTCGCAACGGCTGCTGACCAAGGGCCAGCCGCGCCGTCTGCGCCCGGGCGTCTGTGTGACCGTCCGCTACGGCGCGCCGTGGCACCCGCCCGCGGACCAGGCACCCGCCACGGCGACCGCCACGTTGATGCGGCTGATCAGCGACCTGCTCGAGGTCGAACAGGCGAGCTATCCGCAGCAGCCGCGCGGACCACGCGACCGGTGGTGGTTGCCGGCCCACCTCGGCGGCACCGCACCGACGCCCGAGGACGCCGACCGGCTGCTGCGCGAGCAGGTCGACGCGCGACGGCGGGCCCGCCTCGCGCAGGCGGGTGACCCCGTCTCAGTCGAGGTCGACCGGGCGTAGCGGCCGGGTCGCCGGCGCCTCGAGCACCTCGCCGTCCGGCGCGAACCGGGAGCCGTGGCACCCGCAGTCCCACGTCTGCTCCTCGGCGTTCCAGCGCACCAGGCAGCCGAGGTGGGTGCAGGTCGCGCTGACGGCGTGCACCGTCCCGTCGCGGGTGCGTGCGACGGCGGCCGTCGTCGTGCCGCGCCGTACCAGACGCCCCTCGCCCGGCTCGAGGCCGAGCTCCGCGCCACCCTGGACCCGGAACCGGTCGCCGACGAAGAGCGCGCCGACGCGCAGGTTGGCGCGCAGCAACTCCTTCCAGCCGGCGGGGGCCTCGACACGGCCGGTGTCGAACCCACCCCCGAGCGGATCGGTCGCGCCACGCATCCTCGCGACCAGGGACTCGGCGGCGGCCGTGCCGAACGCGAGTCCCCACTTGCCGAAGCCGGTCGCCGTCCACAGGCCGTCGCCCGGCAACGCCCCGACGTAGGGCCGCCCGTCCGCGGGCATCTGGTCCTGCGCCATCCAGGCGTGATCGACCGACGCCACGGCGAAGTGCTCGCGGACCCAGGCCACCAACTGGTCGCTGCGTCCGCCCAGGGCGGCGGTGTCCCCCGTGGGTTCGCTCATGCCGACGGCCACGAGGTGTTCGCCGCCCCGTGCGGTCCGGCTCGAACGGATCGACCAGGTCCGCTGCTCCTGGAACAGGTACATCCCGCGTGGGGCGGCACCGTCGAGGCGGGCCGCGATGCCGACCGCCGAGACCGGCTTGGTGCGGCCGAACAACAGCTTCGCGTCGCGGTGACTCGGCAGGCGGGTCGCGAGGACGACATGGTCGCTGCGGACCTCGGCCTGGTCGGTGAGCACACGCCAACGGCGACCGCCGTCGTGCTCGGCCACGACGTCGACCACCCGGGACTGCTCGTGGACGGCACCGCCGAGCGCGAGGACCGCCGCGGCGAGCCCCTGGCTGTAGAGCACGGCGTGCATCTGACGCTGGTCGGGGACGGTCAGGCACGGGCGGCCGGCGAAGGGCACCTCGTCGGGGGTGGGGCCGATCTCGACGGTCAGCCCGGCGTCGCGGGCGGCCGCCGCCTCGCGCTCGAGGTCGGGCACGCGGTCGTCGGTCAGCGCGACCAGGTGGGCCGGAACGACCTCGTGGTCGCAGGCGATGCCGTAGTCGGTGACCAACCGGTCGAACAGCGCGATGCCGTGCAGGTTGGCGGCGTTGTAGCGGCGCGCAGCCTCCGCGCCGGCCTGCCCGCGGAGCGTGGCCAGCCGGGTCTCGTTCTGCGCGGTCACCTTGCCGGTGGTGCCGCCGGTCGTGCCGCTGGCGAGCGCCCGGGCCTCGAGGAGCACGACCCGCAGGCCGGCCTCGGCCGCGAGCAGGGCGGTCGTCAGGCCGAGGATGCCGCCGCCGACGACCGTGACGTCGGCGTCGGCGAGGCCGACCAGTGGCGCGAGACCCGGCGCGTCCGCCGTCGCACGCCAGTAGGTCCGGTCGTGGTCGCGCTGGTCGTCCCGCATGGCCGTCCTCGTCGTCGTCCCGCCGACACCTCAGTCGCTGGCCGGTCGTCGCGCAGCCGGCGGACCCGGCCGGGTGAGCGAGGCCGTTCGATCGGTCCCCCTCCGGACCTGCCCTGTTGGCCACGCGACCCCGACACAGCGACACACGCGATGGGTCAAGGTGGTCGACACCGCTCACCGAAGCGGACGAGGAGATGGGCATGTCCACGGGGTTGACCTGCTGCAACGACACCTATACGCGGGACCGCGCGGGCGTGTGGCGCTACCCGTGGGGTGACCAGGTGCCGGGAGCGAACGACCTCACCCTGTCGGACATTTTCTCGATCCACCTCGGTCCGGAGGACGACGTCGACATGCGCACGCTCAACCGCGACGAAGTCGCGTGGCTGAAGGGGGAACGGGTCGACCCCGCCAACGTCCTGGTGCGTCGTACCAACGGTCGCACCGCCGGGATCGGCGACCTCGTCGTGGGCATGCTCGCTCCGGAACTGCACGTGCTGACGATGCTGACGGTCGCCGACATCAGTGAACTGGCCGGGGTGTCCAAGGCGACGATCGACAGCTACCGCTACCGCGGGTATCTGCCCCAACCCCAGGCGACGCGCGGTCGCACCCCGCTGTGGGCACGACCGATCATCCGCCACTGGCTCGACAACCGGCCCGGGTGTGGCTGGCGCAGCGATCTGTACGGCTCCACGCTGGAAGCGACCCCGTCCGGTCGCTGACCACGGGACCCTGTCGATCACCCCGCGTGGCCGCGCAAGCGCATCCCGCGGCCGTCGGGCCGCGCACGTGCTTGTCACCCCGCGGTCGCACCCGCATCCTGGTCGTCCGACCAGCACGATTGGCCGGGCCACCTTCTCCCGGCCGTCGCCGGCACGACGCAGGTGTGCCTCGCCCGTCAGACTCGTCGGCGAACGGGGAGACGCCATTGACCACGCGAGCCGCCAACCAGGATCTGCTTCACGTACTTGCGCGTGACCATCGCCGCTTCGACGAGCGCTGTCGGTCGTTCCTCGACGCACCGACACGCCGCGGCGAACGGCTCCTGAGGGGACTGGCGGTCGATGTGCTGGCC
Source organism: Egicoccus sp. (assembly GCA_035462025.1). Classification (GTDB taxonomy): domain Bacteria; phylum Actinomycetota; class Nitriliruptoria; order Nitriliruptorales; family Nitriliruptoraceae; genus Egicoccus. The sequence goes on along the minus strand of DATHUR010000048.1, from coordinate 2,158 downwards.
CACGAGGCGGTCGAACAGTTGCTGCTGCACCCGCTCGTGGCCGATCGGCTGACCAATGGCACGCGACTGGCCATGGCCAGGCTCGAGGAGGAGGACCTGCTCGAGCGCCTGGTGCTGCAGACGCTGGACCGCCCGCTGGCGTCGGATGCGTTCAAGCCCGCCTTCCGTGACCTGCACCGCCACATGGTCGAGCACACCGACCGCGAGGAGCTCGAGGTCTTCCCCTACCTGCGCCACGTGGTCGATCGCCGTGACCTGCGTGACCTCGGACGGGTGTACACCACGCTGATGGTGCGGATCCCGACGCGGCTGCAGTGTCGGCTCGAACCGCCCTCGGCGGGCGAGCGGCGACCGCTGCTACGCATCCGCGACACCGCCTGTGACGTGCTGCAGGAGCTCGGTCACGAACTGCCGCCCGGCGCGGCGCCCGGCTCCGACGACCTCGCCGCACCGGTGCGGGGCGTGGTGATCGACGTCAGCGACTCGACGCTGTCGCCGGCGAGTCCGCCCGCCGGTGCCACCAACGGCGGGTGATCGTCACCGTTCCTCGTCGGACAGGCGCGGCCGCTCGGCGTAGTCCTCGCTGATCTTGTCGCCCAGCGACACGTCCTCGCCCTGCGACTCGGGCAGGTCCTCGCTGGTCGGCCGTGGCAGGGCCGCGTCGTCCTCGCTGCGCGCGGGGTCCGCTTCGTCGACCCCGTCCTCGGCGAGGTCCTCGAGCTGGTCGACGGGGATCATGTCCTCGCGGGGCGGCTGGTTCTCGGTGAGGCGGTCCGTCTCGTGCGATGCACCCTGGTCGAGCCGGTCGTTGTCGCTCATCGTGCGCCCTTCAACGGGTTGGGAAGGGCACCATCCAACCCGGCTCCGGCCGCGTTCGCGTCGGGGTGGGCCGACCGCTCGACCGGCTGGCCGATCTCGCCGTGCAGCAGGCACGCCGCCGTGTGATCCGCCGCCGGCCCCGTCGTGACGGGTTCACCGACAGGGATCAGGTCGGGGTCGATACGGCCGCAGGCCTCGAACACCCGTGGGCAGCGCGTCCGGAAGCGACATCCCGACGGCGGGTTCATCGGGCTGGGGACGTCGCCGAGGAGTTCGACCCTGCTGCGCTGCCGCTCGGCGACGGGGTCGGGCACGGGAACGGCCGACAGCAGCGCCCTGGTGTAGGGGTGCTGCGGGTCGGTGATGACCTCGCGGCGGTCACCCTCCTCGACGATGCGGCCGAGGTACATCACCGCGATGCGATCGGAGACGTGCTGGACGGCCGCGAGGTCGTGGGCGATGAACAGATAGGTCAACTGCAACTCGTCCTGCAGTTCGGCGAGCAGGTTGAGCACCTGCGCCTGGATCGACACGTCGAGGGCCGCGATCGGCTCGTCGCAGACGATGAACTCGGGTTCGACCGCCAGGGCGCGGGCGATGCCGACGCGTTGCCGCTGGCCGCCCGAGAACTCGTGCGGGTAGCGCGAGCGCGTGTCGGGATGCAGACCGACGCGCTCGAGCAGTTCGGCGATGCGCCTGGGCCGGTCCTGCTTGCCCTGATGGAGGTCGTGGATGTCGAGTGCCTCACCGATCGCGTCACCGACCGTGCGGCGCGGATCCAGTGAGGCGTACGGGTCCTGGAAGATCATCGCGGCACGACGCCGGAACCGGCGCAGGTCGCGGCGCCCGAGCGTGCCGAGATCCGTGCCATCGAAGGTGACCGTCCCGCTGGTCGGCTCGACCAGGCGCAGGATCGACAGTCCGGTCGTGGATTTTCCGCAGCCGGACTCACCGACCAGGCCGAGCGTCTGCCCGCGTTCGATCGTGAAGCTGATCCCGTCGACGGCGCGCACGGCGTCGCGCTTCCCCGGCCGGGCGCGCCCGCCGGCCGGAAAGTGGACGTGGAGGTCGTCGACCTGCAGCAGCGGTCCGCTCATGTCGCCTCACCCTCACCCGCGGCGATGCCGGCGGTCGCGGCCGCGCGGCGCTCGGACTCGGCGACCTCGTAGAAGCTGCGAATCCGGTGTCCACCCCCGGACGTGGTGGGCCCCGGGGGGGAAGCGGACGTGGTGGGCTCCGGGAGGGAAGCGGACGTGGTGGGCTCCGGGAGGGAAACGGACGTGGTGGGCCCCGGGGGGGAAACGGACGTGGTGGGCCCCGGGGGGGATTCCGAGATGTC
>DATHUR010000047.1:0-10951 GCA_035462025.1 Egicoccus sp. | reverse complement strand
GTCGGTCGGTCGGTGCCGGTAGCGGACGTGGTGTTCGATCGGCCCGTCGGCGGTCACCTCGGCCAGGCTCGCGACCAGCGCGTCGCCGCGCCACACGCCGTCGTCGTCGAGGTGGTCGCCGCCGAAGTCGGTCAGCACACGGTCACGAACGGCGCTGGCCACCTCGAGCGTGGCGTTGCCGGCCATCTGGGTCTGCCGGGAGGCGGAGGTCGATCCGGCCGAGCCGATGCTGCCGGTGTGGTCGAACACGACCTCGACTCGGTTCAGCCCCAGCGCCGTGCGGGCGATCTGACCCAGGATGGTGACCATGCCCTGGCCGACCTCGACCGCGGCGGTGTGGACGCGGGCGCCGTCGGCGGTCAGTTCGACCCTGGCCTCGGCGAAGTCGTCGAAGCCCTCGCTGAAGGCCAGGTTCTTGAGGCCGACCGCGTACCCGACGCCCCGCACCACCCGGTGCCGCGGCGTGGTCAGCCCGGTACCTCCCGGCAGGTGGAGCGGGTCGTCGCCGACGCCCGCGTCCGGCAGTGGGAGCGCGGCCACCGAACGCAGCACCTCGTCGGTCGGCAGCGGGTGTTCGATCAGCTGCCCCGTCGTCGCGAGGCGGTCGCCCTGTCCGAGCGCGTTCCGGAGCCGGATCTCGACCGGGTCCAGCCCCAGCGCGGCCGCGAGACGGTCCATCTGGGCCTCGGCGGCGAAGCAGGGCTGGTTCGAGCCGAAGCCACGCATCGCCCCCGACGGGGGGTTGTTGGTCCGCAGGGCGTAGCCGTCCACGCTCACGTGGTCGCACCGGTAGGGACCCACCGCGAAGTAGACGGCGTTCGCGATGACCGCGTTGGAGGTGAGCTGGTACGGCCCGCCGTCGAGCAGGATGCGGGCATCGACACGGACCAGCCGCCCGTCGCGGTCGGCTTCGTGGCGGTAGTGCATCACGCCGGCGTGGCGCTTGACGTGCCCGACGAAGCTCTCGGTGCGGTCGTAGACCAGCTTGACCGGGCGGCCGACCCGCAGCGCCAGCATCGCGAGGTGGGTCTGCAGGCTGAGGTCCTCGCGCGAGCCGAAGGCCCCACCCAGCCGACACGGGTGGACCCGCACCTGCCCCGGGTCCAGCGCCAGGCAGGCAGCCAGCTGGCGCAGGTCGGTGTGGGTCCACTGGGTCGGACCCCACACGTCGACGCCGCCGACGCCGTCGGGGATCGCCAGGCCGGCCTCGGTGCCCAGGGCGGCCGGGTCCTGGGTGGCGGTGACGTAGGTGCCCTCGATCACGACCTCGCCGTGCACGTCCGGGTCACCGCGGCGGACCGGTGCGTGCCGGAACAGCTCCCCGCGGGCCAGGGCGTCGTCGAGGTCGGTGAGCGGTTCGAGCGGTTCGAGGTCGACGACGATCGCCGCGGCGGCCGTCCGAGCCGTCTCGGGGTCGTCGGCGGCGACGACCGCCACCGCCTCGCCCCAGTGGCGGATCTCGGCCTCGGCCAGCACCGGCTGGTCGGTGACGTCCTGACCCTGGTAGCGGTGGCCGGGGACGTCGTCCTGCGTCAGCACGGCATGGACACCGGGCAGCGCCAGTGCCGGTCCGACGTCGACCCGCACGATCCGGGCATGCGGGATCCACGCGCGCCGCGTGGCGCCCCACAGCATCCCGTCGACCCGCATGTCGCCGAGGAAGGCGAAGCTGCCGGTCACCTTCGGCGGACCGTCCGGCCGGGCGACGGACTCGCCGACACCGCCGGTCACCGGCGGTCGGTGGACCCCGACGGCGCTCATGCGTCCGTTCCCTCGTGGGTGTCGGGGTGGGCCCCGGCACGCTGGGCGGTCGCGACGGCCCGCAACACCGAGCCGTAGCCGGTGCAGCGGCACAGGTTGCCCGCCAGGGCTTCACGGACCTCGTCGTGGCCGGCATCAGGGCGGGCGGCGAGCAGGTGCGCGGCGGCGACGACCAGTCCCGGTGTGCAGTAGCCACACTGCACGGCCCCTTCGTCGAGGAAGGCCTGCTGCACCGGATGCATGCCGTCGGGACCGCCGAGTCCCTCGACCGTGGTGACCGCGACCCCTTCGGCGTCGGCGGCCATCACGAGGCAGGCGCACACCAGGTCGCCGTCGACGATCACCGAGCAGGCGCCGCACTCGCCCTGGAGACAGGCGTCCTTCGCCCCGAGCAGTCCCAACCGCTCGCGCAGCACCCACAGCAGGCTCTCCCACCCCTCCACCTCGGCGGTGCGGGTCTCGCCGTTGACCTGCATGGTCACGATCATGGCGTCAGGCACCTCTCCAGGGTGCGCCGCGCGAGCACGCCCGCGGCGTGTCGTCGGTAGCGCTCGCTCGCCCGGTGGTCGCTGATCGGCGCGACCTCGGCGCTGACCAGACGCTGGAACTCGTCGAGCAGGGCGCCGGACGGGCGGCGCTCGGACGACGCCAGTTCCTCGGCCGCCCGGGCCCGCACGACCGTGGGACCGACCGCGCCGAGCGCGACCCGGGTCGCGCCCTCCTCGTCACGCATGACGCAGCAGTTGACGATCGCGATCACCATCGCCTGGCGGGCGCCCACCTTGGCGAACGCCTGACGCTCGGGCAGGCCGTCGGGCAACTGCACGCCGACGATCACCTCGCCGGGTTCGAGTGCGGTCTGCTTCGGGCCGAGCAGGAAGCGGTCCCAACGCAACCTGCGGACCCCGCGTCGCGATGCGAGCACCACCTCGGCGTCGGCCGCGGCCAGGAACGGCAGGGTGTCGCCGGCCGGGCTGGCGGTGCCGAGGTTGCCGCCGATCGTCCCCACCGCGCGGATCTGTGGCGACCCGACCGTCCGCGCGAGTTCGGCCAGGGCGGGCAGGGGCCCGGCCTCCATCCGCGCGTAGGTGACGCCCGCGCCGACGAAGCCGGCCTCCCACGTGCCGAGTTGCTCGACCCGACGGAGCGCGACGACCGCCTCGGGTCGACGGTGCGCGAGGTTGACGCCGACCATCAGGTCGGTGCCGCCGGCAAGCAGCGTCGCCGAGGGGTGGTGCCCGAGACCGTCGAGGACCTCGTCGAGATCCCGCGGCCGCTCGATGTGCATGCGGACGCAACTCCCGTCCGGGGCCTTCACCGTAAACCGGGCGGCAGCGCGGGGGAAGAAATCCGGGACCCCAACCTTGAGGACCTTCGCCTCTCGTCGTCCCACCCCGCCGTCCGCAGGCTCGATGCGTCGAGTGGAGACGTCATGAGAAGCTTCGCCGGCCGCGACATTCTCTCGCTCAACGGGTTCGAACGGGCCGAGTTCGAGCACGTCTTCGAGGTCGCCGACGGGTTCGAACCCGTCGCCCGCGCGCGCCGCAACATCGACCTGCTGAAGGACCGGACGCTGGTCACCGCCTTCTACCAGCCGTCGACCCGTACCCGGCTGGCGCACGAGGCGGCGATGCATCGCCTCGGCGGGCACGTGCTGGGGTTCAGCGACGCGAAGATGACCCGGGCCGGGGACTTCTACCAGGAGTCCATGAAGGACACCGTGCACATGCTGGAGTACTACGGCGACGCGATCGTGATGCGCCACTTCCAGCAGGGCGCGCCGCACGAGGCCGCACGCTGGTCGAGCATCCCGGTCATCAACGGCGGCGACGGCTGGGGCGAGCATCCGACGCAGGTACTCACCGACCTGTACACGGTGCTGCGTGAGTTCGGCACGATCGACGGGCTGACGTTTCTGTGCATCGGTGACATGCGGATGCGCACGATGCACTCGCTGGCGTACGGCCTGACCCAGTTCGACGCCGAGATGATCGCCGTCGCCCCGCCCGAGCTGTCGCTGACGGACGCGTTCAAGGCCGAGATCGCGCAGCAGAACCTGGCCATCCGCGAGGTCGAGCACGTCAAGGACGCGATCGCCGAGGCGGACGTGATCTACATGGAGCCGGTGGTGCAGGCCGACTACACCGCCAGCCGCGACGAGCGTGGCGCCGAGGTGGCGACCACGCCCGAGCACTACCGCGTCACCCGCGAACTGCTGCGCCAGGCCAAGCCCGGCGCGATCGTGCTGCACTCGCTGCCACGGATGGACGAGCTGCCCGTCGACGTCGACGGCACGCGCCACGCCCGCTACTGGCAGGAGGCCTACTACGGGGTCGTGATGCGCATGGCCCTGCTCGCCCTCGTCATGGGCGAGGGATGAGGCCGACATGCAGACCCACCTGCGGGGCCGCGACCTGATCACCACCCAGGAGTGGACCAAGGACGAGCTCGACACGGTCATCGACGTCGCGCTCGACCTCAAGCGGCGCCGTGCGCTCGGCGAGCCGCACGCGCTGCTGCGCGACAAGGTCCTGGCGATGCTGTTCTTCTTCTCGTCCACCCGCACCCGCGCCAGCTTCGAGGCCGCGATGGCGCAGCTCGGTGGCCACGCGCAGTTCATCGAGTCGCGCAGCACCCAGATCGCCCACGGCGACACCGCCACCGAGATCGGCGAGATCCTCGGCCGCTACAACGACGGCCTCGCGATCCGCCAGGTCGACTGGGGCGTCGGCAGCGGCTACCTCCGTGACGTCGCCGCCGCGTCGCGCGTGCCAGTGCACAACATGCAGTGCGACCGCTACCACCCGTTCCAGGCGCTGGCCGACCTGCTCACGATCGTCGAGCGCAGGGGCGATCCCCGCGGACTGACGATCGACGTCAGCTGGGCGTACGCACAGAGCTACCAGAAGCCGCTGTCGGTCCCACAGAGCCTGATCCTGCTGATGACCCGGTACGGCATGCACGTGCGGCTGACCCATCCGCCCGAGTTCGCGCTGATGCCCGACGTGCTCGACCAGGCGCGAGCCAACGCCCGCGCCGCCGGTGGCAGCTTCGAACTGCTCGACGACTTCGACGCCGGCTTCCGCGACGCCGACGTCGTCTACCCCAAGAGCTGGGGCTGCATGCTGACGACCCCGGACCCGGAGGAGTCCGCACGGATCGGACGCGGGTACGCCTCGTGGATCGCCGACGAGGACCGGGTCGCCCTGGCGCGCGACGACGCGATGTATCTGCACTGCCTGCCGGCCGAGCGGGGCGTCGAGGTCACCGACGCGGTGATCGACGGGCCGCGCAGCGCCGTGTTCGACGAGGCGGAGAACCGCCTGCACGTCCAGAAGGCCGTGCTCGCCCTGACGATGTAGGAGCCCGCCGTGAGCCGCCCCGATCGCGCGGTGGTCGCCATCGGTGGCAACTCCCTGATCACCGACCCGGCGCGGGTTTCGGTCGAGCACCAACTGGCGGCCGCGCGGGAGACCGACCATCACATCGGCGCCCTCGTTGCGGAAGGACTCGACGTCACGGTCGTGCACGGCAACGGGCCGCAGGTGGGCTTCATCCTGCTCCGGTCCGAGTTGGCCCGCCACCAGCTCCACGAGGTGCCGCTGGACGTGTGCGTCGCCGACACCCAGGGGGCGATCGGCTACCTGCTGCAGCAGAGCCTGGTCGAGGACCTGCGGGACCGGGGCGTCGACCGCGGCGTGGTCTCGGTGGTCACGCAGGTCGAGGTGGATCCCGACGACCCGGCGTTTCGGGCACCGACCAAGCCGATCGGCCCGTTCATGGGCGAGGCCGAGGCGGCCGAACGCCGCGAGCAGGACGGCTGGGACGTCGTCGAGGACGCCAACCGCGGCTGGCGACGGGTCGTCGCCTCGCCCCGGCCGCGGCGGATCGTCGAGATCGACGCGATCCGCCACCTGATCGACGGCGGCTTCGTCGTGATCTCGGTCGGTGGCGGCGGGATCCCGGTGGTGCTCGACGACGCCGGGCACCTGCAGGGGGTTCCGGCCGTGATCGACAAGGACCACGCCGGTGCGTTGCTCGCCCGCGAGATCGGCGCGAGCCGCATGATCATCAGCACGTCGGTCGAGAAGGTCGCCGTCGACTTCGGGACGCCGGACCAGCAGTGGGTCGACCATCTCACGCTGGCCGAGGCACGGACGCTGCTCGCGGAGGGCCGACACTTCGCGGCCGGGAGCATGGCACCCAAGATCGAGGCGATCATCGATTTCCTGGACGCGGGCGGCGACGAGGCCATCATCACCACACCGCAGCAACTCGAGGCGGCCGTCGCCGGCCACGCCGGGACCCGCATCACCCGCTAGCCGGACCGAGGTGCCGACGATGGTGCTGACCCAGATCACCGACTACCACCGGCCGCGCGACGTCGACGCCGCGTGGCGGCTGCTGGGCGAGGGGTCGGCGCGCCTGCTCGGCGGCGGGACCGACCTGGTCGTGCGCTGTCCACCGACGGTGACGGCGCTGGTCGACCTGTCGGGGACCGGCCTGCGCTACATCGAGCAGGTTGCGGACGGCAGCCTGCGCCTGGGGGCGATGAGCACCTTCACCGACCTGCTCGAGCACCCGGTGGTGGCGGCCTACGGCACCGGCGTGGTCGGCGAGATGCTGGCGCAGGTCGGCTCGGTCCTGCACCGCAACTCCGCGACGATCGGCGGCCACGTGGTGCGAAGCCGCCTCTCCGACGTGCTCCCCGTCCTGCTCGCCCTCGACGCCCGCGTGGACGTCTACGCCGGGACGTCGGTCGAACAACCGCTCGCCGACTACCTGCGGACCGACCACGGCCCGCATGTGGTCGTCGAGGTCCGGCTGCCACCGCCGGTCGCCGGTTCGGCGGCGGCGTTCGTGCGGTTCGGCCGGACCGGGTTCGACCACGCGATGGTGAACGGCTGCTGCCGGGTCGACGTCGTCGATGACACGGTGGCCGGTGCGCGCGTCGTGGTCGGCGAGTCGAGTTCCGTCGGCCGGCGCCTGGCGGCGGCCGAGGACGCCCTCGTCGGCGGGTGCCTCGACGCGGCCACGATGGCCGCGGCCGTCGACGCGACGCGTGCGACCGCGGCGTTGCACGGTGACTGGATCGCCGGCGCCGACTATCGACGCCACCTCGCCGGCGTGGTCGTCGAACGCTGCCTGACCACGGTCGCTCAACGACTCCGGAGAGGTGACGCATGAGGGTCGCGTTGACGCTCAACGGCCGGACGGCCGAGACCGACGTCCCCGCCGGGACGACGCTGATGGAGTTGCTGCGCGGACTCGGCGCCGTCTCGGTCAAGGACGGCTGCGCCCGCGGTGACTGCGGCACCTGCACCGTCCTGCTCGACGGCCGCGCCGTCACCGCGTGCCTGCTGTTCGCCGGCCAGGCCGCGGGCCACGAGGTCGTCACGGCCGAGGGCCTCGCCGACCGCGAGGGCCTGCATCCTCTGCAGCAGGCGCTGCTGGACGCCGGCGGGGTCCAGTGCGGGTTCTGCACCCCGGGTGTGCTGATGGCCGCCCTCGACCTGCTCGGACGGATCCCCGACCCCACCGAGGACCAGATCCGCGAGGGCCTGGCCGGCAACCTGTGCCGCTGCACCGGCTACGTGAAGATCGTTGCGGGCATCCAGGACGCCGCGGCGATGCTCGCCACGTCGGCGGCGGCCCCGGACCGCCCGGAGGTGGGCCATGACTGACAAGTTCGCGGTCGTCGGACACAGCGAGCGACGGGTCGACGGCCACGCACTGGTCACCGGCAAGCCGGTGTTCGTCGCCGACCTGCCCGTGCGGCCCCGCACCCTGCACCTTGCGCTGGTCACCAGCCCGCACGCCCACGCGCGCATCCGCGCCATCGACACCAGCCGGGCGGAGGCGCTCAGCGGCGTCGCTCTCGTCCTGACCCACGAGAACACGCCGGACCGGCTCTACACCACCGCGGGCCAGGGCTTTCCCGAGCCCTCGCCCTACGACACGCGGATGTTCAACCCGAAGGTGCGCTTCGTCGGCGACCGTGTCGCCGTCGTGGCCGCGGACACCCTCGCGACGGCGCGGGCGGCGGCCGCGACGATCGAGGTCGACTACGACCTGCTGCCGCCGGTGCTCTCGATCGACGAGGCCGTGGCGCCGGGTGCGCCGCTGGTCCATGACGAGCCCGTCCCCGGAGCCTGGCAGGCCGAGAAGAACATCGCCGCCTACGTCGAGGCGGGAGCCGGGAACGTCGATTCCGCGCTGGCGGCCGCGGCCGCGACCGTCGACGTCACCGTCGAGACCCACTACGGCCAGCACGCCCCGCTCGAGCCGCACGTCGTGGCCAGCCACCTCGACGACGACGGCCGGCTGGTGCTGGTCAGCTCGACCCAGGTGCCGTTCCACGTGCGGCGGATCGTCGCGCGGCTGCTGGACGTCCCCGTCCACCGGATCCGGGTGATCAAGCCGCGCATCGGCGGCGGGTTCGGGGTCAAGCAGGAGGTGCTGATCGAGGACCTCGTCGCGCTGACCACCCTGCGCACCGGCCGGCCGGCCTCGCTGGTCTACACCCGCGAACAGGAGTTCCACGCCGCACGGACCCGCCACCCGATGCGTGTCCGGGTGCGCCTCGGCGCCACGGCCGACGGCACGATCGACGCCATCGACATGGACGTCGTGTCCAACACCGGCGCCTACGGCACCCACAGCCTGACGGTGCTGTCCAACGTCGGGTCCAAGACGCTGCCGCTGTACAACCGCGCGCCGAACCTGCGGTTCGTCGGCCGGGCCGTCTACACCAACCTGCCCGTCGCCGGTGCCTACCGGGGCTACGGCGCGACCCAGGGCCAGTACGCCATGGAGGTCGCGATCGACCAGCTCGCCGGGCAGCTCGGGATGGATCCGCTCGCCCTGCGCTCCGCGAACCACATCCGCACCGGCGGCACCTCACCGATCTTCCGCGAGCTCGGCGAAGGCCGGGAAGGGGTCGAACAGACGATCAGCTCGTGCGAACTCGCGACCTGCATCGAGCTCGGCGCCGACCGGATCGGCTGGACGGCCAAGCGGGGCCGGCGGCGGCGCGAGGGCTCGTGGGTCCACGGCGTGGGGATGTCGATCCACATGCAGGGCTCGGGGATCCCGCTGATCGACATGGCCGCTGCCAGCATCAAGCTCAACGACGACGGCTCGATCAACCTCGCGGTCGGAGCCACCGACCTCGGCACCGGCTCGGACACCGTCCTCGGCCAGATCGCCGCCGAGGTGCTCGGCATCCCGCTCGCCAAGGTGCTGGTCACCTCGTCCGACACGGACCTGACGCCGTTCGACACGGGCGCCTACGCGTCGTCGACGACCTACGTGTCCGGCATGGCGGTCCGCGACGCGGCCCAGGACGTGCGCGAACAGTTGTTCGCTGCCGCGGCCGAGATGCTCCACGCCGACCCGGCCGGGCTCGAGGTCGGCGGCGAGCACGTCACGGCGCCGGACGGCCGGTCGGTGAGCCTCGAGAAGATCGCGCTGCGGGCCCTCTACGGCACCAACCAGCACCAGATCGCGGCGACCGCCTCGGCCGTGCCGGAACTGTCGCCACCGCCGTTCCTGGCCAGCTTCGCCGAGGTGGCCGTCGACACCGACACCGGCCGCATCCGGATCGTGGACTACGTGCTGGCCGCCGACTGCGGCACCGCGATCAACCCGCGACTCGCCGAGGGGCAGATCGAGGGCGCGGTCGTGAACGGCATCGGCTACGCCCTCAGCGAGGACCTCGCGATCGACGAGCACGGTCGTGCCCGCGGGATCGACTTCGGGCGCTACAAGCTGCAGGGGACGCTCGACCTGCCGCCGATCCGCACCATCCTGGTCGACTCGTACGACCCGACGGGACCGATGGGTGCCAAGTCGATCGCCGAGATCGGCATCAACGCACCGCTGCCGACCATCGCCAACGCAGTCCACGACGCCACCGGTGTCTGGCTCACGCAGTCGCCGTTCACGGCCGAACGCGTGTGGCACGCGCTCCGCGAAGGGGAACGGTCGTGACCGACGTCGAGCGCGCCCTGCAACGGCTGCCGAAGGTCGAGCTCCACTGCCACGTCGAGGGGACGATGCGCCCGACGACGGTGGTGGAACTCGCCGCGAAGAACGGCATCCCGCTGCCGACCTCCGACCCGACGCAGCTGTACCGCTACTCGAGTCTCGACACGTTCCTGGACGTCTTCTGGCTGGTGCAGTCGGTGCTCGGCGACCGCGAGGACTGGGCACGGCTCGCCTACGAGAGCGTCGTCGACGGAGCCGAGCACGGGCTGGCCTACCGCGAGAGCTTCTTCACGCCTGCGCGCCACCTCGACGCCGGGCAGGATCTCGGCGACATCGTCGCCGGACTCGCCCAGGGTCTCGCGGCGGCCGAGGACGAGACCGGCGTGCGGGTGATGCTGATCGCCGACATCGACCGGGCCTACGGCCCCGGCCCCGGCGTCGAGATGGTCGAGAAGCTGATCGAACTGCGGCGTAGCGACGCCGCCGGGACCGAGCGGGTGCTCGGGATCGGTCTCGACTCGACCGAACTGGGTGTCGACCCCCGCGACTTCGCGGGCGCGTTCGAGCTCGCGGGGCGGGCCGGCCTGCACCGCACCTCGCACCAGGGCGAGGTGACACCGCCCTCGACGATCCGGGCCGGCATCGAGGTGCTCGGGTGCGAGCGGATCGACCATGGGCTGTCGCTGCTGGACGATCCCGAGCTGACCCGGCGGTTCGTCGACGAGCGCATCCCGCTGACCGTGTGCCCGAACTCCAACATCCGCATCGCCAACGCGTTCCCACGGCTCGAGGACCACCCCTTCGCCCGGATGCGCGAGCTCGGACTGCTCGCCACCCTCAACACCGACGATCCGGCGTTGACCGACCTGGACCTGACCTACGAGTACCGCTCGGTGAGCGACGCCTTCGGCTACACGTGGCACGACATGGTCGCGATCGCGCTCGACGGCGTCGAGGCGAGCTGGCTCGATGCCGACGACATGCGGTCGCTGCGGCAACGGATCACCGCCGCCACCGCGCCCGTCGGGGTCGCACCGACCGAGGACTGAGGCGCGGCACAGCACAAGGGCCGGTGGCGAACCACCGGCCCTTGCCGACCCACCCTTGGGGAGGTGGCGCCCGAGGTGTCGGGCGTGTCTGTGCGCCTTGTCAGGCGACCGCGAGCTTGCGCAGCTTGAGGGTGACCAGGCCGAGTCCGACC
>DATHUR010000046.1:0-3456 GCA_035462025.1 Egicoccus sp. | reverse complement strand
TAGCCCTGGAAGTGTCCGCGCACCAGCGCGTAGTCCTTGTCGACCCAGATGTAGACGCAGCGCGACACGTGCTCGCCGCGGAACTTGCCGCGGACGACGAAGAAGACCTCCTTGTACTGCGCGCGGACCGGGTCGAGCAGTTCCTCGAACGAGTCCGAGCACGACTGCCAGTCGGCCCAGACCAGCGCCACGGCGCCCGGGTCGTCGGCCGGCTCGATCGGGTCGGGCAGCAACTCGACGACCCGGTCGGGGTCGGTGCGGTACTCGATCGTGAGCAACTCGCCGCTGTAGTACCACGGCGGCGGCGGCAGGATCGAGGACCCGCCCGACGCCGTGCGCGGGAAGACGAAACCCTGCAACTCGGCCACGTGCGCTCCCTCACGTCGTCGACCACGGCCCAGCCTAGACCGTTCGGGGCCGAACGATAGTCCGGCCGACGGTGGCCCGCCAGTGGGCGCCGGGCAGGCGTCAGCCGGGCCTTGGCGCGGGTCGGACGGCCTCGGCGATCCCGATCGGGACCAGCCCAAGCGATCGGGCGATGCCGCGCGAGCCGAGGTTGTCCCTCTCGTGCCGGTAGACCACGACACGGCCGTGGTCGGCGAGGTGGTGGCACAGCGCCGCGACCGCCGCGCTGCCCGCCCCCTGCCCGCGCGCGGCGGGGTCGGTCAGCACGCCGATGTCGCTGAAGCCGCGCCAGGCGTACATGCTGGCGACGGCGACGAGTCGCGGTCCGTCGTACACGCCGGCGGTGACCTCGTGTTCGCCGCCGATGTCGACGTCACCCTCCTCCCGATCGGCCTGGCTGCACCTGGCCAGCAGGGCGTCGAGCGCCGGACGATCGGACTCGTCGAGCACGACGACGCGCCGTCCCTCCCCCGCGTCCACCGGTGGCAGGTGGCGGACATCGAGGACGTAGAGGTGCTGGCGTTGCCGCTCGAGCGCTCGATCCGGCCAGCACGCCGCCGCGACCTCGTCGGCGGTCAACCGGTGAGCGGCGGACCGGTCGGCGAGCACCGTTCGCAGTAGACGCTCGATGGCGGGAGCGACCTGGGTGACGACCCGTTCGCCCGCCGGCCACAGCGCGATCCAACCGTCCGGATCGCGTCCCTCGTCCAAGAGCAGGGTGGTGCCCGGCCGTCCGAGGTCGCCGGCCGCACCCTCGAAGCCCTGCTGCCAGGTCTCGCTGACACGCGCGGCCAGCGCGGCGTCGAGCACGACGTCGTCCATCACGATCACCTCTGCCCGGATGGGCGCGGATCGCCGTGCCGAGCCGGCGAGCGTAGCCCTGCACGTCCCGACTACCGTTCGGGGCCGAACGAGAACACGAGTCGAGGGAGGCGCGACGCGATGGAGACCCGCCGGATCCTGCTGGAGGGCGCTGCGACCACGGTGGTGCGCGAGGGCGACGACCTCGTGGCCGGCGATGGCCGCCGCGTGGCCATCACCGACGCGATCCACCTGCCGCCGGTCGTGCCGAGCAAGATCCTGTGCGTGCACCTCAACTACCGCTCGCGGGTCGAGGAGTTCGGGACCACCCTGCCGGCCGCGCCGACGTTCTTCCACAAGCCGATCTCCGCGCTCAACAGCCACGAGGGCCACGTCGTGCGGCCGCAGCGCTGCGAGTGGCTCAACTACGAGGGCGAGATCGCGATCGTGATCGGCCGGACCACGCGCAACGTGTCGCAGTCGCAGGCGTGGGACCACATCGCCGGCTACACGGTCGCCAACGACTACGGCCTGCACGACTTCCGCGACACCGACGCCGGGTCGATGCTGCGCGTGAAGGGCTCGGACACGCTGTGCCCGCTCGGGCCCGGCCTGGTGACCGCGGACCAGTGGGACCCGCGCGACGGCATGCGCATCCGCACGATCGTCAACGGCGAGGTCAAGCAGGACGGCAACACCGCGGACATGGAGTGGGACATGGCCTACCTCGTGGCCGACCTCGCCCGCACCATCACCCTCGAGCCCGGTGACGTGGTCCTGTCGGGAACGCCCGCCAACTCGCGGCCGGTCGGACCGGGCGACGTCGTCGAGGTCGAGGTCGAGGGTCTCGGGACCCTGCGCAACACGATCGTCGCCGGCCCGACGGCCATCCGCGACGACGTCGGGGCACAGCCGACCGAGTCCGAGGAGGTGCGCTCGACCGCCCTCGGTGGGGACTGGGAGTTCCGCGGCATCCGCGCCCCGCGGAAGTAGGCATCCACCGGATCGCCGCGCGCCCTACGGTCACCGGATCGATTGGAGGCGCAAGCATGGGCGGATCGGGTGGGCGACTCCTGGGTCCGGACGCCTATGACGACGACGGACGACTGCGGAAGAAGCCCTACAAGGGCGAACTGCTCCGCCTTCAGGTGGAACTGGTGCGCCTGCAGGCCTGGGTCAAGGAGACCGGCTATCGCGCCGTCGTGCTGTTCGAGGGGCGCGACGCGGCGGGCAAGGGCGGTGCGATCGAGCGGATCACGGCCAAGACCAGCCCGCGGGTGTTCCGCACCGTCGCGCTGGGGGTGCCGTCGGACCGCGAGAAGACGCAGTGGTACTTCCAGCGCTACGTCGAGCAACTCCCGGCGGCGGGCGAAATCGTGCTGTTCGACCGCTCCTGGTACAACCGGGCGGGCGTCGAACGGGTCATGGGTTTCGCGACCGAGGAGCAGGTCGAGGAGTTCTTCGTCGCCGTTCCCGAGTTCGAGCGGATGCTGCAGCGAGCCGGCATCGCGATCGTCAAGTACTGGTTCTCGATCAGCGACGAGGAGCAGGAGCGGCGGTTCCGGTCACGGGCGACCGACCCGACCAAGCAGTGGAAGCTGTCGGAGATGGATGTCGCCTCGTGGCAGCGGTGGGAGGACTACTCGCGCGCCAAGGACGAGATGTTCCTGCGCACCGACACCGACGACTGCCCCTGGTGGGTGGTCGACGCCGAGGTGAAGCGGCACGCCCGCCTCAATTGCATCGCCCACCTGCTCGACCAGATCCCCTACGAGGACCTCGGGCACGAGCAGGTCGACCTCCCCGCGCGACCGGACGCGACCAACGACGGCCGCCTCCCGCTGTCCGAACAGCACCGGGTGCCGCGCCGGTACTGACCACGGCGGCGAACACCTCGCGTCACGAGGTGGCCGCCGATGGTCCCACCGGGTTGAGGACCTTTCGGCCACAACAACGGGGCTTGCGCCCGGGGTTGGGTTCGGCGCGCGCGTCGACACTTTGGGCATCAGGCGCCCGCGAGAGGGTGCCACCGGCCCACCGAAAGAGGGCAGCCACATGAGCACCAGCGTCCAGACCCCGCAGGCCACCAAGCCCGAGGTCAAGTCCTCCCCCAGCCTGCTGTTCACCATCGTCGCCTTCGCCGCCATCGTGGTCGGCGCGTTCAGCGCGATCGGTGGCATCGGCGGCGCGATCTACACCTACCGCACCGCCGCAGTCGAGAACATCACCACCCCCGACGACGCCGCCATC
>DATHUR010000045.1:0-3368 GCA_035462025.1 Egicoccus sp. | reverse complement strand
GACGTCCGCGACCGCGGCGGTACCGTTCGCATCCCTCGCACCGGACCCGTCCGCCCATGCCACCCACCCGTGACCCCGAGCTCGTGCTCGCCGGCGTCACCCGTCGTTTCGACGACGTCACGGCGATCGACCGCCTCGACCTGACCATCGGCAAGGGCGAGGTCGTCGGTCTGCTCGGCCACAACGGTGCCGGCAAGACCACCACGGTCCGTCTGCTCGCGGGGCTGCTGTCCGCCGACGAGGGCACGGTGCGCGTTGGCGGACTGGACCCCGTGACCGACGGGACGACCGTGCGGCGTCGGCTGGGCGTGCTGCCTGCCGATCCGGTGGTCGACCGGCGGATGACGGCCACGCAGAACCTCGTGTTCGCCGCCGACGTGTTCGGACTGCCGCACGACGGGCTCGAGGCCCGGATCGAGGCCATGCTCGACCGGTTCGGTCTGGCCGGCCGCGGCGACGACAAGGTGGCCGAGTTCTCGACCGGACTCCGGCAGCGGCTGTCACTGGCCCGGGTGCTCCTGCCCGACCCCGAGGTGCTGCTGCTCGACGAGCCGACCTCGGCGCTGGACCCGATCGCCGCCCGCCAGGTCCGCCGCGAACTGGCCGCCCTCGCGGCGGACGACGGGCGCACCGTCGTCGTCGCCACCCACGACCTCGCCGAGGCCGAATTGCTGTGCGACCGGGTGGTCGTGCTCGAGAACGGGCGGATGGTCGTCGATGGCAGCCCGGCCGAGTTGGCGGCCGCCCACGGCACCGGCGGGCTGCTCCTCGAGGTCGCCCCCGACCAGGTCGAGACCGTGCGCCTGCGCCTGTCGCGCATGGCGGCGATCCGCGACGTCGAGGTGGACGCGGCCGGGCGGGTCCGTGCCCGCGGCGTGCCGCGCGACGAGATCCCCGGCCTGGTGTGGGCACTGTCGGCCGCCGAGTTGGCCGTCTACGAAGTACGCCGCCTCGACCCGACGCTCGAGGAGGTCTACCTCGCCCTGCACTCGCGCGATGCCGGCCAAGGGGGCGAGGCATGAACTGGCGCGGGATCAAGGCGGTCGTCAAGCGCGACCTGCGGCTGGTGTGGAGCAGCAAGTCGGTCGTGATCCCCTCGATCGTGGTCCCGGCGCTGCTCCTGGTGCTCCTGCCGGCGCTCGCGGGGATCGTGCCGACGTTCGTCGACTTCGCCACCGCCGGCGACCTCGACGCGTTGCTGTCGGCGCTGCCCGATCGTGTGGTCGAGGGCCTGTCGCCCGATCCCGGCCTGATGGTCGCCGAGGTCGTGGTGACCTGGATGCTCGCGCCACTGGTGCTGCTCGTGCCCGTGATGTTCGCGGCGGTGGTCGCCGCCGACGGGATCGCGGGCGAGAAGGAACGCGGCACGCTCGAGGGTCTGCTGCTCACACCGCTCAGCGACCGTGAACTGGCCGTCGCCAAGTTGATGGCGGCGTGGATCCCGGCCGCCGTCCTGGGCATCGGCGGGGCGCTGCTGTATGCGACGGTGGCGAACCTGGCGGTCGGCACCCAGCTCGGGCGGCTCGTGCTGCCCACCACCGAATTCACGTTGATGGCGCTGTGGGTCGGGCCGACCTTCGCCCTGGCCGCGATGGCCGCCGTGTCGCTGGTGTCGGCCCGGGTCAAGACCACCCAGGAGGCGTTCCAGATCGGCGGGGTGGTGGTCATCCCGGTCGTGGCGATGCTGGTGAGCCAGGCCAGCGGCGCGCTGCTGCTCTCGGCCTGGCTGCTCGTCGGCGCCGGCGTCGTGGCGCTGGTGATCGCCGCCTTCCTGCTCCGCGCGGCGTCCCGGGCGCTGTCCCGCGACCGGCTCGGCACCCGCCTCACCTGACCGCTCGCTAGGGTCGCCCGGGGCCAGCGAACCAGGGGGCGAGGGGTGGAGTTCTACGACCCGGACACGGCACGGCCGTCGCCGGAGTGGGCGACCGAAGCGGCCGAGATCGACGAACCTCGATCGACGATGCCACGACCGATCCCCGAGATCGTCGTCCTGGGTATCGCCGTGGTGTTGCTGATCTTTTACGGCGTGTCGATCGGCCGCTCCGGGGGCCTGATCGTGCTGCAGTTCGGCAACGTGCTGTCGAGCGCCTTGCTGATCGGCGCGATCACCTCGCTGTTCGTGAGGCGGGTGCTCCGGGGCCATCGTCAGATCCAGGCCGAGCAGGTCGCAGCACTCCGCGACCACCTCGAGGCGCTGGTGCGCCGCATCGACGACGCACGCGCCTGAAACCTCAGCGGGAGGCGAGGGCCAACTGTCGGGAGAGGGCCACGAGATCACCGGTGCTGTCCCAGACCTCGCCGTCCTCCTCGAGGTAGCCGCCCGTGATCGCCTGCGTGGTCAGCCACGCGCCGAGGTAGCCGGGCGCGGGGCGCTTGCGGACCTGCACCGTCAACTCGATGGTGGGCACCCAGCCGAGGTTGCCGACTCCGGAGTTGAACACGGCGGGCGGATAGCAGTCGGTGACGACCAGCACCCCGAGGGTGTCAACAGGTCCGTCGTCGTCGGCCCACCGCAGCCAGCCGCCCATCTCGCCACGGCCGAGCGGTTCACCCCGGCTCCACCGCATCATCTCGGGCGTCATGCGGTGATCGAAACGTTCGAGCACCGGCGGCGCCTGGAAGCCGCCCGCGCGGGCCTCCTCGACGCCCGCGGTCGTGGCATCGATGCAGTCCTCGAACCGGGGGAGCGGGGGCCGCGCCCGGTCGACACGGGTCGGCCCGGCTGCGGAGTCGAGGTCGCCGAACGTGGCGATGGCACGCAGCGTCTCGCGGCCGTCCTGGACCATGCGGCCCTGCACGGTCGAGTGGCGCCGGCCGGTGCGGACCACCTCGACCTCGATGTCGATCTCGCCGGGCTGCGGCGGGGCGAGGAAGTGCGCCGTGATCGTGACCGGGTCGGGGTGGGGGACCGGATCGCGCATCGCGCGGGCCGCCATCGCCAGCAGGTAGCCGCCGTTGGGCGCGGCGCCGGCGATCACGGCCCAGCCCGGGTCGACCCGGCCCCGGTAGCGGCCCTCGTCGACGGTGGCGACCGCCGTGTCGCGCTCGAACCGGTTCTGCCCCACGGCTGCCTCCTCGCGTCCGGCTGCTGACCGTAATGGTCCGCGTCGTTGACACCGGTACTCGCCACGTGCTGCAGTGGCCTCACCACACGCCCGTGCGCGGGGGAAGCCGGTCCAAGTCCGGCGCTGACCCGCAACCGTAGGCCGTGTCGCGGACCGATCGAGGTCCGCGGGACGGCGAGCCGGAGCACCTGCCACGGACGCGCGGCTCCACCAGACACCCGTCGAGGATTGCGGGGCGGAGCCCGGACGAAGCAGTCCGAGCCGACTCCGCCCTCCACGCGCACCGCGCGTCGGAGGGCGGCC
>DATHUR010000044.1:0-19387 GCA_035462025.1 Egicoccus sp. | reverse complement strand
GAACCGGTCGACGACGTCGAACGCTGGCGGCGTCTCCGCCACCTGGCCGCGGTCGCCTCGCCCTACACCGCGCTCCGGCGACTGGCCGCGTCGCTGGGTGGCCAGGTCGATCCCGCTCCGCAACGCGCCGTCACCGTGGTCGCCGACCTCGCCGCGGACGCCGAACCGCTGGTCGCCGCCGTGCTGGCCCAGCGCGCCCGCCCCCAGGTCGTCGTCGTCCGCGGCGCCTCGCGGGACCGGCACGACCGCGCCCTCGCCGAACTCGAGGCCGCGGGTATCCAGGTGATCGCGGCCGGCGCCGGCGACGCGAGTCTGCCGTTGACGGCGCCGACCCCGTGGGTGGTCAAGGTCGGGGTGGACGATCGCGGCGGCGTCGACACGGCACTGCGCGACCCCGACCACCTCAGCGACCTGCTGCTCGCGGCCGAACTCGGCCCGCTCCCCGACGCGGTCGGGTACGCCGACCGGCTGGGACCGGCCGAGGCGCTGCCCGAGACCGGCACGCTGCTGCGCGCCGACCTGCTGCGACGCCGCGGCACGACCAGCGCCGACCGCTGGACGCCGCTGGGCGTGCGCAGCCTCGGCGTGCCGCGGCTGCCACGACCCGACGCCACGACCGACGAGGTGACCCCGTGACCCGGCGGCTGCGCGCCCTGCTGTACGGCGACGTCGACATGAACGTGATCGACGGCTCGGCCGTATGGGCCCAGTCGACGGCGCTGGCCCTGGCCGACGCCGGCGTCGAGGTGACCCTGGTCCTCAAGGCGCAGATCACGACCGACCGCCTGCTCGCCCCGATGGCCGACCACGACCGCATCACGCTGCACTCCCCACACGGCGAGCGCTCGCTCCCCGGCCTCGGCGAGAGCCAACTCGCCCCCGAGCAGTTCGCGGCGCTCGCCGCCGACCTCGACGCGGCCGGGCGGTTCGACCTCGTCGTGTTGCGCGGCTTCGGACTGGTCCGCGAGGTCGTCGCCGACGGGCGCCTGCACGGGCGGCTGTGGACCTACCTCACCGACATCCCCCAGACGGTGGTCGAGTTGACCGACGAGGCGGTCGGGCAGCTCACCGAGATCGCCGACGCCTCGCGGATGGTGCTGTGCCAGACCGAGGAACTGCGCAGCTTCCTCGAGACCGGCGTGCCCGCCACCTGTGGCAAGACCGCGCTGTTCCCGCCGATCGTGCCCGCCGCGCAGGTGTCGGCGCCGGACGAACCGCCGACCGCCGAGGACCTGCAACTGGTCTACATCGGCAAGTTCGCCCGCCGGTGGAACACGCTCGAGATGACCCGGCTGCCCGCCCGGCTGGCCGACCACGGCGTCACCGCGCAACTGCACGCGGTCGGCGACAAGATCCACCGCGGCGACGAGGTCATGCCCGACTTCCCGCACCGGATGCGCGAGGGGCTCGAGAGTGCCGCCGGCGTCGTCTGGCACGGCGGCCGGGCCCGCGCCGAGGCGATGGCGCAGGCGGCGCTGGCCCACGTCGGCATGTCGTGGCGCGACGCCGAACTCGACGCGAGCCTGGAGCTGTCGACCAAGGTGCTCGAGTACGGCTCGCTCGGCCTGCCGGTGGTGCTCAACCGCACGCCGGCGCACGAGGCGCTGCTCGGTGCCGACTATCCGCTGTTCGCCGCCACCGAGGACGACGTCCTCGAGGTGCTGCTCGACGTCACCCGCGACGGCGAGCGCTGGACGCTGGCCGCGCAGCGCTGCCGCGCCGCCGCGGCCGCGTACACGCTCGAGCGCGCCAGCCAGAACCTGCGGGCCGAGCTCGACCGCGTTTTCCCCGACGCTGCCCAGCTCGCGAGGGAGGGCGGGCGGAAGCTGCGCGTGGTGGTCGCCAGCCACGACCTGAAGTTCTTCACCCGCATCCTCGACGACCTGCAGGCGCTGCCCCAGGTCGAGGTCCGGCTCGACGAGTGGGACTCGCTCAACGACCACGACGAGGCCCGCTCCAAGGAACTCGTCGAGTGGGCCGACGTGGTGATCCTCGAGTGGTGCGGGCGCAACGCCGCCTGGTACTCGCACCACAAGCGCGACGGGCAGCGCCTGATTCTGCGCCTGCACCGCTTCGAGCTCTACACCCACTACCCCGCCGACGTCCGGCACGACGCGATCGACCAGGTCATCGCCGTCAGCCCCCATTACGCCGACCTGACCCGAGAACTGACCGACTTCGCGCCCGAGCGGGTCGTCACGATCGCCAACTGGGTCGACGTCCACGCCTTCGATCGCCCCAAGGACCCGGCGGCGCGGTTCCACCTCGGCATGATCGGCGTGTCGCCGGTCACCCGCAAGCGGCTCGACCTCGGCATCGACGTGGTCGAGCGGCTGCGGGCCGTCGACCCGCGGTTCACGCTGTTCGTGAAGTCGAAGCTGTCGTGGGACTACTGGTGGATCTGGAAGGACGACGACGAGCAGCGCGAACTGCAGCACAGCCTCGACCGGCTGCAGTCGTCGTCGCTGCTGCGCCACGGCGTGGTCTTCGACCTTTTCGGTCCCGACGTCGCGGCGTGGCTGCGCAAGATCGGGTTCGTGCTCTCGACCTCCGACGACGAGTCGTTCCACCTCTCCCCCGCCGAGGGCATGGCGTCGGGCGCGGTCCCGCTGGTCCGTGACTGGCCCGGGTCGCGCACGATCTACGCCGACCAGTGGGTGCACGCCGACGTCGACGAGATGGTCGAGCGCGTGCTCGACCTGGTCCACGGCGGCGGCTACGACGAGGCGGCGGCGGTCGCCCGCGAGCAGGTGCAGACGGCGTTCGACCTGCCCACCGTGGTCGAACAGTGGCGTCGCATCCTGGTCGAGGACCTGCCACCCGACGTGTCCGGGGCCCGGTTGATGCCGTGAGCGAGTTCGAGCGGTACGCCAGGGCGGCCCTGCGTCGTGCCCGCCGTCTGCAGCGGCAGGTCGTCGCACGACGGCGTGGCCCGGGCCACCACGAGCCCGTGGCGGCCGCCGAGCCGGCGCCGAAGCCGACGCCCAGCCGGTCGACGCCGGTCCAGCGTCCGATGCTGACCCGACGGCGGTTCACCACGACGCTGCCCGCCCCGGCCGGCACCCCGCCGTTGCCGCCGCTGGCCATCGAGGCGCCGCTGGACGCCTACGTCCCGGAACGTCTCGAGAAGGTCGGACTGGCCGGCTACGAACCGGACACGCTCGCGGCCTGGTGCACGGCACTCGAGCAGCGCCCGCAGGGCCTGGTGTACGACATCGGGGCCAACATCGGCGTGTTCGCGCTGACGGCGGGCCTGCTCGTGCGTGCCGGGCTGACACCGCGGCACGAACTGATCGCGATCGAGCCGACCCCGGACCTGGTCGAGGTCGCCCGTGCCCTGCTCGGGCGCAACCACCTCGACGCCGTGGTGCTCGCCTGCGCCTTCGGGCGCGAACGCACGACGGCGACGTTCCACCTGTCGGACAAGAGCGACGCGTCGTCGTCGCTCAACGAGAAGTTCCGGCCGTCGACCCGCAAGATCGAGGTCGCGATCGAGCGCCTCGACGACGAGGTGGCGGCCCGTGGGGGCATCCCGACGCTGCTCAAGATCGACACCGAGACCACCGAACCCGACGTGCTCGAGGGCGGCATGGCCACGGTCGAGCGTCACCGGCCCTGGATGATCTGCGAGGTGCTGCCCGGGCGTGGCGCCGAGGAGCGGCTGCAGCCGATGCTCGACGGACTCGGCTACCGGACCTACCGCCTCGACGGCGGCGCGGCGGCGTCCGAGGGGCCGCTGGCGGGCGACACCGAGTACACCTACCTCAACTGGCTGCTGGCGCCCGAGGCCCCCGATGCGGCCTTCTGGTCCCGGACCGCCGCCTGGCGCGACGCCTGGCGGTAATCGTGTGACCTCAGCGCGCCAGAGCGACCTCGGCGCGCCACCGATGGCGCCCTGAGGTCACGATGACCGGCTGAGGTCACCTCGTGCTGGGGCGGGGCGCAGGACGCCCCGCCCCACGAGCGGTCAGGGGTAGACCAGCGTCTGGCTGAAGTGGCCGCCGTGCGCGACCACGGGGTTGCCCGCAGTCCGCGTCGTGTACAGCTTGATACGGAAGCTTCGGGTGCAGTTGGAGGCCGTGCTGACCGAAACATCGGCGCGGTGGTACGCCTTGAGGTGGTGCGTGGTCCAGTCGATCACGGTGGTCTGCGAGCCCGAAGCCGGGAAGTTCGTGACCTTGCAGTACGTCCCCGCGGTCTTGCCGATCTGCATAACCTGCAACCTTGTGGTCACCGTGGCGGACTTGGTGTTGTACGTGTCACCCATGGCGTCCAGGCACTTGTTGGCGCCGCCCTTGTCGTAGCAGTTGGTCAAATGCAGATCGCTCACCGCGCGGAAGCTGTTCACGCCGGCCGGCGCCGTCCAACTCATTTGTCGAAGATCCACCGGCTTGTTGAGCGCGAGCAGGTCCTCCGGGTCATAACGGGGATCCTCCCACTCGGCCGCAGGGGATTGGGTCATCCACTGGGTCGTGGACGAACCGGCCCAGTCGATGTAGCTGTCAGCGCCGTTGATGGTGAACTTCTCGAACGTCCCGTCCGGGTTCGGCTGGCCCACGGACCGACCCGGCACGTTTGCTTCAGCTTGGATCCGGCACGAGTATGTGCCCGGCGCTGGCGCGACGAAGACCCAGCGGACGTACATGACCGCGCTCTTGCCCTGCCCGAGGTTGCGCGTGGATGCCGCCTGCGGCTTCGTCCCTCCGGCGCAGTTGCTCAGCAGCCCGATGTAGAGGCGGGCCGTGGGGTTTTGCACGCTGATGCGTCCGTAGATGGCGAACTTCTGGCTTGTTGTCGTCGCCGTGACGTTCACGTTGGCGATGTCCACCTTCGCGCCGTTGGCCGCGTAGGTGCCGCCGGTGCCCGGCCCGCGTCCGCTGGCAGCGGCGGCGACGCCCTGCCCCAGCACCGACACCAGCAGAGCCGCGAGAACGAGTAGTACCGATCCCCGTTTCATGAGCATTCCCCGTTAACAACTGGGCGGCCGAGCGCCGCCCAGGTAACTGAATCCAACCTGAAGGACAGGTGCGCCGTGTGGCATCGGGCGTTCGCCGCCCGAACCGTGAAACCAGCCAGCGACCTTGCTGTCGTGCGTTCGTCCCTCACTCGAGGCCGAGGGCGCGGACCAGCAGGGACGCCATCTGGCCGCGGGTGAGCGTCAGGGTCGGGCAGAAGCGGGTGCCGTCGGCCGAGCAGCCCTGCGTGATGCCCCGCTCGGCCAGCGCGTTGGTGGCCGCCTCGTGGGTGCTGCCGTCGTCGTCGCCGAAGTGGTCCCGGGTGGCGGCGTCGAGGTCGAGCGCACGGACCAGCATCGACGCGCTGGCCGCCCGGCTGACCGGGGCGTCGCTGCGGTAGGTCCGCTCGCCGACGCCCTGGACGATCCCGGCGTCGGCGGCCCGGTTGATCGCGTCCTCGTGGGCGGTGCCGTCGTCGTCGTCGAAGTGGTCGGTGGTCGCGGCCGGCAGGTCGAGTGCCCGCGACAGGAAGGTGGCGAGTTGGCCGCGCGTCACCGCACCGTCGGGGCAGAACCTCGCACCGGTCGTGTCGCAGCCGAAGGTGATCTCGGCGGCGACGAGCAGTTCGATGTTGGCCTGATGGACGTTGCTGTCGTCGTCGATGAAGGTGTCGCGGTTGGCCGGCTCGACCGGCCCGTCTGCACGCGAGAGCCAGCCGCCGGGGCTGATGCGGGCGTAGAAGGGCTGGTCGCCGACCTGCACGCTCAGCAGGTACGAGCCGTCGGTGGTCCGCACCAGGTCGTGCAGCACCTCGTTGCCGGGATCGGTCGCGGTCAGGACGCTCAGGTGCCGCGTCGAGGTGCCGGTGCGGCGCATCTCGACGGTCGGTGCGGCCGTGCGCTCGCGGACCTGGAACGAACGCCAGCCCTGCAGCGGGCTCGACCGCCCGGCGACGACGCGGGTCGCCCCGGCGGCCAGTTCCTGCCCGGCGAAGGGGACCTGCTGCACGATCAGCTTCGTGTGCCCGTCGGGCAGGCGGGCGTCGACGAAGGAGCGTCCGACGGGCGTCGCCTCGGTGCCGGGCGGCAGGTGCCACCGCTGGGTGAAGGTGCGGGTGGTCGCGGCGTCGGCGCGGTCGTAGACCACGACGACGTCGGGGTCGGTGGCGACGAGGATGCTGCGCTGGCGGGGTGCGCCGGGATACGAGCGGTCCTCGAACTCGAGGAAGTCGGCGCCCGCGCGCAGGTCCGAACGGGTCAGCCTGGTCGCGGTGCTGCGCCACCGCTCGCCCTCGACGGTGAGGACGTTGTGGGCCTGCGGCGTGCTCAGGAACTCGCGGTAGGCGGTGCGCTCGTAGCCGACGTGGCCGGAGTCGACCAGCAGGTCGATGCCACGCGCGTGCCACAGCAGCGAGGTGCGGTCCTCGTGCCCGTGGACGTCACGGGCGGGACCGAAGCGGGCGCCCCACCAGCTCTCGTCGGCGAAGGCGCGCCCGCCCTCGCCCCAGCCGGACCGCCCGAACGCGTAGCCGGACGCGAAGATGCGGGCGCGCTCCGCCGGCGGGGCGTCGACCGCACCGCCCGAGCGCACGTAGGCCATGGGCCCCGGGACGCTGTCGGGACGATCGTGGGCGTACGAGTCGCCGAGGTTGGGCAGCACGCCGTTGGGCTTGGTGGCGTGGGCGAGGAAGGTCGGCATCGCGTCGACCAGGCGCTGGGTCTGCGCGGCGACGGTGTCGCCGCAGCGCCGGGCCATGTCCAGCAGCAGCCGCAGTCGCCGGAAGACGTAGAGGTCGTAGCCGAGCGCCTGCTCGTTGGTGCCACCGTCGGGATGCAGCGCGACGTCGACGAGGTTGTCGTTGCGTTGCAGCGCGTAGCCGCGCAGGTCCGAGCGCTCGAGGATGCATCCGACGCCGTACAGGGCGAGGTTGTCGTCGAGCCCGTGGTTCCAGTCGCCGCTGTAGTTGTCGATCAGGAACCGGGCGTGGTCGTCGAGCGAGCGGTCGAGCCAGTCCAGCGGACCGGTCAGTTCGCGCAGGCACAGCAGCACGTTGGCGCGGTGACGCACGGCCTCGGCGTCCTGGCCCTGCAACTGCGCGACGGTGTGGTTCGCGACCCACTGGCGCGCGATCTCGACACCGTGCTGCAACGCGGCCTCGTCGCCCGCGCGCAGCAGCGACCCGGTCCAGCGCAGCGACTGGAACCACAGCCGCCAGGTCGGGTCCCC
This sequence comes from Egicoccus sp., assembly GCA_035462025.1. Classification (GTDB taxonomy): domain Bacteria; phylum Actinomycetota; class Nitriliruptoria; order Nitriliruptorales; family Nitriliruptoraceae; genus Egicoccus. Next base: position 12,206 of record DATHUR010000044.1, on the reverse strand, counting down.
GTAGGGGTCGAGGCTCCAGTCGACCTGGCCGCGGCGGGTCACCTGCACGGCGGGCCGGTCGGTCAACACGATCTGGCCCTGCATGACCTGCTCGACCGGGTTGGCCCGGTCGATGCCGGAGTAGCCGAGGCACAGCGAGCCGCGTTCGGGGTCGGCGGCGCTGGCGGTGCCGATCCGCGGCTCGGCCGGGTGCGCGTCCAGCGGGTCGCCGTCGTCCATGCCCGAAGGTGCGCTGTCGCCCGACGGCGGCGGGGGCGCCGAGGTGTCGACGTCCTGCTGCGCGTATGCGGGCGCGCCGAGCCCCAGGCCCGGGCCGAGCAGCGCCGCTGCGGCTGTGGCCGCGAGCAGGCGGCGAAGATGACGCGACATCCCCGTGAACCCCCGATCGAGACAGACCTACCCGGAACGGACAGCGGCCCCGTGCCCCGTCAGGGTACGCGCGGTGCAGTCAGCGCCCGGAAGGAACCTCCCCGTCCGAGCGGACGTTATGGCCGCGCGATGCCGGCCTCGGCGATGGCGTGGTCGGCGAGCATCATCAGGTGCGAGGTGAGCTGGGCGCGCGTCACGGCGGCCCCGGCCACGAAGTCGCCGTCGAGGGCGCGGATCGGCGGCATCACCTCGAGCGTGACCATCGTGCCCGCCCCGGTTTCGTGGGTCGAGCCCGCCGGCACGTCGGGCAGGCTGGCGGTGCGGCTGGGCAACGAGCCGTCCCAGACCGCGTCGTAGAGCCGGGTGAGCATCGTCGCGAGCTGCCCGCGGGTCACCGAACCGCCGGGCCCGAAGGTGCCGTCGTTACGGCCGGCCACGATGCCGGCGGCGGCGATGCGGCCGATCGCGGCCGCGTGCACGTTGTCGGCCGGCACGTCGGGGAAGCGGTTCCGGGCCGCGGGCAGCGCGTGCCCGCTGGCGGTCAGCAGCCGGTCGAGCATCGAGGCGAGTTGGGCGCGTGTGACGGTACGGGTCGGCGCGAAGGTCGTGGCGCTGACCCCGTTGATGACGCCCCAGTCGACCGCGCAGGCGATGTCGGCGCCGAAGGGGGTGCGGCCGAGGTCGGTGAACCCGGCGGCGGGGACGGCACCGGACGGGCAGGCACGGTCGAGGCCGGCCGAGGTGCGCTCGTCGGGGACCGTGGCCGGTGGCGGTGGCGCCGCGGGCGCGACCAGCCACATCGAGCCGCCCGGGCTGAGCGCGTACGTGCGCACGGTGGCGCCCGCCGTGACGGTGACGTGCCAGTTGTCGCCGCTAGTGGTCAGCGACGTGGCGACCTGGGTGCCGGCCTGCACCGGCACGACGGCGGTCACCATTCGGGCCGAGGTGCCCGACCGGCTCGTGCGTACGACCGGTGCGGACCGCCAGGTGTCGACCGTGGGCGCGATCCAGCCGTCGACGACGCCGGTGGCGCCCGCGGGCAGCGTCTGACCGGGCAGCGGGATCTGGATGAAGTGGGTGTCCAGCGCGCCCGACGGGTCACGGGCGATCGCGCGTCCGCGCCCGGGGATCGTGACCGTGCTGCCGACCGGGAGGTGCCAGAACTGGTCGAACCAGCCGGCCGACGGGCGCGTGGTGCGGTCCTGGACGAGCAGCGCCTGCAGTTGCGTGTCGGCCAGGACGCCACGCGTCCGGGTCGGGGTGCCGTAGGCCTGGTCGCGGACCTCGAAGAACTGCCAGTCGGCACCGTCGGCGCTGCGGACCAGTTCTGTGGGCCGGCGGAACTTCAACTGCTCGCCGCGGGGCACCAGCACGTTGTGGGCCTCGGGGGCGCGCAGCCACAGGCGCTTGGCCTGGTCGCCGTACCCGACGTGGCCGGTGTCGACGAGCACGGACCGGCCGTGGGCGGCCAGCGTCACCGACTGGTGGTCCTCGTGGCCGTGGAAATCACGGCCGGGTCCGAAGCGCAGGCTGTAGTGCATGCCACCGCTGAACGGGGTCCAGGTGTCGCGTCCGAACACGAACCCGGCGTCGTAGACCTTGTAGGTCCCGCCGGGATGGCTGCCACGGCGGCCGCCGGAGGTGACGTAGTCGGTCGGCGAGCCGGCGACGACCCGGGGTGCCTCGAGGTAGGTGTCGCCGATCTGGGCGAAGCGACCGTCGGGCGTGGTGGACCAGGCGACGAAGTCGAGCAGGAGCGGGCGTCGCTCGGCGATCGTGCGCGGGACCGCCTGTCCGCACTCGTCGAGCTTGTCGGCGACGATGCCCCAGCGGTCGTGGATGAAGCCGCCGTAGCCGGGTGCCTGCTCGTTGAGGGCGCCCTGCGCGTCGATGTTGACCTCGATCAACTGCCCGAGCCGGTCGCCGGCCCGCTGGCGCCAGTCGGCCCGGTCGAGCCGGCAGCCGGCCCCGAGCAGGCCCAGCGCGGGGTCGATGGCCTGGTTCCAGTCGCCCGCGTCGTTGGCCGGGTCGGCCAGCCAGGTGCCGTGGACGGCCAGGTCGCTGCGGATCCCGGCATGGTCGCCGAGGCTGTCCAGGCAGCTGTAGACGGTGGCGCGCTGACCGGAGTACATCGGGTTCCACGCGTCGCCCGGCCGGGGGCCACGTCCGGGCGGGTTGTCGCCCAGGAAGTCGCGCGCGATCGCCTGGGCCCGTTCGAGGTAGGGGGCCGGGTTCCTCGCCCGCGCCGCCTCGCGGGTCAGCGGGTCGAGCCACTTGAGGCTGTAGAACAGGCGGGCGCTCTCGGTGTCGAGCTGCGGCTGGGCCCAGTCGACGTCACCGCTGGTGCCGACCCTGACCTTGACGCCCTGCGGCAGGGTGACGGTGCCGGCCATGACGGCCTCGGGCGAGTTGATGCCCATCAGCCCGCTCGCCGGCATGCACGAGAACGAGCGGGTCGCCGCCGTGGCCGTACCCGCCGCCGTCGTCGTCAGAGCGAGCGCGAGCGCGACGCTCGCGCCGAGCAGACGTCGGGCGGGCTGGAACCGGTGACGCATGTGAGGACACACCCCGTTCGTGCCGCCCAGGAACGCGGCAGGACTCGACCAATCGTGACCATGACGTCGGCCGATGTCCCCGCTTCGTTGAGCTCGTGCTCACCGCGCGCACACCCGGGGTCAGGGAGCGTCGATCAGATGGCGCGCCACAGTCGTGACGAAGCGGCGGTAGCCGTCCACGGCCAACGGCACCGCGGCAGCGACCAGATCGAGGTCGAGGCTCACGTACTCGTGCACGATGACGTTGCGCATTCCGACGGACGGCTTCAACTGCTCGGCAAGCTCACCGTCGATGACTCCCGCCGCGACCGCGAGGTCGAACGACTCGCGGTATTCGCCGGGAGCCCGACCGAGGCGCACGCTGGCGACATGACTGTTGACGTCCACGGCGAGGTCCACGAGCCGACCGAGCAGCCGCTCGACCGCCGCCGCGAGCACCGGATCGGCCGACAGCCGGCTCGAGTCGATGGTTCCGAGCGAGGCCAGGACGCCGCAGCTCTGCTCGATGGCGTCGAGCTTGTTGCGGATGACGTCGACATCCAGCCGGCGCGGCGTCACCGGTCGGCCAGGAGTTCGAGGTCACGGCGCCGCATGGGCGCCGTCTCCATGGCATACGTCAGCGCGGCCATCTGTGCCAGCGCGACCGCTCCCGGCTCGTCCTCGTGGAGCGGCTCGGACCCCGGTCCGAGCGCACGGGCGCGGGCGACGACGCCTGCTCGGGCGAGGTCGAGCACGTCGACCTCCGACGTGCCGGTCAGGTCGATCAAGGCGTTCGTGACGTCGACGAGGTCGGTCCCCGCCCCATCGTGCAGGCGGATGGCGACGTCGAGGTCGCGGGGTGGGCGACCCGGCTCGGCCGTTGCCGCGCTGCCGAAGACGACGAGGATCGAGATCCCGAGGCGTGCGCAGACGTCATCGAGCACGCCCGACGCTGCGGCGTCGCGCAGTCGTTGGAGGCCCTCCGACGGCGTTCCCATGCGTGGACCGTACCCAGTCGGCGCGTCCGGACGGCGTCGCTGGCGCTACTCCTCGGGCGGGCCGGGGATCGGGATCTCGTCGCCCGGCGGCTCCTCGCCGTCGATCGGGTCCTCGACCGGTTCCTCGGCGAGTGACCCGCGGGCGGCACCGTCGGGGTAGCCGTCGGAGGTGACGAGCACGTAGTAGCCGAACGGCTGCTCGACCACGTCGGCGAACCGATGGGACACGTCGAGTTGCGACACCGTGCCCGTGACGATGCCGTCCTGGGCCGCTTCCAACTGCGCGCCGGTGGCGAGCGGGATGACGGCCTCGCCGTTCTCGCCAGGCTCGCCGAGGTGGATCGCGACGCCACCGGAGGAGGCGTAGGGCCCGCTGAACTCGGACACGTCGATGGTGAACTCGAGCATGTTGTCGAACGCGTCGACGGTGATCGTCGCCTGGCCGGCGGCGCCGAGCTCGCCCTGGCCGGCGGTGCCGTCCTCGTCGACGACGCTCAGGCCGCTGAGCGGGACGAGGTACTCGGCGACCACGGCCGTGGGCAGCCAACGCTGCTCGCGGTCGGCGTAGTCGGCGCTGCGAAGCAGGAACGACGCCATCTGGCCGCGGGTCACCTCGTGGCCCACGCCGTAGGTGCGCTCGCCGGTGCCCTCGGCGATGCCGACGCCGGTGATGCGCCGGATGTCGGCCTCGAACGCGCTCGCGGCGGTGTCTTCGAAGTAGTCGGTCTCGTCGGCCGGCGGCATCGAGCCGTTGACCTCGAAGGTGTCGGCGTAGTCGATGGCGTTGGCGACGAAGCGCGCCATCTGCCCGCGGCTGACGGTGACGGCCGGCCCGTAGGTGCCGTCGTCTCGCCCCCGGACGATGCCGGCCTCGGCCAGTTTGCGGATCGCGTCGGCGTGGACGCCGGCCACGTCGGGGAAGTAGTCGGCGTCGGGGTCGATCGCGAGGTCCTCACCGGTCGCGGTCTCGATCCAGTTGGCCACGAAGGTCGCCATCTGGGCCCGGGTGATCGGTTCGGCGGGACGGAACGTGCCGTCGTCGTAGCCCGCGGCGAGCAGATAGGTCCCGGCACACTCGATCGCGTCGCCGTGCACACCCTCGGAGTCCGAGAACTGACGGTCGGCCGGCGCGTCGGGCACCCCGTCGTCGCCCGGCGGCGGGCAGACGCGGTCGATACCGCGGCTCTGTGGCTCGTCGGCCTCGGGTCCGGGCTGGGTCTGCGCCGAGACGCCCGACGCCAGCGTCGTCGTCAGGACGAGCGCACCGGCGACGGCCAGTGAGCGGCCGCGCCGACGGCGTGCACGTACATCCACGTGGGGTGGCTCCCGGTCGAGATCTGCCACCAAGGTAGGTGGCCAGTGGCCGGGTGGTCCTGGGCGAGCGATCACCGGACGCCGACGGGAACACGGCGGCGGGGCCGGCACGTGGCCGGCCCCGCCGTTCGTGGTTCGTGGTGTGTCAGTCGGTGATGCGGTACAGCGACCGGGCGACGACCGAGGCGACCTGGGCCCGGCTGATGTCGCGGCCGGATCCGAAGGTGCCGTCGGTGAAGCCGGCGATGGCGCCGCTGTTGATGAGCCGGTCGATCGCGTCGGCGTGGACCGAGTCCGAACGGACGTCGGGGAAGCCCTCACCGGACGGTGCCTCGAGCTGGTCGCGGTAGGCCCGCACGACGATCGACGCCAACTGGTCGCGCGTGATGAGCGACCCGGGACGGAACGTGCCGTCCGAGAACCCGGTGATCACCGGCGGGTCGAGTTCCATCAGCGCCGCGATCGCGGCCGCGTGCGTGCCGCTGGCCGGGACGTCCGCGAACCCGCCGTCGGCGTCGCCGAGGTCGAGACCCAGGGCCCGGGCCAGGATCGATGCGGCCTGATCGCGCCTGAGCGAGCCGCCAGCATCGAAATCGCCCTCGGCCGTCCCGCGCAGGATCGCGCGGCTGTCGGCGGCGAGCGCCTCGACGGCGAGGAAGTGCGGGCTGGTCTGGCCGACGTCGCCGAAGCTCGGGGCGTCGAGGTCGACGACCAGCAGGTCGATGACCACATCACCGTCGGCGGCGTCGAGGCGGCCACAGGTCTGACCGCCGACCGTCGTGGTGATGTCGCGTCCCAGCAGGTTCTTGCCGTCGAAGGCGACGATCCGCTGGCCCGGTGCGAGGTCGGTCGGGCAGACGAACCCGCCATCGAAGTCGACACCGGTCACGGTGAGCCGGATGGCCTCGGTCGCGCCGGCCATACCGGCGGACCGGATGCCCTCGCGACCCAGCGCCGCGACCGCCGACCCGGGCGACTCCGGCGCGGCGATACGTACCGCGTCGAAGACCGGATCGGTCGTGCCGCTGCGACTGCGTGCCCCGGTGAGGTCCAGCGACAGCCGGGTCGTGCCGTTGCTGTCCCGCCACGTCGCGTTGGTGTCCCGCGGTGTGGTGGTCAGCGTCGGCCGGTCCGGGTTGAGCGCCACCGGGGTGTCGTCGGGCCGGTCGGGAACCACCTCGTCGTCGTCCTCGTCGTCGCCGGGTGCGGCAGCCGCCGCGGCGAGCGTGAACGACCGGGAGGCGGCCGTGGTGACCGCCAGCGACACGGCCGTCGTCCCCGCGCCCTGCAGGGTGAAGCCGGACGGGGCGGTGATGCTCAGCGTGTAGTCGTGACCGGCCGAGCCGTTGGGCAGTCCGAGGAACGAGAACGCACCGTCGGACGAGGTGGTCGTGCTGCGGCTGGCGTGACCCGACAGCGCCACGGCGACGCCGGCGACCGAGTCGCCACCGCTGGTGCGCACCGTGCCGACGATCGTGCCGGCCGGGAGCAGGCCGACGTCCTCACGCGACGTCGTCGTGTCGTGGCTCGACGCGAGCGTGAAGTCGCCGGCGCTGAACGCCATGGAGAAGCTGCGGAACGACGACTCCGTGAACAGTGCCGTGGGCTGGACGTAGCCGTCGAGATCGACCCGGATCGTCGCGTCTCCGGGCGTGCCGGTGAACAGGTAGAACCCGTCGGCCGCGGTGACCGTGTTGTCGACGGAACTGCCGTCGACCATCAGGTCGACCCGCACACCGGCGAGCGGCGGTTCGCCGGCGTCACGCTCGTTGTCGCCGTCGATGTCGATGAACAGGTAGCCGGACACGGTGCCGAGCGGAAGCAGGACGACGTCGAAGATGTCCCCGACCGTCGTCGTCGCCGTGTTGGCGTCGTCGACCGCCTCGAAGCCGTCGGGCACGGTGACCGTGACCACCCGGCTCTCGCCGACCGGCAGGCCGGTGAACCGGTACCGCCCCTCGGCGTCGGTCAGGACCGGGGTGCCGGCGTCGAGCGCCACCTCGACGCCGCTGACGCCCGTCAGGGTGTTGTCGACGACCTGGCCCGAGATGGTGCCCGTCTGGGTCAGGGCGAACGACGCCGTCGCCGCCTGGCCGCTGGCCAGGTTGACGATGCGCGCCGTCGGCCCGTTCGCGGTGAAGCCGGTCGGGACGGTGATGGTGACGTCGTAGCGACCGAACTGGCTGCGGTTGGCGAACCGGTAGTTGCCCGACGCGTCGGTCTGGGTCGTGCCCGTCCCCGCACCGGAGAGCGACACCGTCACACCTGCGACGGGCGCCCCGGCGGCGTCGAGCACCTGTCCGGCGATCGAGGCCACGGCGGCCAGCGTGAAGTCCGCCGACGCCGACGACCCGGATGCGAGGTTGACGGTCCGTGCCGTGACCCCACCGGCGGCGAAGCCGGTCGGCACCGTGACGGTCACGGTGAACGAGCCCGGGGTCAGGTTGGCGAAGCGGTACCGACCCTGGCCGTCGGTCGCGACCGTCACGCCACCCGAGAGAGCGACCTGGACGCCGGACAGGCCGGCGCCGGTGGCGTCGGTGACCTGGCCGGCGACGGCAGCGGTCTCGATGAGGCGGAAGTCGGCGGTCGCCGACGAGCCCTCCGCGAGGTTGACCGTGCGGGTGATGGCACCGCCGGCGGCGAAGCCGGTCGGGACGGTGATCACGACCGAGTACGCCCCGAACTGGGTCCGGTTGGCGAGGCGGTAGCGACCCTGACCGTCCGTGGTCAGCGTGGCCGACGAGGGTCCGCCGACCGTGACGGTGACACCGGCGACGGGCGCCCCCGAACCGTCCAGGACCTGGCCGGAGACCGAGGCCTCCTCGAGGATCCGGAAGTCCGCGGTCGCCGAGGAACCGGCGGCGAGGTTGACCGTGCGGTTCACGGGTCCGCCGGCGGCGAAGCCGGTCGGGACCGTGATCGCCACGGTGTAGGCACCGAACTGGGTGCGACCGGTGAACCGGTAGCGCCCGTCGGTGTCGGTCACGGCAGCCGGTGCGGTACCGGCCCCGCTGAGGGCGACGGCGACGCCGGCGACGGGCTCACCCGCGCCGTCGACGACACGTCCGGAGATCGACGCGACCTGGACGAGTCCGAAGTCCGCCGAGGCCGACGACCCGGATGCGAGGTTGACCGCACGGGCCGTGGGTCCGTTGGCGACGAACCCGCTGGGCACGGTCATGGTCACCGTGTAGGCCCCGAAGCTCGACAGGTTCGCCACGCGGTAGCGGCCCTGTGCGTCCGTGACCAGGTTGGCCGTGGTCGTCCCCCGCGTGATGGCGACCTGGACGCCGGCCACGCCGGACCCGGTGCTGTCGACGACCTGACCGGTGATGGAGGCCGTGGCGGCGAGCACGAAGTTCGCGGTCGCCGACGAGCCGTTGGCGAGGTTGACGCTGCGGGTGGTGACGCCGCCGGCGGCGAAGCCGGTGGGCAGACCGACCGACACCGTGTAGGCGCCGAAGGTGCCCAGCCCGGCGAGCCGGTAGCGACCCTGCCCGTCCGTGGTCAGCGTCGACGCGCTGCCGCTGGGCGGGGTGATGGTGACCTGCACGCCCGAGAGCCCGGCGCCGGTCACGTCCGTGACCTGACCGGAGACGGACGCGGTCTCGAGGACCCGGAAGTCGGCCGTGGCCGACGACCCCTCGGCGAGGTTGACGGTGCGCGTCACCGGGCCGCCGGCGGCAAAGCCGGTCGGCACGGTGATGGCGACCGTGTAGGCCCCGAAGGCGGTGCGGTTGGCCAGGCGGAAGCGCCCTTCACCGTCGGTGGTCAGCGTCCCCGAGGACGGACCGCTGACGGCGACCGAGACACCGGAGACCGGTGCACCCGTGCCGTCGACGACCTGACCGGAGATCGACGCTTCTTCGAGGATGCGGAAGTCGGCGGTGGCCGACGAACCCGACACGAGGTTGACCGTGCGGGTGGTCGGGCCACCGGCGGCGAAGCCGGTCGGCAGCGTGATGGCGACCGTGTAGGCGCCGAACTGGCTGCGGCCGGCGAACTGGTAGCGACCTTCGAGGTCGGTGACGCCGGAACCCGTCCCCGCGCCGGTCAGTGCGATCGGCACGCCGGCGACCGGGTCACCGGCGCCGTCGAGGACGCGCCCGGAGATCGAGGCGACCTGGACGACGGCGAAGTCCGCCGTCGCCGACGACCCCGCAGCGAGGTTGACCGCGCGCGAGGTCGCACCGGTGGCGACGAATCCGCTGGGCACCGTCATCGTGACCGTGTAGGCCCCGAAGTCGGTCAGGTTCTCGACCTGGTAGCGGCCCTGCCCGTCGGTCGTCCGGGTGACGGCGGCCGATCCGCTGCGTGCGATCGAGACCGTGATCCCGGCGACGCCGGTGCCGGTGCTGTCGAGCACCTGCCCGGTGATGGCGGCCTCGCGGGCGACCACGAAGTCGGCGGTGGCCGACGAACCGCTGGCGAGGTTGACGCTGCGGCTGACCGGTCCGCCCGCGGTGTAGCCCGAGGGGGGCGCGATGGTCACGGTGTAGACCCCGAACTGGGTCCGACCCGTGAACTGGTAGCGGCCGTCGGCACCCGTCGCCGCGGTGCCGGTTCCGGCGCCGCTCAGGGTGACGGTCACGCCCGGCCGGGCGACCCCGGCGGTGTCGACGACACGACCGGAGATGCTGGCCGTGCGTGCGAGCGTGAAGTCGGCGGTCGCGGACGACCCGCTGGCGAGGTTGACGGTGCGGGTGACGGGGCCACCGGCGGTGTAGCCGCTGGGGACCGTGACGGTCACGGTGTACGTGCCGGCGTCCTCGCCGGGGAAGGCGTACGCGCCGGCCGCGTCGGTGGTGTCGGTGGCGACCACGGTGCCGTCCTGGCGCAAGGTCACCGTGGCGCTCTCGACGCCGGTACCGGCCGCGTCGCGGACGTGCCCGACGATCGAGCCCTGGGTCAGGACGACGAAGTCGGCGGTCGCGGTGCCGCTGTCGGCGACGATCACCACGCGTGACGTGGGACCGCTGGCGACGCTGTTGTCGGGCACCGTCATCGTGACGGTGTAGGTGCCCGCGGTGCGCGAGACGCTGTAGCGCCCGTCCGATCCGGTCACGGCCGTGGCATCACCCGTGCCGTCGATCGAGATCGTGACGCCGGCGACAGCGGTGCCGTTGCCGTCGACGACCCGTCCGGCGATGGTGCCGGTCTCGAAGACGTCGCTGCCGCCGGGGCTGCTCAGCCACGGCGCGTAGGTGAAGGGCGCGGTCAGCGCGTCTTCCGTGCCGAGGCGCATGCCGGACGGACCATCGGGCCCCCACCAGTTGCGGGTGGCGTCGATCAGGTCCGCGAAGCCGGTCATCGCCGGGTGGATGGCGACGCCGTAGACCATGTCGCTGAACGCGTTCTGGGTGACCACGACCGACCCGGCGTCCGGGTTGCCCTCGAAGAACACACCCGCCTCGTCGTCGAAGTCCGCGGGCACGGTCTCGTTGGCCCGCTTGCTGGCCCGCAGGTCGGTGATCGTGTTGCCGGTGACCTGCGCGTCCGGGGTGGGTGCCTCGAGGCCGATCGCGTGGACCCAGTGGCCCGACAGGTTGCTGATGTGGTTGTCGGCGATGACCATGCCGGTCACGTAGCCCGCGTGCAGCGGGGACGTGCTGTAGCCGGCGTTGACCTGGATGCCGTTGACGCCACGACCACCGGCCGAGAACTGGTTGTCGTTGGCGTGGATGTCCGAGATCACGTTGTCGGTGATCCGCAGGCCCGAGACCACGTGGTTCGAGGTCGAGTCGCCGACGAAGATTCCCTTGTGCGAGGCGTTGGTCCCGGTGTGGCCGATGTTGGTGATCAGGTTGTCGCTGATGACCACGTCGTCGGTGTCGGCCTGCGTCGTCTGGACATAGATGGCCGAGACGCCGCCGGTCGTGGACGTGCCGATGTCCTGGAACACGTTGTCGGAGACCGTGACACCGGACGCCCGGACCGACAGGCCGAGTGTGCCCGTGGGGTTGGTCACCTCGAAGCCGCTGAAGGTGAACCCGGGCGAGGTGATCGTCACCAGGCCCTGGACGTGGGGCTCACCAACGGCACGCAGCGTCATCGGGGCATCGAAGGTCACGTTGCCGACGTAGGTGCCGGTACGGACCTCGAGGTCGCCGCCGTTGACCAGGCCGCCGACCGCGGTGCTGAGGCTGCCCAGCGGCTGGCGCGGGTTTCCCAGGCCGTTGCCGAGGTTGAAGTCCTCGGCGGCCCCGGCCGTCGACGTGGCGTCGACGATGATGTGCGAGCGGTTGCCGATGGTCTCGTAGCCGTCGATGAACCCGTTCGAGCCGAACCGCCGGTCGAGGACGGTCATGTCGTTGTTCGCGCCGGAGAGCGCCATGACCGCGGCGCCGTAGTTGACCTCGGTGACGACGGAGGGGTCGCCGAAGTAGGCGGCCGGCTGGCTGCTGAGCAGCACGACGATGTCCCACTCGTTGCCGAGCGGTCCGGTGTCGTTGTCGCTCATGTCCGCCAGGTGGCTGTAGAGGATGAACGCACCCTTGGTGTTCTCGATCGTGTTGCCCGTGGCCTCCACGCTCGAATTCGGCGTCACGTACACGCCGGTGCGCACGTCCTGGATGGTGTTGTCGGTCAGGACGATGCCCGTGCGTGCACCGCTGAGGCCGATGCCGACAGCCTCCTGGCCCGTGCCCCAGCCGTTCTCGTAGTGGGGCTGCGTGAGCGGACCCTCGATGGTCAGGCCGTCGATGGTCACGTCGTTGGCGGCGATGGTCAGCGCGGTCTGCGCGACACCACCGGTGAGGGTGGCGCCGGGCTCGGCGAGGATCGTCAACGGCTTGTTGACGACGACCGGACCGGCGTACTCGCCGGCAGCCACGGTGATGGTGTCACCGGCGACGGCCCCGTCGATGGCGGCCTGCAGCGTGTCGAACGCCGAACCGGCGCGCACGTTGCTCCAGGTGACCTCGTAGTCCTCGACGGTGTAGCCGTCGGTCAACGAGGTGTGGCTCTCGGGCGATCCGAAGTTGTACTG
>DATHUR010000043.1:0-22181 GCA_035462025.1 Egicoccus sp. | reverse complement strand
GACGGCAGCGCCCGACGAGGTCGCCGTCGCGCTGCCCGACGACCTCGACGAGGGCGGCTACGTCGTCACCTACCGGGTCGTGTCCGCCGACAGCCATCCGATCACCGGCACGTTCGCGTTCACCGTCGGCGACGGACCGGCGGTCGACGACGCGGTGATCGCGGACCTGTTCGGCGGTGCCGGCCAGGCCTGGACCGGCGTCGTCGGCCCGTTGCTGCGCGCCGCCGGCTACCTCGGGGTGCTCGTCGCCGCGGGGGCCGCCGCCTTCGCGGCCTGGGTGGGGGGCTCGCGCCGCGATCGTGAGACCGCCTGGACCTGGGCGGTCCGTGGCGCGCTGCTGGCGGCGGTCACGAGCCTGCTCGCCGTGCCCGTGCAGACCGTCGCGGTCACCGGCCGCGGTCTGCTCGACGCGCTCACGGCCGTGCGCGACCTCGGCGACGTGCTCGTGTTCTCCTCGTTCGGGCAGGGCACCCTGCTGCGCCTGGTCGCGCTCGCGGCCTTCGTGCTCGCCTGGCGGCGGGTCGGCGCGGTCACGGACGCGGCTGCGCGCCAGTACCTCGCCGTGCTCGCGACGGGCGCGCTGGCGGCCACCTCGTTCGCCCTCGACGGTCACCAGCGCACCGTCGATCCCACGTGGGTCCTGGCGGCCGCGGACGTCGTCCACCTGCTGGGCGCCGCGGTCTGGACCGGCAGCCTGGTGCTGCTGTTGCTCGCGGTCAGGCGGCGCCGGCTCGACGACGACCCGGTCGCGGCCGCCGGCCTCGTGGCGCGCTTCAGCCGCCTGGCGGCCTGGTCGGTGCTGGCCCTCGCGCTCGCGGGGACGGCGATGACGGTCGTCCTCGTCCGCACGCCCCGGGCGCTGACCTCGACCGGATACGGCTGGACGCTGCTGGTCAAGCTCGGTCTCGTCGGTCTCGTGCTGCTGGTCGCCGCCTACAACCGGTGGCGGCTCGAACCGGCGGTCGCCGCCCGCGTCGCACCGGCGGGCGGATCGGCCGACGTCGAGGTCTCGGCGGGCGACCGCACCGCCACCCGGTCGCGGGCGGCCTGGTCGCAGTTGCGTCGCACCCTCGCGCTCGAGGTGGCCGGGATCGTCGCCGTGGTCGGGGTCACCGGCTTTCTGGTGTCCCAGCGTCCAGCGGCCGAGGCCGCCGGCGTCACCGGTGCGTACCAGGTGACGGTCGCGTTGACCGAGGAGTACGACGTCGACCTGGTCGTCGATCCCAACCGGGTCGGGCGCAACGCCATCCACGTCTACGTCCTCGACACCACCGGACGCCCTGCCGACGCCGTCGAGGACCTGCGGGTCGAGCTGACCTACGTGCCCGAACAGATCGGGCCGATCGTGATCGAACCCTTCGTCGCCGGTCCCGGCCACTGGACCGCCAACGTCGACGACCTGCGGTTCGCGGGGGAGTGGGACATCCGTGTCATCGCCGGCATCGACCGGTTCACCGAGGCCGACGCCCGCATCCGCGTGGTCGTCAACCGCTAGGAGCACGCTGCCGTGAATCCCGCCCGCATCCTCCGGCGCAGCCTGGTCGGCGCCGCGACCCTCACCGTCCTCGTGGTCGGTCCCGCCGGTGCCCACCCGTTCATCACCGGGGGCGAACTGCCCGTGGACAGCCTCGTCACCATGCGCCTGTCGATGGCCCACGGCTGCGGCGGTGACGACGGCGGCGCCGAGGCCGCAACGACCGAGGTCGCCCTCGAGGTGCCCGACTGGCTGCGGATCGTGGACGTCCCGGACGCCGACGGCTACACGCCCGCCACCGAGACGGCTGAGGACGGCACGGTCACGGCGGTGACGTGGACCGTCGACGGCGACGGGGTGCCGGCCCCGGCCTTCGACCTCGACGTGGTCGCGTCCGGCACGCCCGGCGAGGCGCAGTACCTCGCGGTGTTCCAGGGCTGCGGCGACGACGGCTACCGCTGGATCGGGACCCCGGACGAACCCGCCGACGACCCGGCCGTCAACGTCGCGCTCGTCGAGGCCGACCCGGACGCTCCGCCGCCGCCCCCCGAGGAGACGCCCGCCCCGGCCGAGGACCCGACCGAGGACGTCACCGACGAGCCCACGGCCGAGCCGACCGAGGACGTCGCTACCGACGACGTCGCCACCGAAGACGGCGGCCCGCCGGTCGTGTTGCTGGGCGGTCTCGTGGTCGTGGCGCTCGCCGCGGCCGTCGTCCTGGCGTCCCGCCGCCGCGGCCGGGGCGACGCGTGATGGCGCGTGCCGCCTCGCCGGCCACCCGGCGCGCCGTCGGGCTGGGGCCGCTCGTGGTCGGCCTCCTGCTGCTCACGGCCGCGCCGGCCGCGGCCGATCCGGCCGGGCCGACCAACTACGACTCGACCGTTACGGCGGTCGAACCATCCGACGCACCCGTCGACCTCGCGGTGCGGGGCGGCGACGCCTTCCTGGTCCTCGAGGTCCCCGACGGCGTCGCCGTCGAGGTCCCCGGCTACGACGGCGAGCCCTACCTGCGGTTCGAGGCGGACGGGACGGTGCTGGTCAACGAGCGGTCCCCGGCCCGCTGGCTCAACGACGCCCGCTACGGCGAGCTCGAGGTCGACCTGCCGGCGGTCGCCGACGCCGACGCCGAGCCGGTGTTCGTCGAGGTGGCCGGCGGCGGCACCTACGCGTGGCACGACCACCGCATCCACTTCATGAGCCCGGCGCTCCCGCCCCAGGTCGACGCCGCCGGCGGCGGGGTCCAGCCCGTCACCGACTGGGAGGTCCCGTTGGTCGTCGACGGTCAGGACGTCGTCGTCCGCGGCGAACTGGTGTGGACGGCCGGGCCCCCGACGTTCGTGGTCGCGCTGCTGGTCGCGCTCGCCGTGGTACTGGGTGCGGCGGTAGCCGTCCGGTGGCCACGCATGGTCGCCGGTCTCGTCGCACTGGCCGGCGTCGTGGCGCTGGGCGTGGCGCTGGCCGCCAACCTCGGGCTCCCCGCCGGCATGGACGCCCAGAGCGTCCCGGTGGTGCTCGGTGGGCTCGCACTGGGCATCGCCGTGCTCGGCGCGCTGCTGTCGCGTCGCGGCGACGGGCGGGACCGGCTGCGCGGGGACCTGCTCGCCGGAGCGGCGGGGGTGCCGCTGCTGGTCTGGGTCGTGCTGCACCTCGGTGCGCTCACCCGGCCCATCCTGCCGGGACCACTCCCGACCGGCGCCGTGCGCGCCGCCGTCGTCCTGGTCGCCGCGGCCGGCCTCGCCGGGCTCGCGGCACTGGTGCGCACCGGCCTCGCCATGACGTCGCTGGACGCCTCTGCCGACGACGCCGGGTGACGGACGGCGATCAGCCCTCGCCCGGTGGCGGGTCCGTCGGGGTGTCGGTCGGCGTCGGTTCCGGCTCGGTGGGCGTCGGTTCCGGCTCGGTCTCGGTCGGCTCGGGTTCGGTCGGCTCGGTCTCGGTCGGTTCGGGCTCGGTCTCCTCGGGACCCCGGCTGACCACGATCGTGACGATCGAACCGACCGGCACACGCGATCCCGCCGGTGGGTCCTGCCGGAGCACGAAGCCCTCGGAGACGACGTCGTCGAACTCGCGCAGGATGTTGACCTCGAGGTCCTGGTCCTCGAGGCGGGCCTGGGCCTCGGACTCGCTGTAGTTGGTGACCGGCCGCACGACCACCTCTTCCTGGCCGGCGCTGATCACGTAGTCGACCGCGCTGCCGACGGGGACCTCGTCGCCCCCGGGTGGGCTGGTCGAGATGATCAGTCCGGCGTCGATCTCGTCGTTGGGCTCGGAGACCTTCTGACCGACGGTCAGCCCGGCCTCGCGCCACGCCCGGAACGCCTCCTCCTCGGTGCGACCCTCGACGTCGGGCACGGTCGTCGTCTCGCGGCCGACCGAGACCACGAGGTCGATCTCGGAGCCCTCGGCCGCCATCGTGTCGGCGTCGGGTGACTGACTCATGACGAGTCCCGGCTCGACCTCGTCGGTCTCCTGCTCGACGAGGTCGCCGCGGACGAAGCCCTGTTGGATGATGATCCGCTCGGCGGACTCGAGCGTCTGGCCCGCGAGATCGGGTACGGCGATGCGGCGGGTGTCCTCGGTGAACATGCTGGCCAGCGCCCAGGCGCCGGCGATCAGGGCCAGGATGACCAGCACCGTC
Organism: Egicoccus sp.; assembly: GCA_035462025.1. Taxonomy (GTDB): domain Bacteria; phylum Actinomycetota; class Nitriliruptoria; order Nitriliruptorales; family Nitriliruptoraceae; genus Egicoccus. The sequence goes on along the minus strand of DATHUR010000043.1, from coordinate 18,069 downwards.
AGGAAGCCGTACAGGGCGCCGCGCTTGCGCCGCTCCTGTTCGTGCGAGGGCAGCGGCCGGGGCGGGGTGGCCGGGGCCAGCAACGCGGTCTCGCGCTCGGTCATGACCGCGGGCGCCGCCACGGGCTTGCCGACCCGCGCGTTGAGGAGGTCGTCGTGCATCTCGGCGGCGGACTGGTAGCGGTTGGCGGGGTTCTTGGCCAGCGCCCGCATCGCGATGGCCTCGGCGGCCGGCGACACCGACGGTTCGAGTTCGCGCGGTGGACGTGGTGGCTCCTGCACGTGCTGGTAGGCGACCGTGACCGCCGAGTCGCCGGTGAACGGTTGCCGGCCGGTCAGCGCCTCGTAGAGCACGACGCCGAGCGAGTACAGGTCCGAGCGCGTGTCGACGTCGAGACCCTGGGCCTGTTCGGGGGACAGGTAGGCGGCCGTGCCGAGCACCGCCGCGGTGCGGGTCACGTTCTCGTTGCCGACCGCGCGGGCGATGCCGAAGTCGGTGACCTTCACCGACCCGTCGTGGGCGAGCAGGATGTTGCCCGGCTTGACGTCGCGGTGGATCAGACCGCGGCTGTGGGCGTACTGCAGCGCCGCGCACACGTCGGCGACGACCTCGAGCGCCCGGTCCTCGGTCAGCCCGCCCGCGTCGATGGCCTGCTGCAGCGAACGACCCTCGACCAGTTCCATCACGATGAACGGCTGGCGGATGCCCGACGCGGGGTCGACGTCCGGTGGTACCTCGGTGCCCGTGTCGTAGACCGCGACGAGGTTGGGGTGGTTGAGCTTGGCGACGTGGCGGGCCTCGTCGTGGAACCGGGACGTGAAGGCCTCGTCGTCGCGAAAGCGGTCCAGCAGCAGCTTGATCGCGACCTCGCGCTCGAGGGTGCGGTCGTGGGCGGCCCAGACCTCGGCCATGCCGCCTCGGCCGAGCAACCGACGCAACTCGTAGCGGTCGACGAGAACGCGACCCTGGGTCACCATGGACTCCGTACACGAGACGACGCGGACAGGCGAGAGAGAACGCCGTGGACGGCCGCCGAGCGTAGCAACGGCGTCCTCGGGTCGATCGTTGGCATCACCGGGGTACGGCGGGCGCCGCCGCCGGTCGGAAGCTCATCGGTGGCAACCTCATCCGTCGAGGGCGGCCTGCATCACGGCGCGGGCGATCGGCGCGGCGACCCGGCCACCGGTGTCGTCGTCGCCGGCCTGCGGCAACACGACCGCGACCGCGACGTCCTGTTCGGCGAAGCCGACGAACCAGACCGTGGGGGCGCCGCCGGTCTGGGCGGTGCCGGTCTTGCCGCCGACGGTCACGCCCTCGATCTGCGCGCCGCGGCCGGTCCCGTCGGCCACCACGTCGATCATCATGTCGCGCAACTGGGCCGCAACGGTCTCGCTGACGGCCTGGCTGTCGAAGCGGCCCTCGTCCCACAGGCTCGGCGCCGTCTCGCGCACCAGGCTGCCCGACGGGTCGCGGATGGCGCGGACCAGGTGGGGTTCGACCAGCCGCCCGCCGTTGGCCATGGCCGCGGCGACGATCGCCATCTGCATCGGCGTGGCGCGCACGTCGCGCTGTCCGATGGCGCTCTGGGCCGCCGAGGGCTCGTCCATCTCCTTCGGGATCGCGCTGTTGGCCACCTCGAGTTCGTACGGGGGCGCACGGTTGAACCCGAAGCGCTCGGCCATGTCGATCAGGCGGTCGGCGCCGAGTTCGACGCCGAGGCGCGCGAACACCGTGTTGCACGAGACCCGCATCGCGTCGGCCAGCGAGATGGTCTCGCCCTCGCTGCAGTCCCCGCCGCCGAAGTTGCCGATGTCGGCGTTGGTCTGGGGGACGTCGTAGGTGCCCTCGTCGGGGAAGGCCGTCTCGGGGGAGCGGTCGTGTTCGAGCGCCGCGGCCGCCGTGATGAGCTTGAAGGTCGAACCGGGCGGGTACGTCTCGGCGATCGCGCGGTTGACGAGCGGCCGCTCGTCGGCGTCGATGAGCGGTTCCCACGCCTCGCGGATCGCTGCCGCGTCGTGCGTGGACAGCGGGCCGGGGTCGAAGCTGGGGTTGGCGTAGCTGGCCAGCACCGCGCCGGTGGTGGGATCGAGCGCGACGACGGCGCCGACCCGGCCCTCGAGCGCGTCGGCCGCCGCCTGCTGCGCCCGCGGCACGATGGTCAACTCGACGGTGTTGCCGGCCTGGTCCGGTGCGAAGAGCAGGTCGCCGAGGTTCTGGGCCAGGACCTCGAGGGGCTGGCCGATCAGTTGCTCGTTGAGGGCCGCTTCGAGGCCGCTGCGGCCCAGGACGAACGAGTAGTAGCCCGTGATGTGGCCGTACAGGGCGCCGCCCGGGTACTCGCGCAGGTACTGCAGGTCGCCGTCGGTCTCGACCGAGCGGGCGATCGCCTCCTCGCCGACGACGATGCTGCCGCGGTCGATGGCGTACTCGCGCACCAGCAGGCGGCGGTTGGCGGGATGGCTGGCCAGGGTGTCCGACTGCACGAGCGCGATCAGGTTGAGGTTGACGAACAGCACGCCGAACAGCAGCAGGGTGAACGTGGCGACACGGCCGATCTGCTTGGTCATCATCGCGACGACGGCTTCGCGACGCGGGGACGGCCACGGCGTTCGACCTGCCGGCCCCTGGCGGCCCCGCGTGACTCGTCGCTGATCCGCAGCAGCAGCGCGATCAGGATGTAGTTGCCCAGCAGCGACGACCCGCCGTACGACATGAACGGCAGCGTGATCCCGGTCAGGGGCACGACCCGGGTCAGCCCGCCGACGATCACGAAGGTCTGCAGCGCGATGGTCGCGGTCAGACCCAGCGCGAGCAGCGTCCCGTACTCGTCGCGCGCGGTCAGCGCGATCTTGTAGCCACGCACGACCAGCAGCAGGAAGGCGATGAGGACGGCGCTCGCCCCCAGCAGACCGAGTTCCTCGCCGATCACGACGAAGATGGCGTCGGTCGCGCTGAAGGGCACGTCCTGGGGGCGTCCGCCGCCGAGCCCGGCACCGGTCAGTCCGCCCGTGCCGAGCGCGAACAGGCTCTGGGCCAACTGGTAGCCGGCGTTGCTCACCTGCGACCACGGGTCGAGCCAGATCGAGACGCGCACGCGGACGTGTGCGAACACCTGGTAGGCCAGGGTGGCTCCGAGGGCGAAGGCGACCAGGCCGACCAGGGGGTAGGCGGCGCGGCCGGTCGCGACGTAGAGGACGGCGAGGAACACCCCGAAGAGCAGCAGCGCCGAGCCGAGGTCGCGCAGGCCGGCCATCACGACCAGCGCCACACCCGTGGCGAGCAGGACGGGCGCGAGGTGACGCGGGGCCGGCATCAGCAGTGGGCCGAACCGCTGGTTGGCGACCGACAGCAGCACGCGCTTGCGTTCGAGGTAGCCCGCGAGGAACGCGACCATGGTCAGCTTGGCGACCTCGCCGGGCTGGAACCGCATGCCGAAGACGTCGACCCACAGCCGTGCGCCGTTGATGGCGCCCGCGGTGAGGCCCGGGACCAGCGGGAGGATCAGCAGCACCAGGGTCAGCAGCCCCAGCGAGTACTGGTAGCGGGACAGGGTGCGGACCTGTCGGATCAGCACCAGGACGGCGCACATGCCGGCGACCGAGACCGCGGTCCAGACGGTCTGCGTCCCGGCCAGGTCGCTGCCGGCGGCCATGTCGACCCGCCGCACGAAGACCAGGCCGAGGCCGTTGAGCAGGAACGCGAGCGGCAGCAGGGTCGGGTCGGCGTCGGGCGCGGTCGTCCGTACCACGATGTGGGCCACGATCGCGATGATCGTCATCGCCACGCCGGTGACGATGGCGCTGGGGGGCAGTTCGGGGCCCTGCGACCAGCCGAGCAGGACGTGTGCCGCGACGGTGATCACGACGGCGAAGGCCAGCAGCCGCGCCTCGGTGGAGCGAAGCCTGTTGCCTGCCCGGCGGTCCACACCGCGACCGGCCGTCCCGGTCGCCGCGCTCACGGTTCCCCGGCCGCGTCGTCGTCGGCCGCGTCGTCCCCGGCCGCGTCGTCGGTGGCCTCGCGGCGGGGCGCGCCCGCCACGATGCGCCGGGCCATGGCCCGGTCGGTGGCGTGGATGCCCTCTTCGAGGGCGGGCTGGTACCAGGCGGGGACGTCGTCGAGGGTCAGGTCGGTGCGCTCGACGAGCCGGGCGAGGTTCCAGGGTCCGAGTTGGACGTCGACGCCCTGGTAGATCGCGACCTGTTCGCCGTCGAGTCCGACGAAGTACTGCTGCGACAGCAGGAAGCGGCCACCGACGAAGACGATGCCGCCGAGCACGGCGAGCGCGAGCAGCATGGCCAGCGTGCGGCTCACCCACCGGCGTGACCCGCCGCCGTCGTCGCCATCGGCGGGTGGCCCACCACGCCCGAGCGCACCGTAGTCGCCCAGTCGGCCGGCCCAGTCCCGCGACCCGCTGTCCTCGCGGGTGCGTATCGTGACGGGAGCGCCGCCGTGGCGACGCTCCCCCGAGCCGGTCTCGCCGCCGGCGTCCCGGTCGGCCGGGGCGGCGGCGCCGCCAGCTCTGGCCCCGGGCGGGGGGTCATCGGACTCGGCCTCGCAACGCAGGATCACCACGGTGATGTTGTCGGGGCCGCCCCGCTGGTTCGCGGCCTCGATCAGCCGGCCGATGACCTTCCGGTCGTCGTCGCCGCTCGCGAGTTCCTGCGCGATGTGGCCGTCGTCGAGCACACCGGTCAGCCCGTCGGAGCACAGCAGCACCTGGTCGCCGGGTTCGATCTCGATGGTCATCGAGTCGACCTCGACGTCGTGGGACACGCCGATGGCCCGGGTGATGATCGAGCGTTGGGGGTGGCTGGCCGCCTCCTCGCGGGTGATCTGGCCTTCGTCGATGAGGTGTTGCACCAGCGTGTGGTCGTCGGTGAGTTGTTCGAAGCGGCCGCCCCTGAGCAGGTATGCCCGCGAGTCGCCGACGTGGGCGAGGTGCAGGCGGGTCCCCTCGAGCATGGCGGCGGTCAGGGTCGTCCCCATGCCGCGGTAGGCCGGCTCGTCATCGGCCATCTGCGACACGATGTCGTTGGCCTCGATGACGGCGGCACGCAGGGCGGCGTCCGCGTCCCCGGAGTCGCCGAAGACCTTGCCGTCGAGCGCTTCGACCGGCTCAAGTGCCTTCGCCGAGGCGATCTCGCCGGCGAGGTGGCCGCCCATGCCGTCGGCGACGGCGAACACGCTCTCGGCGATCAGGAAGGCGTCCTCGTTCCCCGTGCGGACCCGCCCGACGTCGGTTCCTCCGGTGGCACGAAGGCGTCTCATCGACGGACCTCGATGCGCGTCTTGCCCAGCCGCAGTTCGTCGCCGACCGCCAACGGCGTGGGCCGGGTCACCTTGGCGCCGTTGAGGTAGGTGCCGTTGGTCGAGCCCAGGTCACGCACCGACCAGCCGCCGTCGTCTGGCAGGATCTGGGCATGCTCGTCCGAGACGTAGACGTCGTCGACGACGACGTCCACGCCGGCGGAGCGGCCCAGCGTCACCCCGTGGCCTCCGAGTCCATGCGTGGTCGTGCCGCCCTCGGACCCGAGGACGACGATCTCGCGCGGCACCTTGCGAGACTTCCGTGTCGAGGGTGCCGGGCCGGGAGCGGCGGGGCGCGCAGCGGGCGGCGACGAGCGGCGGGGGCCGTACAGGTCGAGCACGACGGCGCGGAGCGTGCGTGCGAGGAACAGGTACAGCAGGAGCAGGAGTCCGAACTTCAGGACGGTGAGCAACGCGACCGTCACGCCGGGCCCCCGACCAGTTCGACGACGGCGTCGCCGAGCTCGATGCGGTCGCCGGGAGCGACGGGCTGTTCGGCGGCCTGCACGCCGTTGACGCTGGTGCCGTTGGTGGAGCTGAGGTCGACCACCCACCAGGTCTCGCCGCGGCGGACCAGGGCGGCGTGCTCACGCGAGACGGTCGAGTCGTCGAGGGTCACGTGGCACGACGCCATGCGGCCCATGGTGATGCGCTGACCGGTGAGCGGGAAGGTGGTGCCCTTGGCGGGTCCGTTGGCGATGCGCAACTGCAGCGTCGCGCGCGGCACGGCCGAGACGACCTGGGTCTGGTCGAAGCCACCCTCGGGAGCCGGCTGCGACGGCGGCGCCGACACCGGGGTCCGCGAGCCGCCCCGCAGGCGCGCGCCCGAGTGCGCGGCGGGATCGACGACCTCGACGCGACCGGCGAGGTCGTACATGCCGAAGCGCACGTCGTCGTCGGCCTCGATGCGGACCTTCACGGGGCCGCGCAACGACCAGCCGCGGTCGGTGCTGGTGCGCACGACCACCTCGGCCAGCTCGCGTGGCAGCGACGCCCCGAAGGAACTGAGCCGGTCGTGGTCACGCTCGCTGACGTGGATCCGGTAGACGTTGGGGACCACGACGCCGTCGGCGGTGACGTGCTGGTTGTCCTCGGCGTAGCGCTGCAGCGCCTTGGCCAACTCGACCGGCTGCAGCCCGGACCTGAATGCGCGCGCGAAGAAGCCCTCGACGGCGCCCTCGAGGCGTCGTTCGAAGTCCTGTAGAACGCCCATTGCTGTCCGACTCGGCGGTGATGCTCGGTTCCGGGCGGGCGTAGCGGAGCCCCGGTGGTTCGTACCCGGCCGAGATCGGCACCTACCCGCTCGAAAGTTTTCCGCGCGGAGCCTAGCCGGGCGCTCACCAGAATCACCCGTCCGAACGTCGCGCACCGCGGGTTGCGGGCCCAACGAGGCCATCTGTCGCGATCGGTCGCGTTGCCGACCTCGCCGGAGTGCTGGTACCGTCCGCGACTCCACCTGGGCGGGTGGCGGAATTGGCAGACGCGCACGGTTCAGGTCCGTGTGTCCGAAAGGACATGGGGGTTCAAGTCCCCCCTCGCCCACCCCGCCGGACCGGGCGTTCAACGCCGGACGGCAGCAGAACGTCAGGCGCCCCCGACGCGGTCGGGGGCGTTTTGCGTGGGCGCCGACTCGTGCCCTTCGGCCCTGGACATGCCGGTACGGGTGTGTCGAGCATCGCGCAGCCGGTCGCGGGACCGGCCGGGAGCCGGGAGGGTGGCCGTGGTGCGCACCGAATCGTCAGGGCCGAGGACGCCGCCGGTCGAGGTTGCCGCCGTCTTTCGCGAGGTGCTCGCCGAGGACCAGGTCCGCACGGCGGACGAGATCGGCGAGGCGTACGGGCACGACGAGACCCTGTCGGCGCAACCGTGTCTGCCGGCGGCGGTGCTCCTGCCGGGCTCGACGCACGACGTCGCCGCGATCCTCGAGGTGGCCGACCGCTGGAGCATCCCGGTCACCGCCCGGGGTGCCGGCACCGGCCTGTCCGGGGCCGCGATCGCCGACCATGACGGCATCGTCGTGTCCTTCGAGCGTATGGACCGCATCAGCGAGATCGACCTCGACAACGGCGTCGCCGTGGTGGAACCGGGTGTCCGGCTCGCGGACCTGGACGCGGCGCTCGCACCGCTGGGGCTGGTGTACCCCGTGCGGCCCGGTGAGGACTCGGCGACGATCGGCGGCACCGTCAACACCAATGCGGCCGGGATGCGGGCGGTGCGCTACGGCGCGACCCGCAACCACGTCCTCGGGCTGGAGTTCGTCCTGGCGGGCGGCCAGGTGATCCGCTCGGGCGGCAAGGTGGTCAAGCGGTCGTCGGGCTACGACCTCGCCCAACTCGTGATCGGATCGGAAGGAACCCTCGCGCTGGTGACGCGGGTCTGGCTGAAGCTGGCCCCGCGGCCCCGCAACGTCACGACCCTGCTCGCGCCGTTCACCGACCTCGAGCAGATCACCGGCGCCGTCCCGCGCATCCTGGCCAGCGGCCTCGCCCCGCTCGTGCTCGAGTACCTCGACGCGCTGACCATGGCCGCGATCGTGCACCGCAGCGGCCTCGAACTCGGCGTCACCGACGCGACCCGCGAGGCCGCGACGGCCTACCTCGTGGTGCAGTTGGCCGACGACCATGCCGACCGCGTCGAGCAGGACATGCTCGCCCTCGGCGAACTGCTCGTCGACGAACTCGGAGCGATGGACGCGCTCGTGCTGCCGGGGCAGGCCGCCACCGACCTGATCACCGCCCGGGAGCAGGCCTTCTACGCGGCCAGGGAGGTCGGTTTCCACGACATCATCGACGTCGTCGTGCCGCGGGCGGCGCTGCCCGCCTACGCGCGTCGGGTCGGCCGGATCGCCGAGGAGTTCTCGGCGGGCATCGTCGGCTGCGGCCATGCCGGCGACGGCAACGTGCACATGTCGGTGTTCGAACCGGACGAGCAGCGCCGGGCGCAGGTGATGGCGGCCCTGCTCGAGGCGGGCGTCGAACTGGGTGGCGAGATCAGCGGCGAGCACGGCATCGGCCGGCACAAGAAGCCGTGGTTCGAGGCGCTGACCGACCCGGCCGCGCTCCAGTTGATGCGCGGGATGAAGGCGGCCTTCGACCCGCGTGGCATCCTCAACCCGGGGGCCATCTTCGACCTTCCGAGGAGCAGCACGTGAACGGTGCGCAGGCGCTGATCCGAAGCCTCGTCGACGCCGGCGTCGACGTCTGCTTCACCAACCCGGGCACGTCCGAGATGCACTTCGTCGCCGCGCTCGACGAGGTCCCGGACATGCGTGGCGTCCTCGCGCTGTTCGAGGGCGTGGCCACCGGTGCGGCCGACGGGTACGCCCGCATCGCCGGCCGCCCGGCCGCCGTGCTGCTGCACCTCGGTCCCGGGCTCGGCAACGGGCTCGCGAACCTGCACAACGCGCGACGCGCGGGCGTGCCGGTGGTCGCGATCGTCGGCGACCACGCGACGGCACACAAGGTGCTCGACGCGCCGCTCGAGTCCGACATCGAGACGATCGCCCGCAACGTCAGCCCGTGGATCAGGAGCTCCCGGGCTCCCGGCGAGGTCGGACGCGACGCGGCGGAGGCGGTGGCGGCCGCTCGCACCACGCCCGGCCGGATCGCGACCCTGATCCTGCCGGCCGACGTCAGCTGGGGCGAGGGCGGACAACTCGCCCCACCCCTGCCGGTCACCGGCCCACAGCGCGTCGACGACGACGTGATCGCCGAGGTCGCCGCGGTGCTCCGTCGCGACGAGTCCGCCGTGCTCCTGCTCGGTGGCGATGTCCTCGCCGATGCCGCCGCGCTCGACAGCGCCGCCGTGATCGCGCAGGCCACCGGCGCGCGGCTGCTGAGCGAGGTGTTCCCCCGGCGGCTCGTCCGCGGTCAGGGCGTCGCACCCATCGAGCGCCTCGGCTACCTGGCCGAGGCCGCGAGCCAGCAACTCGACGGCGCCGCCTCGCTCGTGCTCGTCGGCGCGCGCGAACCGGTGACCTTCTTCGCCTACCCGGACAAGTCCAGCCACCTGGTGCCGGACACCTGTCGGGTCCACGAGCTGGCCGGTCCCGGCGACGACGGCGCCGGCGCCCTCGCCGCGCTCGTCGGGGCACTCGACCTCGGGGACCGGACGCCACCGCGCCCCGACGGGGAGCCGCCGGCCCGGCCGACCGGCGACCTCGACGCCTGGACCGTCGCCCTGGCCGTCGGTGCGCTGCTGCCCGAAGGCGCGATCGTCGTCGACGAGGCGGTGACCTCGAGCCTCGCGCTGCCGTTCACGACCGCTGCCGCGCCGCGCCACGACTGGCTGACCCTCACCGGAGGTTCGATCGGCTATGGCCTGCCGGCCGCCGTGGGAGCCGCGATCGCCGCCCCCGACCGCAAGGTGCTGTGCCTGCAGGCCGACGGTTCGGCCATGTACACGCCGCAGGCGCTGTGGACCATGGCGCGCGAGGAGCTCGACGTGACCGTCGTGGTCTACAACAACGCCTCGTACGAGATCCTCAAGATCGAACTGCAGCGCGTCGGTGCCGGGACGGGCGGACCGAAGGCGGCCGAGCTGTTCGATCTGGGCCGTCCGCGGCTGGACTTCACCGCGCTCGCCCGCGGCATGGGTGTGCCCGCCACCCGCGCCGACACGGCCGAGGACTTCACCGCTCAGCTCGAAGCCGCCCTCGCCACCCCGGGGCCGAACCTGGTCGAGGCGATGATCCCCCAGATGGTGTGAGACGGGTGTCCGGCACGGTCAGCGGCGGTTCCCCCTGCCCTTCGCCGGCGGAGCATCGACCTGCAGCTCCGGGTCCGCGAGGCGGGCCAGCTCGAGCGCCTGCTCCGGGAACCACTCCCCGGCGGCAGGATCGATCATGTCTCGCGCCGGGTCCTCGGGCCCGTCGGTGCCGCGCAGGCACAACCCGTCCGACTCACCCGGGATCTTGATCCACAGGTAGGCGTCGGCGAGCGGGTTGCCGGTGTCGGCCGTGGGTCGTTCACCGAGCCCGCGACCGGGCGGGTTGCACCAGTCCTGCGGGTCCGGGTAGACGCCGGGCGGTGGCGTCCACGGGCCCTGGCCGTTGCGGCTGGTGTCGATCACGTAGTGCGGCATGGTCGCCGGGTCGCGTGCCAACCCCGTGTCGGCATACGCCTGGTCGTAGGCCGCGTCCGAGGCCGACGACGTGTCGAAGTCGGCCGGGTCGGCCGGGTAGTACTGGCTCGCGCACCAACTGCGGTCCCACCAGCTGTTCTGGTCGAGATGGATGCACTGGCTGATCCAGTCGCCGTACGTGAGCTGACGCTCGGTCTCCTGGTAGTTCGATGCGTTGAGGAAGAAGCCGTCCGCCTCGGTCACGCCCGCCTTGATGAGCCGGTCGCTGATGTCGGCGACGCCGAGCCACCCGCTGTGGGTGCCGTCGAGGTACACGGCCGTGTTCGGTAGCGCCGTCAGGACCTCCACGGCGTGGTTGAGCAGCGCGAACCGGTCGGTGGCGGCCGTCTCCGGATCGGCCTCGGCCGGCTGGCACCATTCCGGACCGGCGGCACCCAGCGGCGTGTACCACGGGATGATCCCGAGCCCGTCGGGTTCCAGGATGACGATGGCGTCGCGCGGGCCGATGCCCGCCGCCACGGCGTCGATCCAGGCCTCGTATTCGGCGACCGTGGTGGCACCGCCTGCCGAGTACTGGGCGCAGTCGCGGAACGGGATGTTGTAGGCCACGAGCACCGGCAGTTGCCGTTTCGCCGCCGCGACGCGCGTGATCTGGCGCACCTGCAGTTGGGCTTCGCGCGGCGAGTTCGACTCGATCCACACCGCCTGCGGCGTCTGCACCATCTCGCGGATCAGGGCAGCGTCCGCCTTCTGGCCGTCGGCCCGCAACGCGGCGATCTGGCGTACCGCGTCCTGGTTCGGCCGCGGTACGAAGAACTCGCTGCGCGAGTCGTCGTCGCGGTTCGGGTGGGCGGCCGCCGCCGGCGCCACGCTCGCCACCGCGATGATCGCCGCGGCAGCGGCACCCAGTCCGCTCCGCAGCCGTCGAGTGCTGGACATGACGCGCTCCCCGGTCGGCGGCCCACCCGATGGGCCGGTCCGTCCAGACTAGCCCGGAATGGGAGCGCTCCCACGGGTGCGTGCGATCCGTGCCAGCCACGTGTGCGCCCCTGCACGGCACGCGCTCGACGGTCAGAGACGGGCGTGCAGTCGCCGGGCCTGTTCGGCCGCCTTCGCGCGGATCTCGTCCGCGTCGACCCGGGTCGGTCCGGCCTCGTCGAGCACCACCTCACCGTCGACCACCACCCGCCGCGGCCCGACCCCGGGTGTGAAGGCGAGGTGCCACGGCTCCATGGGCGCGTAGTCCCAGGTGACCTCGTCGTCGGCGGTCTCGGGGACCAGCGCCCGGCCGGCCTCGAGCCACGACCACGCCGTGTCGGGCGAGGCGGTGACGTCGTCGGCCCGGTGGCACAGGTGGGCGATACGGAACTCGTCGAGCATGGCGGCGCCGATGCCGTCGGAACCGAGCACCACGGGGTTGGTGAACCGGACCGGTCGGGCGTAGCCGACGGCGTTGTTCAGGTTCGAGCGCGGGTTGTGGGCGATCGTGCCCGACAGCCCCGCGTCGGTGGGCAGGTTGACCCCGTGGGCGAGCAGCCAGTCGTCCCGCGTCAGCGCCGCCAGCCGTGCCGGCGCGTCGGCGTCCTGGGTGCCCTCGCACACGTGGATGTGCACCCCGACCCCGAGGTCGGCCGCCAGTCCGGCGGCGTCCTCCAGCGTCCGGTCGCTGCAGGTGAACGCCGCATGGACCCCGACCATGCCGCGTCCGCCGCCGGCCAGGAAGCGGCGGTTCTCCTCGAGTCCGCGCCGCGCGCCGTCGCTGCCGTGACGGTCGGTCACCCCGTACGCGCACACCACCCGGACCCCGACCTCGGCGCAGGCATCGGCGATGACCGACAGGCTGCCCTCGATCGCGCCGGGCGACTCGTGGTGGTCGACGATCGCCGTGGTGCCCTGCTCGAGCGCCTCGAGCGCCCCCAGCATGGCCGACCAGCGGATCATGTCGAGGTCGAGCGCCTGGTCCAGCCGCCACCACACCAACTCGAGGATCTCGCCGAAGTCGGTGGGTGTGCGTGGTGGCGCCGGCATCCCGCGCGCCAGCGACGAGTACAGATGGTGGTGCGCGCACACCATGCCGGGCGTGGTCGCGGACATCTCGCGGCTCCTCGTCGTGGTCGAATCAGGTCAGGCTGCTGGAACCCCGCGTCAGGAAGCGGCCGCCGGCACCGCCCACGACCTCGCCACGCTCCACCACGACCTGCCCGCGCAGCAGGACGGTCTCGGTGCGGCCGGTCACCTCCATGCCCTCGTACACCGAGTAGTCGACGTTCATGTGGTGGGTGGCCGCGGACAGGGTGTGCCTGGCGGTCGGGTCGTAGACCACCACGTCCGCGTCCGCGCCGGGCGCGAGCACGCCCTTGCGCGGATGCAGGCCGGCCAGCCGGGCCGGATCGGTGCTGCAGACCTCGACCCAGCGTTCCCGGCTTATGCGCCCGTCGACGACGCCCTGGTGCACAAGGTCGAGGCGGTGCTCGACGGATCCGACGCCGTTGGGGATCCGGGTGAAGTCGCCGCGCCCGGCCTGCTTCTGCGCCCAGGTGAACGGGCAGTGGTCGGTCGCGACCGTGTCGACCCGGCGGCTCGCGATCCCGTCCCACAGCGCCGCCTGGTGGCCCTCGTCCCGCCACCGCAACGGCGGCGAGCACACGAACCGGGCGGCGTCGTCGCCGTCGGGCACGTCCTCGATCGCCAGCGCGAGGTACTGCGGGCAGGTCTCGGCGAACACCGGCAGCCCACGGTCGCGTCCGGCGACGGCGGCCCGCAACGCCTCGGCGGAGGAGATGTGCACGATCACCAGCCGGCACCCGGCGATCTCGGCGAGACGCACCACCCGTTCGACCGCCTCGGCCTCGAGCGACGCCGGCCGGGTCAGCAGGTGGTGGATCGGGTCGGTGTCACCACGGGCGATCGCCTGGGCGCGCAGGACGTCGATGGCGATGCCGTTCTCGGCGTGCATCATCACGGTCACGTCGAGGTCGGCGGCCCGCTGCATCGCCCGCAGGATCTGCCCGTCGTCGCTGTAGTTGCTGCCCGGGTAGGCGGTGAACAGCTTGATGCTGGTGACACCGGCCGCCACCAGGGCGGGCAACTCGGCGAGTGTGTCGTCGCGCACGTCGGTGACCATCAGGTGGAAGCCGTAGTCGCACCAGGCCCGCCCGGCGGCGCGTTCCCCCCAGCGCGCCACGCCCTCGAGCAGGCCCCCGCCACGGTCCTGGCCGGCGTAGTCGACGATCGTGGTCGTGCCGCCGTGCAGTGCCGCGCGGGTTCCGGTGTCGAAGTCGTCGGCCGAGACGGTGCCCGACACGGGCAGTTCCATGTGGGTGTGGACGTCGACCGCGCCGGGCAGCACGTAGCGGTCCGCGGCCTCGATCACCCGGTCGGCACCGGCCGCCCAATTGTGCGTCCCGGGGGCCGCCAGCGCGGCGATCCGCTCCCCGTCGACCAGCACGTCCGCGGTGGAGGACCCCGCCGCCGAGACGACGGTGCCACCGCGGATCAGGGTGCGCATCGCGCCGCCTCCCTCACGCCGGCGCGAACGCGTCGATCATGGCGCGCACGTCGGGACCCAGCGGGTACAGGATCGGGCAGGTGCAGCCCGCGGCCACGTACTCGTCCACCCGCGCGCGGCACTCGTCGGGTGTGCCGGATGCCGTCAGCATGTGTACGACGTCGTCGGGGATCAGGTGCGACGCGCTCGCGACCTGTTCGGCCGTGGCGGGCCACGTCAGCACGGCGCCGACCTCGTCGAGCAGCGACTGCGGCACCCCGGAGGCCTTCATGATGTGGGGCTGTTGACCCAGGTACTGGGTGATCAGCAGCCGGGCCGCGTCCAGCGCCTCGTCGCGGTCCTCGGACAGCGAGCACACGATCAACTGGGGCCGGTCGATGTCGTCGAGCGAACGGCCCGCGCGGTCGGCGCCGGCGGCGAGGTGCTCCATCGCCTGCGCGTCGTAGGTCGGGGAGACGAGGTAGTTGAGGACCACGCCGTCGGCGATCTCGCCGGCCACCTCCATCATCTTCATCCCGGTCGCGCCGATGTAGATCGGCACGTCCTTGGGACGCCGCGGCTGGTGGACGTAGTCGAGTTCGATGCCCTCGACGTGCACGAACTCGCCGTCGAAGGTGACGGTCTCGTCGGCCAGCAGCGCGCGCACGACCGCGACCGTCTCGCGCATGGCCTGCAACGGGTGACTGCGGTCGATGCCGACCATGCGCGCCAGGGGATCCCACCAGGCGCCGATGCCGAGGACGACCCGGCCCGGGGCGAGGTCGTCGAGCGTCGAGAACGTGGCCGCGATCAGGGCGGGGTTGCGGGTCCAGTTGTTGATGACCCCGCTGGCGACCTTGATCCGGTCGGTGACCGCCGCATAGGCGGCCATCGGCACGGTCGCCTCGCGCACCAGCCGGCTCTCGGCCTGCCAGACCGCGTCGAACCCGCGCTCCTCGGCGTAGCGGACGTGGTCGAGACAGTCACGAAGCGGGTGCTTGTCCTGCAGGTACAGCGCGACCCGGGTCCGGGTGCTCATCGCAGCTCCTGACGGTCGTCGAAAGCGGTGGCGGACGTGACCCGCTCGTCGGGCCACAGGCGGCGGGCGCGGCGCGCCAACTCGCGGTGGGCGGCCGGCAGGTCCAGGCCGGTGGGCCGGCCGTCGGCGACGACCACCTCGCCGCCGACGAGCACGGTGCGGGCACGGCGATCGGGGCCGAGGACGAGCCCGTCGACCGGGTCCGGCACGTCGTCGAGGTCGGCGGCGGGCCACACGACGAGGTCGGCGCGGTACCCCGGTGCGAGGCGCCCGAGGTCGTCGCGTCCGAGGCAGGCCGCGCCCCCCTCGGTCGCCAGACGCAACGCGTCGGCCGGCAGCATCGCGTCGGCGCGGAGGCTGCGCTGCCGGGCGGTGTACAGCGCCTGGCGCATCTCGGGGAACAGCGCACCGACCTCGTTGGACGCCGGCCCGTCGACCCCGAGCCCGACCGGCGCGCCGGCCGCCTCGAGGTCGCTCACCCGGCACGTACCCGCCCCCAGGCGCGCGTTGCTCGACGGGCAGTGGGCCACGCCCGTCCCGGCGGCGCCCAGTCGCGCGATCTCGGCGTCGTCGAGATGGATGCCGTGGGCGATCCACACGTCGTCGGCGATCCAGCCCAGGTCCTCGGCGTACTCGACCGGCCGGCAGCCGAACCGCTCGAGACAGTCGTACTGCTCGTCGAGTGTCTCGGCGAGGTGGGTGTGCAGGCGCAACCCCCGCGAACGGGCCAGTTCGGCCGACTCGAGCATCAGGTCGGCGCTCACCGAGAACGGGCTGCACGGCGCGACGGTGACCACGATCATCTCCCCGTCGTGCCACCGGTCGGCGACGGCCACCGTCGAGGTCAGGATCGCGTCGCGGTCCTCGACGACGAGGTCGGGCGGCAGTCCGCCGTCGGACTCGCCGAGGTCCATTGAGCCGCGGGCGAGGTGCAGCCGGATCCCGACCTGGCGGGCCGCCTCGCCCAGCGCGTCGAACACCGCCTCGTCCCCGCCGGGAACGAGGTAGTGGTGGTCGGCGGCCGTGGTGCACCCGCTGACCGCGAGTTCACCGAGCCCGACCAGCGCCGCGGCGTGGACGTCCTCGGCGTCGAGCCGCGACCACACCGGGTACAGCTCGGTCAGCCAGGAGAACAGGTCCGCGCCGACGCCGCGGCCGCGCGTGAGCCACTGATAGAGGTGGTGGTGGGTGTTGACGAGACCGGCGGTGATGATCCCGTCGGTCGCGTCGATGACGCGGTCGCCTTCCTGCGCGGGGACCCGGCCGACGGCCTCGATCCAGCCGTCGCGGATGGCGACGTCGCCGGGCCAGCGGGCGCCGCGGAGCACGGTCCGGGTCATGGTGTGGCCTCCTGGGCGCGGACGTCCTCCTGCGTTCGTCCCACGATCTGCCGATAGGCGGCCGGGTCGGTGGCGCCCTCGGTGTTGAGCAGCAGCACCCGCGAACCGCCGTCGAGCGCGAGCGCGTCGCGGGTGTGCTCGTGCGCGAGCGCCTCGAGCAGACCGGCCAGCCCCGCGGCACCGGACTCGCCGGAGACGATCCCCGCGTCCGCGAGCAGGCGCATCGCCTCGCGGGCCCGGGTGTCGGGGACGGCCAGGTAGGCCGTCACGTTGGTGACGATCGAGGGCCAGGCGACCGACGACGGCGTGCCGCAGTTGAGACCGGCCATGATCGACTCCTGACCGGCGTCGATCGTGACCGCCTCGCCGGCCTCGGCGGAGGCCAGCAGGCAGGCGGCGCTGACCGGCTCCACGGTCGCGAAGCGCGGTCGCGGGACCCCGACCGCGCCGGCACGCACGTAGTGGCGGATGCCTGCGGCCGTCAGCGCGCCGACGCCCGCCTGCAGGAACACCGTGGTCGGCGGGGCGGGGAGTTGCTCGTCGGCCTCGTCGAAGATCGTGTCGTAGCCGTCCATCACCCAGGTGGGCACCTCGACGTCGTCGCCGGTGGCGACGTCGGCGATCACGACCCGGTCGTGTTCGGCGGCATCGGCGCCCGCCCGGGCAACAGCCGCGTCGTAGTTGCCCGGATGCACGACCACCGTCGCGCCCTCGCCCTCGATGGCGGCGATCCGGGCGGGCGCCGTGCCCTCGGGTACGTAGACGACCGCGTCCCAGCCGAGCAGGGCCGCCATCCGGGCCACGCCGCGACCGTGGTTGCCGTCGGTCGCGGTGGTGAGCGTCAGCGGGCCCACCTCGGCGGCGGCGGCGCGCAACTCGGCGAGGCCCGCCCCGGCGACCGGGCGGCCGGCGCGTTGCAGCACGAGCCGGTGCACCGCCCAACTGCCGCCGAGGATCTTGAACGAGGGCAGTTCCAGCCGCCACGACTCGTCCTTGACCCACAGGCCGCCGATCCCGAGCCGGCCCGCGAGCCCGGCCAGGTCGTGCAGCGGCGTCACCGCGTAGCCGGGCAGGGTGCGGTGCAGGTCGCGCGGTCGCAGGTCGCTCGCCGGGACCGCGCCGCCGCCGGCCGCGGTGGTCACCAGGATGCGGGCCGAACCGGGTCGGTCGGACATGAGCGGCTCCTTCGCGGGTCGCGCCTGCGTGCGTCAGGGCACGACGACGTCCTCGGGGCGCACCGGCGCCCGGGTCAGCGGGCGGCCGGTCGCCGCACGGATGGCGGCGACCACGGCCGGCGTGGCCGACATCGTCGGGAGTTCGGCCATCCCCTTGGCGCCGTAGGGACCCCAGGGCGACGGGTGTTCGACCAGCACCGCCTCGATCGCCGGGGCGTCGAGGCAGGTCGGCAGCAGGTAGTCGGTGAAGCTGGCGTTGCGGATCACCCCGCGGTCGAGGATCACCTCCTCCATCACGGCATGGCCCATGCCCTGCGCGATGCCGCCCTCGATCTGACCGTGGACCTGCCGGGGGTTGAGCGCGCGCCCGACGTCCTGGCCGATGGCGACCTCGACCACCCTGACCAGCCCGAGGTCGGGATCGACGTCGACCACGGCCCGGTGGGCGGCGACACAGAAGTCGACGTGCAGGTCGCCCTGTCCGTCGGCATCGGGGTGGTCGGTCGGTCGGTGCCGGTAGCGGACGTGGTGTTCGATCGGCCCGTCGGCGGTCACCTCGGCCAGGCTCGCGACCAGCGCGTCGCCGCGCCACACGCCGTCGTCGTCGAGGTGGTCGCCGCCGAAGTCGGTCAGCACACG
>DATHUR010000042.1:0-29392 GCA_035462025.1 Egicoccus sp. | reverse complement strand
CCCTCGTTCCGGTTCGACCGACGCACCGGCGTCGGCGTCGCCTGCGGCTATACCGGACAGGGCGTTGCCACGACCAACCTCGCGGGCCGCGTCCTCGCCGAGTTGATCGTCACCGGCTCGACCGGGTTCGCCGAGCTACCGATGGTCGGCCACCGGCCACGCCGCTGGGAACCGGAGCCGCTGCGCTGGATCGCCGCCCGCTACCTGCAGGGCGCGCTCGCCCGCGTCGACGCCAGGGCGGCCCGCACCGGCCGCGCCCCCACCGGCACCACCCTCGCCGAACGCCTCATCCGTCACTGAGTTTTCCGCAGCCCGGGGCACCGTGCGATTTCGCCTTGCCGCAGCAGCCGCACCCGTCACCATCGCGGTGGCCAGTTTCTGCCTGGCTTCGGCGGCGGTTGCGGACTGCGACGCCCCGACCGCTGAGACCATTCGCGAGCGCGTCGAGGCCGGTGAGGGCAGCGTGTTCGTCGGCGAGGTCGTCCACGGCGGGCCAGACCGGCCACGGCTGGATGTCGTCGAGGTGTGGTCCGGGCCGGATCTGGCGCCCACGGTCACCGTGAAGACCGGCCCCGAGCAACTGCCGTGGCCATTGTCCGCCGTTCTGCGGAGGACGTCTTCGGTCGACGCCGACCTCCATCTCGGCGAGCGGTACGTCATCGCGACCCACGCGGACTTCCGGACCGACCGTTGCACATCGCTGCCCGCTGACGATCGCATCCTCGCAGCCGGGCCCGACGATGCGCGGTCTCCCGACGACGACGGTCTCGGCGGTCACCGGCCTGGCGTGTTCGACACCGCCCTTGGTGCGACGTTGCTCAGCGGCCTGCTCGCATTGGCCGGCCTGCTCGCGGCAGGTGGACGACTGGACGCTGCGTCCCAGACCTCCCATGCCGGCCCGCTGCCGGCTGCTGGTCGCGGCGCTCTGGTCGGTGGTGCGGTCGGTGTGGCCGTCGGGGGGCTGGCCGAGTTGGCCTCGTATGCGACCCTCCAGATGTTCCCGACCGACGTCCAGATCGCCGGTTTCGGTCTGATCTTCGGCCCTCCGGTTGCCGCGGCGGTTGGCGCGTTGTGCTGGTGGAGGCGGTGGCCGGCCCCCACCATGCTTCGGCTGGCTCTCACTGCTGTCCCGGTGTTGGCTCTCGGGGCGTTTCAGGTGCTCGCGCAGTGGTCTGCGCAGTAGCTCGTCGCACCTGAGACTCGCCGCGGTCACCGCCCGCGACGAGCGCGGCGTTCCTGGCGAGCGTGGTGGCGGCGGCGGTCCTCCTCGAGGGCGGCCTCGCGGTCGCCGCTGTGCAGCTTCAGGGACCACCAGGTCGGCTCCCCCTCTCGGAACCGCCGCTCGGCGATGACGCGCGCGAAGGGGTAGCAGACCGCCGACACCAGCAGGATCACGGCCAACAGCGCCAGGACGATCACCGCGGCATCAGGCCGTGTTCGTTCGCGTAGATGATGGCCCGCGCGAGCAGCCAGAAGAAGACCCCCAGCGTGATCGGGACGGCCAGGAACGGCGACAAGCGCCGACGCCGACGCCGACGCCCGGTCTGCTCGCCCGCCCGCTGATCCTGCTCCGCCGCCACATGCTCCCCCGGTCCGGCTCACGGTCATCCAACCATGCCGATGACCGCACTGCCCGGAGCGGGTCCGCGATACCACCACCGCTGCCGGCTCTACGCTGCCCACCGACCACGACCGAGGAGCCGGGACATGGGGACGGGCGACTACGAGGGGATGCTGGCCGAGACCACCACCATCGTCGGCCACGACAGCGACCCGGTCACCGCGTACTTCGCGCGACCGCTCGGCCCCGGACCGTTCCCCGCGGTGGTGCTGTTCCACCATCTGCCGGGGTGGGACGAGTGGTATCGCGAGGCCACTCGACGTTTCGCCCACCACGGCTACCTCGCCATATCGCCCGACCTGTACAGCCGCGTCGGCCGAGGTGACCCCGACGACGTCGCCGCCACCGTCCGCGCCCAGGGTGGCGTACCCGACGACCAGGTCGTCGGCGACGGCCGGGGCGCCATCGAGTTCCTACGGTCGCTGCCGACCGCGAGCGGCAGGGTCGGCCTGTTCGGCACCTGCTCCGGCGCCCGCCACGCGTTCCTGACCGCCTGCCGGGTCGGCGGAGTCGACGCGGTCGTCGACTGTTGGGGCGGGGGCATCGTCCCCGACGGGCGTCCCCCGAGTGACAAGCAGCCGGTCCCGCCGGTCGAGTACGTCACCGACCTGCCCTGCCCGCTGCTCGGGCTGTACGGCAACGACGACGCTCGCCCCGACCGCGACGCGGTCGACACGCTCGAGGCTGCGCTGCGCGACCACGGAAAGACCTACGAGATGCACCGCTACGACGATGCCGGCCACGGCTTTTTCTACTACGACCGGCCAGCCGCCTACCGCGCCGAGCAGGCGGTCGACGGCTGGGCGAAGGTCTGGGACTTCCTCGCCCGCACCCTGCGCTGAGTGGTTTGGTGGGCACCCGGGAGGACGAAGGGAACGACATGTGCACCGCGATCGCCGAACGGCACGAGTTCACCGGCAGCGGCAAGGGCGCCAACGGCTGGTTCCACCTGCGCCAGTTGTACGTCGGCTACGACCACCCGGTCCACGTCGATCTCGAACACGCGGTCCTGCTCGACTTCGTCGACGAGGCTCGACCGGGCGCACGCGTCGCGGTCGAACTCCCCCGCGACGCCGCCCGCGATCTCGCCCATCGCATCCTCGCCACGATCGACGCCGCCGACGCCTACGAGGCCGCCGCCGCTGGTTGACCCGACCCGATCTACGTCTCGTCCTGCTCGAGGTGCGCCCCGTCCCAGACGAGGTCGAGCACCGCGACCCGCACGACGACCGCCAGCACGTACGCGACCACCGTGACCAGCACCACTGCCAGGACACGGGCGAGCGGCCGCCGGTCCCGCCGGAAGATCCACATCGCTGCGCCGACGAGCATCAACGCGGAGCCGACCAGCACGGGGAGCAACTCGGTCGGCGTACACAGGACACAGTCGGACCTGGTCACGCCGCCCAGCGCCGCGAGGAGGAACCCCGCCAGCAGCACCCATGGCCCCCACCGGTGGCGGAACGGGGGTGCGACATCGTCCATCGGATCCCTCACGGCCGGCGGCGCGGCATCAGACGGTGTCGAGGAAGCGGCTGCCGAGCAGGGTCAGGCCGACCGAGATGGCGTTGAAGACCGCGTGGCCGATGATCGGGACCAGCACGTTGCCGAAGCGGTGCAACGACCAGGCGAGACCGACGCCGAGCGCGAGCAGGCCGAAGCTGTACAGCGGTTGGGTCACCTCGACGTGGACGGCCGCGAAGATCAGCCCGGACACCAGGGCGGCCGGCCACATGCCGACCCGCCGTCGCAGCGCCTGGAACAGCACGCCGCGGAACGCGATCTCCTCGAGGATCGGTGCCATCACCACGGCCGCGACGATCGCGAGCACCGTCGAGGCGCCGCCGGCGGTGACGTCGCTGAGCAGTTGTTGCTCGGGGGCTTCCACGGGGCCGGTCAGCGCCGTGACCAGCAGGATGATGGCGTTGACGACGAAGAACCCGCCGATGCCGACCACGATGCCGTAGGCGGCCTGCAGCCCCGACGGGCGGAGCGGTCCGAACACCCGCCACGACAGCCGTTGGCGCGCCGCGAGATACCCCAGGCCGCCGGCGATCCCGAGCAACTGCGAGACGACGACGAGCAGCAGCATCACTGGTCCGCTGTCCTCGTCGACGAGACCGAGGAAGATCGCCGGCAGGATGACGAACAGCTGCGCGCCGATGGTCCACAGCACCAGGACGAGGCCGTCCACGACACTGAACGGCACGGGGAACGCCTCGGCGGCACGTGCGCCGTAGCGGCGACCGCCGCCCGGCCATGCCGGATCCCCCGCAGGGGGCGGGGGCGGCGACGGCCGGGCCCCGGGCGGGGGGTTGGGCGGTGTCCGTGGCGGGACTGGGGGCTGAGTCATGCGCGTCTCCTGCGGGAACCCTGGACGGCGAGAAGGAGGACCAGGACGGCACCGACCAGGACGAGCGCGACGATACGGCCACCCGCGCCGTCCTCACCATCCGCGCGCGCTTCGTCGGCGGCCCCGCCGGCGTCGTCCTCGCCGACGGTCACCGTCAGCGGTGTGCCGGCCTCGGCGCCGGCGGCGTCGCGCGCGATCAGGGCGAGCGCGTACTCGCCCGGCGCCACCGAGCCGCCGTCGGCGTCCTCGTAGCGCCAGGTGGCGGCCTGCACGCCGGCGTCCGCGGCACCGA
Organism: Egicoccus sp.; assembly: GCA_035462025.1. Lineage (GTDB taxonomy): Bacteria > Actinomycetota > Nitriliruptoria > Nitriliruptorales > Nitriliruptoraceae > Egicoccus. Next base: position 25,126 of record DATHUR010000042.1, on the reverse strand, counting down.
GGTCGCGGACCAGTACCTCGTCCCCGGCCGCATCGGTGACGACCAGGCGCAGCAGGGCCGGCTTGTTGACGTCGGCCTCGACGACGAGCGCATCGCCGAGCGCCAGGCCCTCGGCACGACGGGTGGCGCTGACGGCGAGTTCGGCGTCGTGCCCCTCGGGCGGCGTCAACGTCCAACCGTCACCGTCGCGTGTCGCGGTCCAGGTGCCGATCGCCGTCTCGGCCACGACGCTCTCGCCCACGGTCAGGCGCATCGAGCGCGTGGGTCGCAGCGTGAAGGTGTCGCCGACGTCGAGGCCGACCCGGACCCGCGCCGGGAGGTCGTCGCTCACGGTCGGCCCGAGCCCGTCGTAGTAGGCGGCGAGGATCTGCCGGTAGTCATCACCGCGTTCGGCGCGACCCTTCGCGCCGTACTGGCTCATGCCGACGCCGTGCCCCCACCCGCGTCCCACGATCGTCACCGCCTCGTCGTCGATGCTGATCTCGAAGCGGCTCGAGGGCATGGTGTCGGGCAGGGGCCGCAGGCCGTCGCTGCGGACGCCGGGGAACTGCTCGGGATACTGCTGGGCGGCGATCCGGCTGACGAAGTCGCGGAATGGTCGCACGCCGACACGGACCTCGGTGCCGTCGGTCCCGGTGACGACGATGTGGGCGTACGGGTCGTGCACGTCACCGTCCCGGCGGACGTCGGCGACCGGTGCCGCGGCGCGGAGCGTGTCCCCGCGGCCGATGACGTCGTCGAACTGCTCGCGGGTGAACCGCACGGTCCATCGGTGGTAGGGCGACACCTCGTCGGGTTCGTCCTCGGTCCCGACGAGGTAGGGACGCGGGCCGTCCGCGGGGAAGACCAGTTCGTTGGGGTAGGTGCGCCCACCCGAGGTCGAGAAGTAGCGCGCCAGGATCGGCAGACCTTCGCCGTCGACGAGCACCTCGCCGGCGGTCTCGTCGACCGCCTGCCGCCATCGACCGGCATCCCCGGCCAGTTCGGCGCCCGCCCCGCGGAACACCTGGCAGGCCGTGGTGGCACAGATGTCGTAGTGGGTGAACGTGCCCAGCCGCATCGAGTACCAGGCGTAGGTGCGCGCGGCGACGGCCTGGGCCTTCAGCGCCTCGAGGTGCCAGCGGCCCGGCATCTCGGCGACGCCGGCCACGTAGTCGTCGATGCCGAGTTCGTTGACCAACGTCCCGGACCCGTCGGGGTGGGCTTCGAGGGTGTCGAGGAAGGCGCGGGGACCGTGGGCGTCGTCGACCACCTCGATGGCCCCGTCCTCCACCTCGGCGCGCAGGACACCGCTCACCGTCTGTGCCTCGGCGGGTCCGGCCGGGACGGTCGCAGCCAGGAGCAACGTGGCCGCCACGACGAGGCCACGCAGCCATGCGCGGGGCGCGACGGTTCCCGCCGCGTCGGGCTCAGCCATCCACATCGGCGGCCGGGACCCGCTCGACGTCGGCGCCCAGGGCCTGCAGACGCGGGATCCAGTCGGCGTAGCCGCGGTCGACGTGGTGGACGTCGCGCACGATCGTCTCGCCGCGCGCGACCAGGCCGGCGAGCGTCCCGGCGGCGCCGGCGCGCACGTCCAGACCGGTGAACGTCGCGCCGACCAGCGGCGCGGGGCCGCGGATCAGCGCGTGGTGGCCGTCGATCTGGATGTTGGCTCCCATGCGGGCCAACTCGGCCACGAACGAGAACCGCGACTCGAACACGTTCTCGGTGCAGCGCGACGTGCCCTCGGCCTGGGTGAGCAGGACCATCATCTGCGGCTGCAGGTCGGTCGGGAAACCCGGGTAGGGCAGTGTCACGAAGTCGACCGGGTCGAGGTCACCGGCCTTGACCCGCAGCGAGTCCCCTCCCTCCTCGATGGCGACGCCGGCGGCACGGAGCTTGAGCAGCGGCAGCGTGAGGTCGGTCGGGCGCACCCGTTCGATCACGACGTCACCGCCGGTCAGCGCGGCGGCGACCGCATAGGTGCCGGCCTCGATCCGGTCGGGGCAGGTCTCCCAGGCGGTCGGATGCAGCCGCTCGACACCCTCGATCTCGAGCGTGGGCGAACCGATGCCGTCGATCCTCGCGCCCATCGCGACCAGCATCCGGCACAGGTCCTGGATCTCGGGTTCGCGGGCGGCGTTGTCCAACACCGTGGTGCCGTCGGCCAGCACGGCCGCCATCACGAGGTTCTCGGTGGCGCCCACGCTCGGGAAGTCGAGGGTGAAGATCGCCCCGTGCAGGTCGGGTGCCCGGACCTCGACCTCGTCGGCGTGTTCCTCGACCTCGGCGCCCATGGCGACCAGGCCACGGACGTGCATCTCGATGCGTCGTGCGCCGATCTTGTCGCCACCGGGCAGGGCGATCCGGGCGCGGCGCAGCCGTCCGACCAGCGGGCCGAGGGTGGAAATCGACGCGCGGATCCGGGTGACCGCGTCGCGCGGCGGGCGCCAGTCCGGCTCCCGGGTCGCGTCGATCGTGCAGCGTTCGTTGGCGAGGTCGAGATCGACCCCCAACCCGATCCCGCGCAGCACGTCGGCCATCACCGGGACGTCCGCGATGCGTGGGATGGCGGACAACTCCAGCCTGCCCTCGCACAGGATGCCGGCCGCCATCAGCTTCAGAGCCGAGTTCTTGGCGCCGGACAACCGGACGGTGCCCCGCAACGGGGCCCCGCCCCGGACGACGAAGACGTCGGTGGAGGAGGTCGGATCCAGCATCGGGTCGAGACTACCCGCGTGGTGCGGGGGCACCGCGGGGTCGTCCGTCCGCTCAGGTCGGCGGCGGTGTGCCCGACGGGGACTGACGGCGCATCATCATGACGACCAGCGCGCCGAGCACCAGCACCAGCAGCGTCAGCAGCGCGATCACGGCCACGGCCCAGGCGGGCACGCCGGCGCCCGCCTCGGCCGCGGCGGCTTCCGACGGATCCGGTTCCTCGGGCTCGCCCGTCTCGTCGTCGACGACCGGCTCCTCCTCCGCCTCGCTCTCCTGCTCGGTCGGCTCGGCGTCCGCCGGCTCCTCGACGTCCTCGGCGACGACCGTGATCTCGACCGGGTACTCGCCCTCGGAACTGAAGCGTCTCCGCAGCTCGAGCTGGAGGTAGACCTCGTCGACCTCCGTCACGTCGACGGCACGTGTCTCGACGACGGCGTCGGCAGCCTCGCTCGACTCGCTGTAGGTGGGGGTCCCGCCGCCGAACCAGTCCGTCGACCGGTCGGTCCAACCGGCCCACAGTGTCGGGCCGCCTTCACCGGCATCGTTGGGACCACGGACCACGACCGCGGTGATCTCGCCCCGCACGTTGCTGACGTCGACGCGGTAGTACAGGAACTCGTCGTGCAGGATCGTGTCCGTGTGCTTCTCGTTGACCGTGATGTCGGGCGCATCCAGCGGGACGGTGGTTCCCTCGACCGGGATGCCGTCCTGCTGGTAGCGGCGGGCCTCACGGACCGAGACGACCTCGAGTTGTTCGGCCAGTTCCGCCGCCGTGGCGATGTCGCGGAACTCGCCGCCGCCGGCCTCGGCGATGCACGCCAACTGCTGGCGAGCCACCTCGTTGTCGCCCAGGGCGAAGCCGACCGTCTCGATCACCAGGTCGACGCCGTCGCGTCGCAGGTCGGCCGCGACATCGCAGGGATCGGGCGGCGAGCACGTGTCCTCGCCGTCGGAGACCAGGATGATGGTGCGCGGACCCTCGGGCGGCAGGTCGCCGGCCGCCTCCTGCAGCGACAGGCCGATCGGGGTGAACCCGGACGGCTCGAACCCGTCGATGGCGGCGCGCATCGCGTCACGGTCGAGCGGCTGCACGGGGCTGACCAGTTCGGTGTCCTGACAGCCCCGTTCCTCGTCGGTGTTGGGCTCGCGGTGGCCGTAGACGCGAAGCCCGACGTTCGTGCCGTCGGGCAGGGCGTCGACCACCCCGCGCAGTGCGTCCTTGGCCCCGTCGATCAGCCGCACACCGTCCGCGTCGGTGGCTTCCATCGATCCCGAGGCGTCCATGATCAGCAGGAGGGCACCCTCGGCCTCCTCCTGTGCGCCGGCCGCGGTCGTGGGCACCAGGGCCAGTGCCATCACCACCGCGAGCGCGAGCCGCAGCACACGTGCCGGTGGCATACATCCCCCTGTGTCGCGCCGCGCCGGATCGCCGTCACGCTAGGTGGGAGGCGGTCCCGGCCGATCTGACCGAACGGACGATGGGCGGCCGCGTGGCCGCCCATCGTCGCGAGGATCGTGTGTCAGCGCTCGACGACGGCCAGGCGGGTGCGGGCGCGCTGCACCGATGCGCGCACGACGGCGTCCTCGCCCTCGGCGAGTTGCGCCTCGAGTTCGCGCAGCTTCGCCTCGGCGCGGCCCGCATCGATCTGGCTGGCCGGCTCGGCGACGTCGGCGAGCACGATGATCTTCTCGCGGCCGACGTACAGCAGGCCGTGGTGGACCGCGATGGTCTCCCACGAGTCATCCTCGAGCTTGACCCGCACGGGTGCGATGTCGAGCTCGATCAGGGCCGGCTGGTGGCCGGGCAGGATGCCGATCTCGCCCTCGACCGAGCGCGCGTACAGCTCCTTGGCCTCGGTGGAGAGCACGTGGCGCTCCGCCGAGACCACCTCGACGTGCATCGTGGCTGCCATCAGTTGCCCAGTTCCTTGGCCCGGCGCAGCACGTCGTCGACCGCACCGGCGTACAGGAACGCCTGCTCGGGGATCTCGTCGAGCTCGCCCTCGATCAGCGCCTTGAAGCCCTCGACGGTGTCCTTGACCGGTACGTAGACGCCGGGGTTCCCGGTGAACTGCTCGGCGACGTAGAAGTTCTGCGAGAAGAACCGCTGCGCCTTGCGGGCCCGGGCGACGGTGACCTTGTCCTCTTCGCTCAGCTCGTCGATGCCGAGGATGGCGATGATGTCCTGCAGGTCCTTGTAGCGCTGCAGGACCTCCTGGGTGCCGGTCGCCACGCGGTAGTGCTCCTCGCCGACCACGGCCGGGTCGAGGATGCGCGAGGTCGAGTCGAGCGGGTCGACGGCCGGGTAGATGCCCAGCGAGGAGATGTCACGCGAGAGCACCGTCTGCGCGTCGAGGTGGGCGAACGTGGTGTGCGGCGCCGGGTCGGTGATGTCGTCGGCGGGCACGTACACGGCCTGCAGCGAGGTGATCGAACGACCCTTGGTCGAGGTGATCCGCTCCTGCAGCTGACCCATCTCGTTCGACAGCGTCGGCTGGTAGCCGGCGGCCGACGGCATGCGCCCGAGCAGCGTCGAGACCTCCATACCGGCCTGGACGAAGCGGAACACGTTGTCGACGAACAGCAACACGTCCTGGCGCATCTCGTCGCGGAAGTACTCCGCCATGGTCAGCGCGGACAGCGCGACCCGCAGGCGCACACCCGGCGGCTCGTCCATCTGCCCGAACACCAGCGCGGCCTTGTCGAGGACGCCCGACTCGCGCATCTCGAGCAGGAGGTCGTTGCCCTCGCGGGTGCGCTCGCCGACGCCGGCGAACACCGACACACCACCGTGCTGCTGGGCGACGCGGTTGATCATCTCCTGGATGACGACGGTCTTGCCGACGCCGGCACCGCCGAACATGCCGATCTTGCCGCCCTGCACGTAGGGCTCGACGAGGTCGATGACCTTGATGCCGGTCTCGAACATCGTCGCCTGCGACTCGAGCTCGTCGAACGGCGGCGGGGCGCGGTGGATCGGCCAGCGGGTGTCGGCCTGGATCTGGTCCGCGGCGACGTCGAGCGGCTCGCCGAGCACGTTGTAGATGTGCCCGAGCGTGCCCGGGCCGACCGGGACCGAGATCGGGGCACCCGTGTCGACCACGTCGGTGCCGCGCGCGACACCGTCGGTCGGCTGCATGCAGATGGCACGGACGCGGTGGTCACCGATGTGCTGGGCGACCTCGGCGGTCAGCGTGCGGGTCTCGCCCTCGTAGGTGCGCTCGAAGGTGAGCGCCGTGTTGATCTCGGGCAGGTCACCGGCCGAGAACTCCACGTCCACGACGGGACCGATGACCCGCACGATGCGGCCCTCGTTCACCCCAACGGTCTGGGTCGACATTGGTTGTGCTCCTTCGAGCGTCAAGCTGCGGTACGGCGGGAAACTGGTGGTGGGTCAGCCGGCGGACAGGGCCTCGGCGCCACCGACGATCTCGGAGATCTCGGTGGTGATCTGGTCCTGGCGGGCCTGGTTCATGACGCGCGACAGCTTGCCGGCGACCTCTTCGGCGTTGTCGGTGGCCGACTTCATCGCCCGCTGGCGCGAGGCGTGTTCGGAGGCGGCGGACTCGAGCAGGCTGTGGAACACCTTCGCGTCGATGTAGCGCGGGATCAGGGCGTCGAGCAGTTCGGCGGGGCTTGGTTCGAAGAAGATCTCGGGTGCGATCTCTTCGCCACCGTCGAACTCCTCGGTCTTGACCGGCAGCAGTTCCATGCGGACCGGCTGCTGGGTCAGCGACGACTTGAAGTCGGTGTAGACGATCCAGACCCGGTCGACCTGTCCCTCGGTGTAGCGACGGGTGAGCTGCTCGGCGATGCCTGCCGCGGCCTCGAGGCGCGGCTCGTCGGACACGCCCTCCCAGGCGCCGGCGGCACGGCGGCCGCGGTAGGAGAAGTAGCTGATGCCCTTCTTGCCGACCACGTACAGCTCGACCTCGTTGCCGTCGGCCTCCTCGTGGCGGATGGTGCGCTCGGCCGCCTTGATGACGTTGGCGTTGTACGCGCCGGCGAGCCCGCGGTCGGAGGTGTTGACGAGCACGGCGACCCGCCCGACCGGTTCGTCGGGTGTGCGCAGCAGCGGGTGGCTCTTGACCTCGTTGGCCAGCGCGAGCCCCTTGATCACCTCGGTGATCTGCTCGGCGTACGGACGGGCCTCCTGCACACGACGCTGCGCCTTGACGATCCGCGACGCGGCGATCATCTCCATCGCACGCGTGATCTTCTGCGTGCTCTTGACCGAGCGGATGCGTCGCCGCAACAGGCGGATCTGGCCGCTACCTGCCATGCGTCAACCTTCCCCTTCGTGGACCGACCGTCACGCCTCGACGGCCTCGCTGGTGGACGCCATCGCGTCCCAACCTTCGTTGGTGTCGTCCTCGGGGGCCTGTTCGGAGGCGGTGAACGTCTGCTTGAAGCCGTCGATCGCGTCGGACAGCTGTTGCTTGAGCTCGTCGGTCAGCTTCGAGGTCTCGAGCGAGGTGAGCAGTTCGCCGTTGCGCGAGCCCAGGTACTCGTGCAGCTCGGTCTCGAACCGGCGGACGTCGGAGACCGGGATGTCGTCGAGCTTGGCGTTGGTGACCGCGAAGATCGACGCCACCTGCAGCGGCACGGGCAGCGGCCGGTACTGGCCCTGCTTGAGGATCTCGACCACGCGCTGGCCGCGGGCGATCTGCTGCTGGGACGCCTTGTCGAGGTCCGAGCCGAACTGGGCGAACGACTCGAGCTCGCGGAACTGGGCCAGTTCGAGGCGCACGGTGCCGGACACGGCCTTCATGGCGGGCCGCTGGGCGGCGCTCCCCACGCGGGAGACCGAGACACCGGCGTTCATTGCGGGGCGCTGGCCCTGGAAGAACAGGTCGGTCTCGAGGAAGATCTGGCCGTCCGTGATCGAGATCACGTTGGTCGGGATGTAGGCCGACACGTCGTTGGCCTTGGTCTCGACCATCGGCAGCGCGGTCATCGACCCGCCACCGAGTTCGTCGTTGAGCTTGGCCGCACGCTCGAGCAGACGGCTGTGCAGGTAGAAGACGTCACCCGGGTAGGCCTCGCGGCCCGGCGGACGGCGCAGCAGCAGCGACAGCTGGCGGTAGGCGTCTGCCTGCTTCGACAGGTCGTCGTAGATGATCAGGGCGTGGTCGCCCCGGTACATCCAGTTGGCGCCGATGGCCGCGCCGGCGTAGGGCGCGATGTACTGGAACGGCGCGGGCGAGGAGGCCGGCGCGGTGACGACGGTGGTGTACTCCATCGCCCCGTGGCGCTCGAGGGTCGAGACGACCTCGGCCACGGTCGAGTTCTTCTGGCCGACCGCGACGTAGATGCACTTGACCGCGTCGGGGGTACCCCACAGCGACTTCTGGTTGATGATCGTGTCGATCGCGATCGCCGTCTTGCCCGTCTGGCGGTCGCCGATGATCAGCTGACGCTGGCCGCGGCCGATCGGCGTCATGACGTCGATGACCTTGATGCCGGTCTGCAGCGGCTCGCTGACCGGCTGGCGGTCGACGACGCCGGGGGCCTGGACCTCGAGCGGCCGCTGGCCGTCGATGCGCGAGGAGTCGATCGGGCCCTTGCCGTCGAGCGGACGGCCGAGCGGGTCGATGACCCGGCCGAGCATCGCGTCGCCGACGGGGATCGAGAGCACCCGCTCGGTGCGCCGGACGCTCTGACCTTCCTCGATGCGAGCGGCGTCGGCGAAGACCGCGGCGCCGATCTCGTGCTCGTCGAGGTTCATGGCCATGCCGAAGACGCCGTCGCCGAAGTCGAGCAGCTCGTTGGCCAGCGTGCCGGGCAGACCCGAGATGACGGCGATGCCGTCACCGGTGGTCAGCACGCGGCCGACCTGTTCGGTGGCCAGGCTCGGCTCGTAACCCTCCAGCATCTGCTGGATGGCGGCGGTGATGTCCTCCGAACGGATCGTGAGGTCAGCCATCTCGTACATCCTCTTGTGGGTCGCGCCGCGGTGGGCGCTTCGTGTCAGCCGTGTCGGGTCAGCGTCCGACGCGGGTGCGCAGTTCCTGCAGGCGGCGGGCGACCGAGCCGTCGATGACGGTGTCGCCGATCTTGGCGCGGACACCGCCGACGAGCGACGGGTCGACGTGGAAGGTCACGTCGAGGCGCTTGCCGGTGGTGCGTTCGAGTGCCTCGGTCAGGGCCCGTTGCCGGGACTCGTCGAGCGGCGCGGCGACGTACACCTCGGCGACCTCGCGGTCACGCAGCTCGGCGGCCCTGGTGGCCACGGTCGCGGCGATCTCGGCGAGTTCGCCGGCACGGTCGGCGGCGATGATCATCGCGAGCGCGCTGCGGGTGACGGGGTGTGCCGCCCGCAGGACGTCGGACTCGATGAACTTCAGCCGCTGCCCGACGGGCAGGTGGATGTCGGTCAGACGCTGCCGCAGGTCGTCGCTGCGCTCCACCGCGTCGGCGACGGAGCGCAGCTCGCTGCCGACGGCGTCGAGCGCGTCCTCGCCCTGGGCGAGGGCGACGACGGCCTGCGCGTAGGCGCTCGTCCGTTCGGTCGTCATGTGCCGGTCCTCATCTGGTCCCGGGAAGGGTCAGTTCTGGCTGGACAGTCGCTGGATGTAGTCGTCCACCAGCGTCTGGTGGGTCGAGGGGTCGAGTTCGCGCTCGACGATGCGCGCCGCGAGCTCGACCGACATGGCGCCGACCTGCGTACGCAGTTCCTGCAGGGCGCGGTCGCGCTCGGCGTTGATGTCGGCCTGGGCACGCTCGACGATGGCTGCGGCCTCGGTCTCGGCCTTGGCCACGATGTCACGCCGCAGCGACTCAGCCGTCGACTTGGCCTCTTCGATGATGGCGTTGGCCTCACCGCGGGCGTCGGCGATCTGCGCGTCGAAGTTGCGCCGGGCCTCCTCGGCCTCGACCAGCTTCGCGTCGGCCTCTTCCATCTTCCCCTGGATCGCGGCGGACCGGTCGTCGAGGACCTGGTTCGCCCGCGGGAAGACGAACTTGTACATGAAGGCCAGCAGCAGCAGGAAGGCGACCGACCCCCAGATGAACTCCGCCGGGTCCGGGACGATCTGGAAGCCCTCGGCCTCGCCTTCGGCGGCGGCCAAGAGGATGGTGGTCAGCAACATGGTTGCTCCTAGATGGCGAAGGCGAGCACGAACCCGAGCAGCGCCAGCGCCTCGACCACGGCGATGCCGATGAACATCGTCGTGCGGACCATGCCGGCCGCTTCGGGCTGGCGGGCCATCGACTCGATGGCCTTGCCGATGAGGATGCCGAGGCCGATGCCGGGGCCGAGCGTTGCGAACCCGTAGACGACGCCGTTACCGAGGTTCTCCATCGTTTCTCTGTTCCTCCTTGCGGCGCCGGTTCGGCGACGCGTGGTTTGTCACGTCTTCGACGTGGTGGTCAGTGCGCCGGCTCCACCGAGGAGCTGATGTAGACGGCGGTGAGCATGGTGAAGATGTAGGCCTGGAGCATGATGATGACGAGTTCGAAGCCGAACACCAGCGGCGAGGCCGCCAGACCCACGATCCCGATGGGCAGACCCGGACGCGGGTAGAGGAAGACGTGGACCGTCACCAGCGTGATGACCACGAGGATGTGGCCGGCGACCATGTTGGCGAAGAGTCGGACCGCCAGCGTGAAGGGCCGCAGGATCAGGGTCGAGATCACCTCGAGCGGCGTGAGGATGACGTAGAGGGGCTTGGGGACCCCCGGCATGAACGCCATCTCCTTGAAGTAGTGCCCCGCGCCCTGCTCCTTGATGCCCACGCCGACGTAGACCAGCCAGGACACGATCGCGAAGAAGGCCGGCCACGCCATGCGCGAGGTCGGCGGCAGCATGAAGATCGGCGTGATCTTGGCCAGGTTCAGGAACAGAATGGCCACGAACATCGTGGTCAGCAGGGGCACGAACTTCTCGCCCTTGGGACCGATGATCTCCATCGCGATGTTGCGCACGAACTCGATGATCGACTCGCCGACCGACTGGATCTTGCTCGGCACGATCTTCGGGTTCTTGAACGCCGCATACATCAGGCCGCCGGCGACCGCCGTCATGATCCAGGCGATCAGGATCGTGCGGTTGATGGACAGGTCGAGGCCGCCGATGCTGAACTCGATCAGCGTGGGCATGTCGAACAGCGCGTTGATGTGGTCGAAGGCGCCGTCGAACTCCCCGCCGTATTCGGCGGCGGCAAGAATCGGTGTCACTTATCGACTCCGTGTCGTGTCCAACGCCGCCGACTGGCTGGCGTCTGCGTCGATCCAGAACAAGCGCGGCATGCGCGACAGGGTCCGCAGCTCGTACGCAAGGGTGAGCGCGACCGCCACCGCGGTGGCAAGCGCGAGGCTGGTCCGGTGCACCCAGTCCACCTGCGCGAGCGCGCTCAGGGCGGCAGCGTAGAGGATGAGGCGCCCGACCATTGCACCGGCGAGCATGCCGAGCGCGCTGCCCGCGCTCCGGCGGGCCGACCAGGCCAGCATCGCGGTCGAGACACCGAACAGCACGGCGACGAACGCGACCCCGATCAGCGCACTGAGACCGGCCAGGCTGCCGGCGAGTACGCCGGCGCCGACGGCGACCAGGATCGCGACGAGCGCAAGGACACGCAGCGTCCCGCGGAGCAGGTCGTCGGCCGCGTCGGCGATCGGCGAGTCGTTCACGACCCGCTCCCGGACGGGGCGGCGGGCGCGCGCCCGGCGGCCACCTCGCGCTTGTGCGCCTCCTCGGCGTTCATGCGCTCGCCACGGAGGTAGACCAGGTACAGCCCGGCGAAGTTGCCGATCAGGCCACCGATGACCAGGAACCACGGCGGGGTGCCGAGCCAGCGGTCGACGAGCCAACCGAGGCCCGCCCACAGCAGGACCGCCGAGATCAACTCGACGCTCATGACGTTGGCGTGGTCGATACCGCGCAGCGAACGCCGGAACGAGTCGTCGAAGACGTGGTTCGCGCCGTCGATCGCTTCGCGCCGGATCCGGGCCTGCGCCTTCGTCTCGGGCACGTCCCGAGCCGGGTCCCCCGTCTCGGTCGCTGACGTTCCCTCGTTGCCCCCCGGCTGGCCCAGCGCAGACGCGAGCCGCGCGTCCGAAGGCGCGCGGGCAGCGTCGTGGTCGCGGAGGGCCAAGAGGAACCGGTCCTAGAAGAAGTCGTCGAGAGGTGGTCGAGCGACGAACGCATGCGGGCAGCAGGCAACGCTGCGCTGACCCCGCGTAGCGGGCCGCACGCTACCAATCCGGCCCCAGTCCTGCCAACGCGGCCGGGGGCCGCAGGCGGTGGCCGGTCACCTCACAGGTCGTCGGAGGCGCGGAGCGCAGCGAGCACGCACGACGCTCACAATCCGATGATGTGGCGTGGCTCGCGTTCGTCCTCGGCGACCTCGTCTCGGCGGGGCCGGGTGCCGAGCGCGGTCATCGCGAGACCGACGCCGGCCGCGACCAGCAACCACGGCAGCAGCCGGACCAGCGGCACGAAGGTCGGCCCGACCGAACCGAAGGCGAGCAGCGCCGACCAGTAGTACAGCACCAGCACGGCGCGCCGGTGCGAGTGCCCGAACGCGATCAGCAGGTGGTGGAGGTGCCCACGGTCCCCGACGGCGAGGGGCCGTCGCTGCAGCGCCCGGCGCACGATCGCGAAGGCCGAGTCCAGGAACGGGATCGCCAGCACGAGCACGGGCACGAGCAGCGGGATGGAGCCGAAGAAGTCGGTGTTGGACGGCGAGGTGGACCGGGCCGTGTAGGACACCCCGGCGGTGCCCAGCAGCAGTCCCAGCAGCATCGCGCCGGTGTCACCCATGAAGATCCGTGCCGGATGCCAGTTGTGGACCAGGAAGCCGATGCCCATCCCGGCCACGATCGCCGCGACCAGCGCCGCGGACGCGGGCACCTGCTCGCGCAGGCCGGAGCCCTCGGTCGCGAACGCGAACAGGAAGAAGGCCACGGCGGCGATGACGCTGACGCCCGCGGCCAGACCGTCGAGGCCGTCGATGAGGTTGACCGCGTTGATCATGGCGACCAGGGCGAAGATCGTCAGGGGCAGGCCGAGGTCGGACGACAACGCCACGATGTCGAGCCCGGGCACCCACAGGTAGACCAACTGCACACCGAAGAGCACGACGCCCAGGGCGGCCACGATCTGGCCGGCGAGTTTGACCGTCGGCGGCAGCCCGATCATGTCGTCGGCGATGCCGACCATGACGATGACCGACGCCCCGACCAGCAGCGCGATCGGCTCGGACGTCGAGGAGAACAGCGCCTCGAAGGGCCGGCCGATGAGGGCCGCGACACCCATGGCCGCCAGCAGGCCGGCGAACATCGCCAGACAGCCGAGCGTGGGCACCGCGTCGCGGTGCACCCTGCGACCGTCGTCGGGTACGTCGACCGCCCCCAGACGCTGGGCGAGGCGGCGGACGAACGGGGTCGTCCCACCCGTCACGACGCCGGCCGTCAGGGCCACGACGGCGTACGGGACGAGGGCGTCGAACACGTCAGTCCTCGGGCATGGCCGGCACGGGACCCGCCTGCGGGTAGGCCGGGAACGCCGTGACGAGGTCGGTGACCTCGGCGCGGACCTCGGCCCGGTCCGACTCGCTGCCGGTCAGCGCCCGGTCGATCAGGCCCGCGATCGTCACCATCTGGTCCGGGCCCATCCCTTGGGTCGCGACGCACGACGTGCCGGCCCGGATGCCCGAGGCGACGGCCGGCGGGTTGGTGTCGAACGGGATCGCGTTCTTGTTGAGCACGATGCCGGCCGCGTCGCAGCGAGCCTCGGCCTCGGCCCCGGTCAGCCCGCGCGGGGTGACGTCGGCCAGGAACAGGTGGGTGTCCGTCCCGCCGGAGGTGATCCGGTAGCCGCGCTCGACCAGCGCCTCGGCGAGGCTGCGCGCGTCGTCGAGGATGCGCTGGCCGTACTCCTTGAAGCCGGGGTCCATCGCCTCCTTGAGCGCGACCGCCTTCGCCGCGATCACGTGCTCGAGCGGCCCGCCCTGGGTGCCGGGGAAGACGGCCTTGTCGATCGGCTTCGCCCACTGCTCGTTGGTCAGGATGATGGCGCCGCGCGGCCCTCGCAGGGTCTTGTGCGTGGTGAAGGTGACGATGTCGCAGTAGGGCACCGGGCTCGGGTGGACGCCGGCGGCGACCAGACCGATGAAGTGGGCGGCGTCGCACATCAGCACGGCGCCGACCTCGTCGGCGATCGAGCGGAAGCCCTCGAAGTCGAGTTGGCGCGGGTACGCCGACCACCCGGCGATGATCAGCTTCGGGCGGTGCTCCAGTGCGAGGCGCCGCACCTCGTCCATGTCGATGGTGTTGTCGTCCTCGCGGACGCCGTAGCTGACGATGTCGAACCACTTGCCCGAGAAGTTGATCGCCATGCCGTGGGTCAGGTGGCCACCGTGCGGCAGCGACATCGCCAGGACCTTCTCGCCCGGCGCGACCGTGGCGAAGTAGGCCGCGATGTTGGCGCTGGCGCCCGAGTGGGGCTGCACGTTGGCGTGGTCGGCACCGAACAGCTGCTTGGCCCGGTCGATCGCGAGCTGCTCGATGGGGTCGATCGCCTCGACGCAGCCGCCGTAGTAGCGCTTGCCCGGGTAGCCCTCGGCGTACTTGTTGGTCAGCACCGACGCCTGCGCCGCCATCACCGCAGGCGAGGCGAAGTTCTCGCTGGCGATCAACTGCAGCTTGCTGCGCTGACGGTCGAGTTCGGTGAGCAGCCCCGCGGCCACCTCGGGATCGAGATCGCGCAGTGCGTCGAAGTCCGGACCCCAGAACGTGCTCACAGCGACAGGCTCCCGCGTAGGAATGCGGCGCACGACGGATCGGCGCCCCGGATGCCGCTCCAATCTACCGTCGCGCGGTCCCGGAGACACCCCCGGGGGCCGCGCTCAGGCGTGACCGCGACGCCGCGACGCCCCGGCCGCCTTGAGTGGGCGCCACCAGTCCTCGTGCTCGCGGTACCAACGGATCGTGTCCTCGATGGCGTCGTCGAGTGACACCTGCGGCGCCCAGCCGAGCGCGCGGACACGGCTGCTGTCGATCGAGTAGCGCCGGTCGTGACCGGGACGGTCCGGGACGAGGTCGACGCGTTCCTCGCCGTACCCGAAGTGGTCGAGGATCTGCAGGGTCAACTCGCGGTTGGAGCGTTCGTTGCCGGCCCCGACGTTGTAGACCGCGCCGGGTTCGCCCTCGGTCAGCACCAGCCACTGTGCCGCGACGTTGTCGAGCACGTAGGTCCAGTCGCGCACGTTGCCGCCGTCGCCGTACAGCGGCACGTCGCCGCCGTCGATCAGGTTGGTGACGAACAGCGGGATCATCTTCTCGGGGTGGTGGTAGGGCCCGAAGTTGTTGGCCGTGCGCGTCACGGTGATCGGGAAGCCGTAGGTGGTGGCGTAGGAACGTGCGAGCAGGTCCGCCGCCGCCTTCGACACCGAGTAGGGGTTGTTGGGCTCGAGCGGGTCGGTCTCGGCGAACGAGCCGACGTCGATCGAGCCGTAGACCTCGTCGGTCGAGATGTGCAGGACGCGTCCGACCTCGTGACGTCGCGCGGCGTCGAAGACCACGCCGGCGCCGAGCACGTTCGTGCGCAGGAACTCGGCGGGCCCGTCGATCGAGCGGTCGACGTGGCTCTCGGCCGCGAAGTGCGCCACGGCGTCGGCCCGCGCCATCTCGGCGTCGACCAGCGCGGTGTCGCACACGTCGCCGTGGACGAACCGGTAGCGGGGGTCGTCGGCGACGTCGCCGAGCGAGGCGAGGTTGCCGGCGTAGGTGAGCGCGTCGAGGTTGGTGACCTCGACGTCGTCGGTCGTGGCCAGCACGTGACGGACGAAGTTGCTGCCGATGAACCCGGCGCCACCGGTGACGAGCAGTCGCATCAGCGGCCCTCCTCGATCTCGACCTGGCTGTGGTCGCCCAGCATCAGGCGGTGGACGGCGCGCCTGCCACCGCCGGTCGCACGCACCTCGACGTCACGCCCGAGCAGCGACGCCTCGAGGCTGCGCACGCCAGACACCAGGCCGTCCTCCATGATCACCGAGGCCGCGACGACGCTGGACTCGATGCGGGTCCGGGCGCCGATCGAGGTGTAGGGACCGATGTCGCTGTCGACGATCTCGCAGCCGGGTCCGATGGTCGCGGGACCGCGCACGGTCGAGCGCACGATGCGGGCACCGGCGTCGACGGCGACCGCACCATCGAGCCGCGAGTCGGCGTCGACGTCGCCGTCGATACGCCGGGTGATCCCGTCGAGGAGGATGCGGTTGGCGTCGAGCAGGTCGTCCTTCTTGCCGGTGTCGAGCCACCAGCCCGCGAGCAGGGTGGCCCGGACACGCGCGCCGTCGTCGACCAGGCGCTGGATCGCGTCGGTGATCTCGAGTTCACCGCGCGCCGACGGTGTGATGCGCCGTGCGGCGTCGATGATGCGGGGCGTGAACAGGTAGACGCCGACCAGCGCGAGGTCCGAGGCGGGCTCGGCGGGCTTCTCGACGAGGCGGACGACGTCGCCGGTCGCGGACAGTTCGGCCACCCCGAACCGTTGCGGGTCGGCGACCCGCTTGAGCAGCAGTTGCGCGTCGGGCCGGTCGGCGGCGAACGCGGCCACGACGTCGACGATGCCACCCTCGACGAGGTTGTCGCCGAGGAACATCACGAAGTCGTCGTCGCCGAGGAAGTCTGCCGCGGCCAGCAGCGCGTGGGCGAGGCCGAGCGGTGCGTCCTGGCCGATGTAGGTCGCGCGGATCCCCAGCGCCGAACCCTCGCCGACCGCGGCCTCGATCTCGGCACGGGTGTCGCCCACGATGATGCCGACGTCGACGATGCCGGCGTCGCGGATCTGCTCGAGGCCGTAGAACAGGATCGGCTTGTTCGCGACCGGCACCAGTTGCTTCGCGCTGGTGTGGGTCAGCGGACGCAGGCGGGTCCCGACGCCGCCGGCCAGCACGAGCGCCTTCATCGCCGCCACCGCGGATGGTCGGGGAACTGCCGGCGCAGCGTGGGGTTGGCGCGGTCGGCGGGCGACAGGACCGGGTCGGTGACGGGCCAGTCGACCGCGAGGTCGGGGTCGTCCCACGCGACCGTCACCCGTGGACTGGTCGGCGACCACTCGGCCGTGGCGTCGTAGAGGTAGTCCGCGTCGCTGCCGCCGAGGACGCAGTACGAGTTGGCGAGGCCCCTCGTCAGGTACAGGCGGCGACGGTCGGGGGCGTCGTCCCCGAGCCGGAAGGTGCGGACCTCGCCGAAGGTGGGGCTGTCGGGCCGGACATCGGCGACGGCGGCCTCGACGGTGCCGCGTGCGACGTAGACGAGCTTGTCCCACGGCTCGGCGTGGAACCCGCGCAGCACGCCCGGCCGCGAACGGGCATGGTTGCCCTGCCGGAACACCACGGACCGACCGAGCAGCCGCTCGAGTTCCGAGACCTGGTAGGTCTGGCGGAAGAAGCCGCGATCGTCGGCGTGCGTGTCCCAGGACACGACGAACAACCCCTCGATGTCGGTGGGTTCGATCGGCACCGTGCGCGTCCTGTTCGCGGTCGGGGATCAGCGGGCGGGGGCGAGTTCGCCCAGGTCGTCCAGCGTCCGCGTCAGCGCGTCCCGCCACGCCGGCATCCGTCGCAGCCCGCTGAGTTCGGCGTGCCGGTTGTCGAGCACCGAGAAGGCGGGCCGCCGTGCCGCACGGTCGAGGTCGGTCGAGCCGGTCGCCCGCAGGTCGACGTCGAGGCCGGCGAGTTCGAACACGGCCGCGGCCTGCTCGAAGCGCGAGCACCGGCCCGCGTTGGTGCGGTGGTAGGTGCCGAACCGGCCGCTGACCGCGAGTTCGCGGATGGCGCCGGCGAGGTCGCGGGTCGAGGTCGGCGAGCCGACCTGGTCGTCGACGACCCGCGCGGTGCCGCGCTCACGCCCGACCCGGAGCATCGTGCGCACGAAGTTGTCGCCGCGCGCCCCGAAGAGCCATGCCGTCCGCACGATGTAGTGGGCCGCGAGGGTGTCGCGCACCAGTTGCTCGCCGGCCAGCTTGCTGCGTCCGTACGCGTTCAGCGGTCGGGCGAGGTCGGTCTCGACGTACCCGCGCCCGTCCCGCCCGTCGGGCGCTGTCCCCCCGGCTTGGTGGGCCCAGGGAGGAAGACCATCGAAGACGTAGTCGGTGGACACCTGCACCAGGGCGGCGCCGGTGTCGCGGCAGGCGCGGGCGAGCCACCAGGGCCCGAGCGCGTTCACCACGTGCGCCCGGTCGGGATCGGCCTCGCAACCGTCGACGTCGGTCATTGCCGCCGCGTTGACCACGAGATCGGGCGCGAGTTCCTCGACGGCCTGGCGCACGGCCGGCTCGTCGGCCACGTCGAGGTCGGCGCGCGTCAGGCCGACGGCGTCCTCGAAGACGTCGAGCAGGTCGAGACCGAGCTGGCCGCCGGCCCCGGTGATCAGCACACGCACGCTGCCCCTTCGTCCGTCGCGCACGCTAGTCCCCACCGGGCTCCGGCTCGGCCGCTCCCGCGCCCGCGGGGCCGGCCGGGTCGGGTGGCGGCATCGTGGTCGCGAACGGGTCGAGTTCGCCGCGCGCGACCGCGAGGACCTCCTCGTCGTCGAGGTTGCCCGGACGGAGGATGGCAGGCTCCTTGCGCGTGAGGTCGACGATGGTCGAACCGCGGCCGCCGGGGCGCGGACCGTCGTCGAGGTAGTACTCGACCTCGTCGCCGAGTTGGTCGATCGCGGCGCCCGCGGTGGTCGGCGCCGGCTGTCCGCTCTGCGACGCGCCGGTCAGGGCGAGCGGGCCGACCGCACGGACCACCGCGAGGGCCACGTCGTCGAGGGGCATGCGCACCGCGACGGTGCCCTCGTTGCGGCCGAGCTCCCAGCGCAGGTTCGGCTCGGCGTGCAGGACGATCGTGAGCGGGCCGGGCCAGTAGGCGGCGACCAGGCGTTCCGCGGCCTCGGGCACGATGGTCGTCAGGCCCGCGAGCTGTTTCGGCGAGCGCACCAGCACCGACAGCGGCACACGGCGGGGCTGCTGGCGGGCGGCGAACAGCCGGCCGGTGCCCTGCGGGTTGAACGCGTCCGCGGCGACGCCGTAGAAGGTGTCGGTGGGCACCACGACCAGGCGACCCTGGCGCAGCGCCTCCGTCGCGCGCAGCACGGCCTCTTCCCGACCGTCGCCGGTGACGTCGAGCAGTTCGCCGGACACGCTGATGGCTCCTCACGTCGGAAGGCGAACGCTACCGGGGCGCGGTGTCGGGCCGCCGCGCCGTCACGGCCCGGTCGGCACCCGTCAGGTCGGCGACGATGCGCACGTCGACGAGGCCGGCCGCCGTCGCGGCGGCACGGGCGTCGGGACCGCGCCGCTCGTCGATCTCGAGCACGACCAGCCCGCCTGGGCGCAGCCAGGTCGCCGCGGCGCGCAGCAGGCGGTCGACGACCTCGTGGCCGTCCTCGCCGCCGACGAGCGCGGCGTCCGGATCGTGCGCGGCGACCTCGGGGTGCCAACTCCCCCGGTCGGCGGCCGGCAGGTACGGCGGGTTGGACACCAGCACGTCGAGCGCACCTCGCAGATGCGGCGCCCAGGCTTGGTGGGCTCCGGGGGATCGGAGCGGGGCGAGCAGGTCGCCGTGCAGGATCTCGACCTGGTCGGCGAGCAGCGGCGGGCCCGCTTCGCCGGCGAGCACCCGGGCGAGGTTGTCGCGGGCGAGGTCGACCGCGGCCGGGTCGAGGTCGGTCGCGACGACCCTGGCCCAGGGGACTTCGACGGCGACGGACAGGGCGATGGCGCCCGTGCCGGTGCAGGGCTCGGCGACGACCGGCGTCGCATGCCGCCGCGCCTCGCCGATCGCGACGCCGGCGACGATCTCGGTCTCGGGCCGCGGGATGAACACCCCGGGGGCACAGCGCAGTTCGAGTTCGCGGAACCAGGTCTTGCCGAGCACGAGTTGCAGCGGCTCGCGGGCGGCGCGTCGGGCGACCAGTCCGTCGAGCAGCGCGCCCCCGCACCCCTCGCAGCCACCGGTCAGGGCGGTGACGTGCTCGACCAACCAGCGGGCGTCGACCTCGGGCGTCGGGACACCCGCCGCGGCGAGCCGTGCCGCCACCCTGGCGACGGTGGCCCGGTCCGCGGAGGTCACGCGTCGTCGTCCTGGATCTCCGACAGCCGCGCCTCGCGCTCGGCCTGCCGCAGCGCCGCGACCATGTCGTCGAGCTCCCCGCCGAGCAGGTCGGACAGGTTGTGCACGGTCAGGCCGATGCGGTGGTCGGTGACCCGGGTCTGCGGGAAGTTGTAGGTGCGGATCTTCTCGGAGCGGTCGCCGGTGCCGATCTGTCCCGAGCGGGCATCGGCGCGCTGCTGCGCCTGACGGTCCTGCTCGGCCTGCAGCAGCCGCGACCGCAGGATCCGCATGGCCTTGTCGCGGTTCTGGTGCTGCGACTTCTCGTCCTGGCACGACACGACCAGTCCCGAGGGCACGTGGGTGATCCGCACGGCGGAGTCGGTGGTGTTGACGCTCTGCCCGCCGGGCCCCGACGAGCGGAACACGTCGATACGCAGGTCGTTGGCGTCGACCTCGACGTCGACCTCCTCGGCTGCGGGGAGCACGGCGACGGAGGCCGTCGAGGTGTGGATGCGGCCCTGCGACTCGGTGGCGGGGACGCGCTGGACCCGGTGGACGCCGGACTCGTGCTTGAGGTGGGCGTAGGCGCCGCGGCCGACGATCTCGAGGATGGCCTCCTTGACGCCGCCGACGCCGGACGTGGACTCGGACATGACCTGGGTGCGCCAGCCCTGGCGCTGGGCGTAGCGCAGGTACATGTCGCGCAGTTCGCCGGCGAACAACCCCGCCTCGTCGCCACCGGCCGCCGCACGGATCTCGACGATCACGTCCTTGTCGTCGTTGGGGTCGGTTGGCACGAGCAGCAGCTTGAGCCGCTCCTCGAGCTCCTTCCGTCGCTGCCGGAGTTCGTCGAGTTCGTCCCTGGCGAGCTCGGCCTCGTCACCAACGGACTCGGACACCATCTCCTGGGCGGCCTCGAGGTCCTCGCCGGTCTGGCGCCACTCGCGGTAGGCGCCGACGACCTCGGCGATCTCGGCGTGCTGCTTGGCGAGCGAGGTGTAGCGCTGCCCGTCAGAGGCCACCTCGGGGTCACCGAGCTGCGCCTCGATGTCACGGAAGCGCGCCTCGAGTTGTTCGAGCTTGTCGAACACGCTCAGACCTCGTCACCGTCGACGCGGACGTCGGCGTCGGTGAGGTGGACCGGCAGGCCGTCGCGGGCCAGCGTGATCGGGCTGTCGAGCGTGTGGGGCACCCGTCCCTCGCGCAGGCCCTGCGGCACGACCGCCTCGAACGAGCGGATGGCGACCTCGATCTGGTCGCGGGTCGGCTGCTTGGTCGTGATCAGTTGCAGCCACAGGCCGGGCTTCATCAGGGCCTTGACGATCGGGTTGTCGCCCCGCGAGGCGCCGAGGCGCAGGCCCTCGTAGGCGAGACCGGCGACGACCGGGAGCAGCACGATGCGCAGGGCCACGTGGTAGAGGATGGTCAGGATCAGGCCGGCGTCCGCGGGCGGCGGGACGGCCACGCCGGCGACGGTGTAGACGATCACCGCGAGCAGCATCACCATGATCAGGAAGTTGGTGCCGCAGCGGACGTGGAGCGTGGAGTACTTGTCGACGTTCTCGGGTTCGAGCACGTCACCGTGCTCCCACGCCGCGATCGTCTTGTGCTCGGCGCCGTGGTACTGGAACACGCGGCGGATGTCGGCCATCAGCGAGATCGCCGACAGATAGGCGAGGAAGATCACGACGCGGACGAGCGACTCGACGAGGTGGAACCAGACGCCGTCGCCGAGGTGGTGGCCGAGCAGCGCGTCGACACCCTTCGTGCCGGCCGACGGCAGGAAGATGAAGATGCCGATGAACAGCAGCAGGGCGACGAACATCGAGGCGCCGACCGCCCCCTTGCCGAGTTCTTCCTCTTCCTCGTCGTCGAACGCCTGGGTCGCCGAGATCCCGAGCGCCTTCATACCGATCGACAGCGAGTCGACCAGGGCGTAGCAGCCGCGGAGCATCGGCCTGGTCAGGATCTTGTGACGCTTGGGCAGGTCGGACACCGGCTGGCACTCGAGCCAGATGTCACCGCTCGGTCGCCGGACCGCGACGGCCCACCGGTCGGCGCCGCGCATCATGACGCCCTCGATGACCGCCTGACCGCCGTAGTAGTGGGGGGCGGCCTCGAGCGGGTCGGGGCGCGTGCGGGTCGGCTCGGAGCTCACGGGCAGTCTTTCGGGCAGCGTGACGGGCGGGCATGGCCGGCCCGGACGGGGATGGCACGGTACCCGCCACCCGTGGGCAGGGCCCGCGGCTCCGGTCGGCCGCGGGCCCGCCAGGTTCAGCGTCGAGGCTCAGGCCTCGAGGCGGTAGAAGCGGAACAGCTCGTTCTCGATCGGCAGCACCTCGACCGACCCGAACCCCGCCTCGGTGGCGACACGGCGCACCGTCGCCGGCCGGATCGCCGTGCCGACCGCACCGGGACCGCCGTCGGTGACCGCGGCCGGCAGGCAGGCGGTCACGCTCCAGCCGTACATCATGCGTTCGATCTCGTCACCGGGTGCCGTGTAGCGCTCGGCCACCCGCTCGTCCGCGACCAGGACGACCCCACCGTCGGCGAGCGACGACCGGATGCCCGACAGGGCGGCCACCGGGTCGCCGATGTCGTGCAGCGTCTCGAGCACGAGCACGAGGTCGAACGGACCGTGACGGTCCGCGTCGGCCCCGTCCGCGGTGACGAAGCGGAGCCGGTCGGCGAGTTCGGACGGCGTCTGCCGCTGCGCGTCGGCGATCGAGCCGGCATCGGTGTCGATCCCGGTCACCGTGCTGGACGGGAAGGCGCGGGCGACGGCCAGCGACGCGAACCCGACGCCGCAGCCGACGTCGGCCACCCGCGCGCCCTCCATGAGACGGCGGTGCACGTCGGGGAGCGCCGGCAGCCAGGTCTCGACGAGGTCGCGGCTGAACGCCGGGCGGTTGATGCCGCCCTGGCCGTCGCGGAAGTCCTCACCGTAGAGGTGGTAGGGCACGCCGTCGCCGGTGCGGTACGCGTCGACGACGTGCGGCAGCGCCTGGCCGATGCCGGCGAGCGCGGCCGAGAACGGCGCGACGTGCAGCGGGTCGTCGGCGTCGGCGAGGACGCGGGCGTGATCGTCGGCGAGGCGGTACCGCCGCAGTGACGCGTCGTCGCTGTCGACCGCGAGGTCGAGGAAGCCGGCGACGGCCTGCTGCTCGAGCCACTCCCTCGCGTAGCGGGGGGCGACCCCGCACTGCATGGCGACCTCGTCGACCGTGCGCGGGCGGCCGTCGGCCAGGTGGGCGTACAGGCCGAGCCGCCGGCCGACGTGGATCGAGAACAACTCGAGCGTGCCGATCGTGGCGCCGAAGATCCGCTCGGCCAGGCCGTCGGCCCGGTCGGTGAGCGGCGGGGAAACGTGCATCGTGGTCATCCGATTCTCTCCTTGGGTGCGGACGACCTGAAGGCGTGAGATGCGATCTCACGGCGTTCGACGCAGCGTTCCGACCCAGCCGAGAGGTCTGGTCAACGGCGACCTGCGGTGACAGACTCGCTCGGATGTTCGCTCGTGCCGGGGAGGTCGAGGGTGACGTCGACCACGCGGGGCGCGCCCGCGCCCGGCACGATGCTGGGCCGCGAGGCCGATCTGGCACGGCTGGCCGGCGCACTGCGCCGCCACCGGCTCGTGACCGTCACCGGTCCCGGCGGGGTCGGCAAGACCCGCCTCGTCCGCGAGGCCGTGCACGAACCGGGCGGGCTACCGGCGGTGATCTGCGAGCTCGCGTCGGTCCGCGACCCGTCCGGTGTGCCGTCGGTCATCGCCGAGAGCCTCGGGTTCCCGGACGTGACGGCGGCGGCCGCGGCGCTGGGCGACCAACCGCGCCTGCTCGTGCTCGACAACGCCGAACACCTGCTCGACGCGGTGGCCGCGTCGGTCGAGCGCCTGCGCGCGGCCGGTCCGCGCTGGCGGCTGCTGGTGACCAGCCGTGAACCCCTCGACGTCCCGGGCGAGCAGGTACTGGTCCTCGCACCGCTGCCGGTCCCCGACGACGACGCGGACGCGTCCATCCGTTCCTCACCGGCCGTGCAGCTGTTCCTCCAGCGCGCAACCGAGGCCGGAGCGACGCCGTCCGACGACCCGACGACCGCGCGGACCGTGGCCGCCATCGCGCGCCGGCTCGACGGGCTGCCCCTGGCGATCGAACTGGCCGCCGCCCGGACGCGCAGCCTCGACCCGCGCGACATCCTGCGCCACCTCGACGCCCGCTTCGAGTTGCTGACCCGCCGCCGCGACCGTGGCCCCGAGCGCCACCGCAGCCTCGAGGCCGCGATCGACTGGTCGTACGACCGCCTCGAGCCGGGCGTCCAGCGCTTCTTCGCCAGCCTCGGTGCGTTCTCCGGTCCGTTCCCGGTCGCTGCCGCGCACACCGTCGCGGGCGGCCCCGACACGCCCGAGACCGTGACGATCGATCGGCTGGACATCCTCGTCAACCGCTCGCTGCTCTCGGTGGGCGAGCGGGCAGGCGACACCGTGTACTGGCTGCCGGAGACGATCCGGCTGTACGCGCGCCGCCAACTCGAGGCCAGCGGCGAACTCGCGCCGTGCGATGCCCGCTGCATCGACCACTACGTGGGTGTCGCGGCGTCGCTGGTCACGCGCGGCGCCTTCGGCTGGTCCGCCGAGCTGTTCCAGCAGGTCCAGGTCGCGCAGGCCAACCTGCAGGACGCCGTGCGGCGATGTCTGCTCGCCGACCCCGATCCCGATCGGGCGACGATCCTGTTCGCACCGTTGTGGGGGCTGGTCCACAACGGGCGCGCCGAGAAGGTGTTCGACCTGGGCGAGCAGATCCTGCGACGGTGGCCGGACGGGAGCGGTCCGGTCTGGGACATGGCGGTGGCGACCACCGCGACCGCGGCGCTGCTCACCGACCGGCCGCAGCGGGCCGAGGACCTGCTCGCCGGCGTCCTCGCCGGCGGCGAGCGCGGCGTCGGCTTCGTGCTCGCGGCACGGGCCGACCACCTCGTCGCCCTGCGCGCGGGCGACCCGGCCAGGGCCGCCGCGCGACTCGCCGAGGCGATCGAGGTGGCGGACACGCTCGCGCTCGTCGCGTTCACGATCGAACTGCGCCTGTTCGCGGCGCTGCTCGAGGCGCGAACCGACGCCGCGGCCGCACTCGTCCTCGTCGACGAGGCGCTCGCTCGGACGGCCGCCGGAGACAGCCCGATCCTGCAGGTCTTCGGCGCGCTCGTCCGCGGCGCGGTCACGGCGGTCGAGGACCCCGACCGCGCCCGCACGGTCATCGAGGAGGCGATCGCGCTGGCCGAGGCCACCGGGTATCCCTGGGGCATCGGCGCCGGGTGGCGGGCACTCGGCGCCGCCGGCATCGCCGCGGGGGACGTGGCCGGCGCAGCGACCGCACTGCACC